>JBBQNY010000023.1:0-27551 GCA_038330365.1 Lysobacterales bacterium | reverse complement strand
GTCATTCGACTGGCGCGAAGTTCCCCTGCGCGGGCGCCAGCTGATCGAGGCCAGCGCCGGCACCGGCAAGACCTACACGCTGGTGTTGCTGGTGCTTCGCGTGCTGCTTGAAAGCAACGTTCGCGTCGAGCAGGTGGTGATCACCACGTTCACCCGCGCGGCCGCGCAGGAACTGCGTCTTCGCCTGCGCTCCATGCTGGCGATGGCGGCGCGGGAGGTCGAACGACCAAACGGCACGGCAGCAGGTGACGCGGGTGCCGATGGCAAGGACTCCGTGCTGCGCGAATGGCTGCAGGAGCGCCTGCTCACGCTGGGCGCCGACATGGTTCGACGACGGCTCCGCGCCGCGGAGCTTGCGCTCGATCGCATCAGTATCGACACGCTGCATGCACTTTGCGCACGCATCCTGCGCGACGAGCCCCTCGCCGCACCACCAGGGCTTGATGGCGATCCTCTGGACGCCGCCGCTCTGGCGCGCGAATGCCTGGAAGACTGCTGGCGCGGGCAGGTGCTTGGCGAGGGCGCGGACGAGATGCCCTCGTGCCGCATTCTGCTCAAGGACGGTTTTGCCGCGGTGGCGCAGGCACTCGTCCCGCTGATCCAGCGCGGCCCCATCGAGTTCGTGCCGATCCCCGGCGGACTTGCGCAGGCGCGCGCCGCTGCACTCGAAGGACTGCGCGACACCGCCACTTTGGCGGAGCTGCAGAAGATTCTCGATGATCCCGACAAGCAATTTCGGCCGAACAAGCTCTTCGCTGAAGCGCTCTCGTCGCTGATCCGGCAGCTGCAGTGCGGCGAGGAGCCGCAGGATCTCTCGGATTGGCTGCACAGAGACGCTGCGGGCAGCCAACGCCGGAACCAGCACTCGAGATCGATCGCCGACGAGCGCGCCATGCGGCAGGTCTGGGACTACGCCGAACTCGACGACACGCTGCAGCGCGCGCGCCGTGCCGAGGCATTGATGCACATGGCGACGTGGTGCCGGGCCGAACGCAGTCGTCGTGCACGCGCCCGCGACGGACACACCTTCACCGATCTGGTGGACGCCACCTGGCAGGCACTCGAAGGCAATGACGGTGCAGCGCTCGCGAGCCGTTTGCGTGCGCGCTGGCCGGTTGCGCTGATCGATGAATTCCAGGACACCGATGCCCAGCAGTACGCCATCTGCCAGCGCATCTGGGACGCACCGGGTGCAACCCTGCTGCTGGTCGGAGATCCCAAACAGGCGATCTACGCCTTTCGTGGTGCTGACCTGCATGCCTACCTGGCTGCCGCGCGCACCATCGGCGGCGACGCGCATCGACTGGGCACGAACTACCGTTCAAGCGCCGCGCTGATCGACGCCGTCAATGCGTTCTATCTCGACGCGGGAACCGATCCGTTGGCGCTCGACGCGCTGACATTCGATGCCGTGGCGGCAGCTCATCCGGATGTGCCACCAAGACTTCGCGACGCCGACGGCGGACCCATCATTCCGCTGCGCCTGCATCTCGCACCGCCGGAGCTGGACGGCGCGGCACTCGGGGTGCTGGATGAGTGGTGCATCGAGCGCTGCGCGGACGACATTGCCAACACGCTCGGCGAGAACGGTGTATGGCTCGATGGCGAGCCGCTTGCTGCCGGCAGCATTGCGGTGCTCGTGCCCCAGCACGCGCAAGTGCTGCGATTGCGCGCCGCGCTGCGACGTCGCGGTGTGCCCTGCACGGGCGGCGGTCGCGCCAGCGTGTTCCTGTCCGAGGCGGCCGAGGTGCTGCGGCTGCTGCTCGGAGCGCTTGCGCTTGGCGCAGATGCACGACGCTGGCGGGGAGTGCTCGCAAGCCCGCTGTTGGGCGCAACGCTGCCTGATTTCGATCATTGGCGACGCGATCCTGCGGCATGGCAGGCCGAGCTCGAACGCGCCGCGGTGTTGTCGCGGACCTGGCAGCAGGACGGCGTTGCCGCAATGCTCGCGCCGCTGATTGCGGAGCGGGCCGCATCGATTGCGGGTCTCGAGAGCGGTGAGCGACTGCTGGCCGATCTCTACCACCTGACCGAGTTGCTCGCCTCCGGGGAGGGCACGCATGCCGCACCGCGCTCGCTGCTCGCGTATCTCGAGCGCTGCTGCAGCACTGCGCCGATGCAGGTCGAGGAAGCGCAATCGCTGCGCATCGACAGCGATGCAGGGCGCGTGCGGCTGATGACCCTGCACGCGAGCAAGGGGCTGGAGTTTGACGTGGTGTACCTGCCCATGGCGTGGCGAATGAGCCACGTTCGCAGGACTCCGAAACTTCCGGTGGCTGCGCTGCACGATCCGCAGGGTCGGCTGCTGCATGATCTCGGATCCCCGGAACATCGGCTCAATCTCGGGAAATCCCACATCGAGGAACAGGAAGAACAGTTGCGGCTGCTCTACGTCGCGCTTACGCGGGCACGCCACGCCTGCCACGTGTTCTGGGCAGATCCCAGATCCTCACCGGAACTCGCCACCCTCGATCATCACCTCGCGCGCATGGCCGTGCATCTTGGGGTGCCCCCCGGCCGGCCCACCTGGGACGCTTTCGTGGCAGGGCATCCCGCCGCGGTCGCAATCGTGGCTGCGCCGCCGACCGACGCGTCCGCGTCCGCACTGCCCGACACTTCGCCGCCGATTCTTTCCGTGCGTCTTGAACGGCCCGCGGTGCCGGAGCCCTGGGCCATCCACAGCTTCAGCAGTGTCACGCGCAATCTGCCGCGCAACATTGACCGCACCACGCTGGCGCCTGCCGACGACGAAGAACTGCTGGAGCAGTCCGATCCGACGGCGACACTCGATGTGGCGGAGTCGGGGCCCGCCGCATCGCCTTCCGGGATCGCCGCCTTTCGCGGCCGGGAGTTCGGCAACGCACTGCACCTCGCCTTGCAGCGACTGGACTGGTCGCAGTCGATCGCGACCCAGGAAAACGTGCTGCGCAACGCACTGGGCGAAAGCGGGGTGCCACTGCAGGCGCTCGACGTACTCGGTCCACTCGTGGAGCGCACGCTGCGCGAGCGGCTCGATCCGCCCGGACTGCGCCTGGTCGACATCGCACCGTCTGACCGCATCGCGGAGCTGCGCTTCGACCTCGCGACAGAACGTGCGCAGCTCGCGCGCTGGCCGCAGTGGTTTGTCGAGGCCGGCTGCGGCGACCTGCTGCCAAGCCTGCCTTCGCAGGGCGCCCTCAACGGAATGCTCACCGGCTCCATCGATCTCGTGTTTCGGCACGCCGGCCGTTTTCATCTGCTGGACTACAAGAGCAACCATCTCGGCGACGGGCCCGAAGCGTATGCGCGCGACCGGCTTGTCGTTGCCATGCAGCACGGCCACTACGGATTGCAGATGACGCTGTACCAGATCGCGCTGCATCGCTACCTGCGTCAGCGCCTGGCGAACTACGACTACGCGGTCCATTGCGGTGAAGCGCTGTACCTGTTCGTGCGCGGGCTCGACGATTGTGGAAACGGTGTGTTCGCCGCGCGCCTGCCTGCAGCATTGATCGAGCGGCTCGACGCCGACCTGGCCGGAGCGGCGGCGCCATGACGATGGCCGAGACACTGAACGCCGTGCTGGCTCTGAAGGACAACGGCGACGTGGGCGAGGGGCTCGAACTCGCCCAGCACCTCGCGCGCTGGGTCGCCCTGCGCGGTGCGGGCGATGCGGTCGCACTGGCGGTGTTTGCTGCGGCTCTTGCCGAAGCCCGCGGCGATGCCTGCGCCGAACTCGACCGCATGGGCGGATCGCCCGTGGGCAAAGACGCGCCGGAGTGGCCCGAATGGGCAGCATGGCAGGCAGCATTGCGCAGCAGCGAGTGGGTCGGCCCCGAACACGAAGCGGCCGTGCTCGCGCTGGAAGCGGACGGCGCCTGCTACCTGCGGCGCGTGTGGCATGCGGAGTGCGAACTGGCGGCTGCCGTGCGCGCACGCTGCATGCATGATGCATTGACTGTACCGGCCGCCAGCGGCGCAGCCAGACCCTTGCCGCAGTGGCTCGCCGAGGCCGGCGCCGACCAGCAACGCGCCGCCGCAATGGCAGAGTGTCCATCGCTCCTGCTGCTGACCGGGCCGCCCGGTTCCGGCAAGACCTACACGCTGCTGCGTGCCCTGCTGCTGCGTCGACGCGCGGCGGGTCGGCCGCTGCGCATGCTGCTTGCAGCGCCGACCGGCAAGGCGGCGCAGCGCATCGAGGCATCGCTGCGCGCGGGCAAGAGCGCGTTGCGTGCGGCGAGCGAGGACACCGAGCTCCATGCCTGGCTCGACGAAATTCCGGACGAAGCCCGCACGCTGCACCGCCTGCTCGGCTATCGGCCGCAGCAGCGGCGTTTCCTGCATGACGCCGGGAATCCGCTGGCCGCCGACGTTGTCGCGGTGGACGAGGCATCAATGGTGGACCTTGAACTCATGCGCCGGTTGTTCGCGGCGATGCCGGCTGCTGGACTGCTGCTGCTGGCCGGCGATCCTGATCAGCTGGCGTCGGTCGCCGCCGGTTCGGTGCTCTCCGATCTCGTGCGTGCGTCGGAGCGGCCAACGCAGATCGCGGGCCGGCTTACGCCAGCAACGCAGGTGCGCCCGCTGATGGCTCGACTCGACTTCAGTCGCCGCAGTGGCGCGGAGCGCGTCGCCCTGTTCGAGTCGGTGCGAGCGGGAGACGCCACGACGGCTCTGGCCCTGCTGCATGCCGGCGGTCACTTCACACAGGTGGCGAACATCGCCGCACTGGATCGCGAGCTTCAGCGTGAGATCGCGCCGACGGATGCCGTGGGTCGTTTCGATGAGCTGCTCGCCACCGACGATCCCGCGCTCGCGCTGGCGCAGCTGGCGAGTTGGCAGTGCCTCTGTGCCTTGCGCCACGGCGCTTTCGGCAGCGTCGGTGTCGGCACCCGCATCGAGCAGATGCTGCGCGCGCGCAGCCGACGCACGGCCCGCGGTGGCCTGTTCCACGGGCAGGCCTTGCTGATCGAAAGCAACGACTATGCGCGCGGACTGTTCAACGGCGACATTGGCGTGGTGCTGATCGAAGCGGGGGGGCGCGCGCGGATCTGGTTCGCGGGCGCCGATCGCAGGATCCTCCACAGTGATGCTGCGGGCACTGCTTCAGCTTCGATGCGCGCATTCGCGCCGGGCGACCTGCCCCCGCATGCCAGCGCATTCGCCCTCACGGTGCACAAGGCCCAGGGGGCCGAGTTCGACCACGTCACGCTGGTGTTGCCGCCGCGCGATGTGCGGGTGCTCGGACGGGAACTTGTCTATACCGCCTTGACCCGGTCGCGAACGGGAATCCGCGTGCTTGGCACCAACCCGGTGTTTGCAGCTGCACTCGCCCGTCCGCTCGCGCGTCGAGGACGCCTGTGCGAGCGCATCGTGGGCGAGATCCCCGCCGGAGTCGAAGTGGCTCGTTCCTGAAAGAGTTCCTGGAGCTGCGCGGGCCTTTCGTATACTGCGTCGCATGCTCAGGTTCCCTAATCCTTTCCTGCGCAGCTGCGCCCGCCCGAAAGCATCGTTGCAGGCGGTCGAGGGTCACGGCCACGCCCGGCACGCCTGCGGTAACGCTCCCGAGTGCCCCGCGCCATGAGCCGACTCGCGCGCAGCTGGACGCTGCTGCCGCCACTCGCCGTCGCGGCGCCAGCCGCTTTTTTTGCGCACCCCGCCGTCTTTATCGCGTTGCTGCTGGCCGTGCCGCTGTTTCTGGCGGCGTTCGCGCAGCTGTTTGGGGCCTCTGATGGCCCGACCTGGGGCCAGCGCCTGGCGCTCGGTTTCCTGCCCGCCCTGATCTGGACGCTCGCCCATGCACTGCTGGTGGCGGCGCTGCTGGGATGGCCGGCGCTGCTGCTGTTGCGCGACGGTGCACCGCTGAGTGCGGTATGGCTTTCCGCCGGAGTCGCCGCACTGCTGTGGGCGCTGACGCGGTTCTGGCCGGTCTTCGGACTGGTCTGGCAACGCCCGCCGTTTGCGCAGGCGGAGTCCGGTTCTCCGGGAAGCATCGCGCGCCTGAGCGGTGCGGTGCGCCGCGCGCTCGCGAGCACTGGCGGCTTCGCCTACGCGGTGCAGATCGGTTTGCCGGTCGCCATCATGCTCGCCGCGCAGATGGTGGCCGCATTCGGCCTGTCGGGCTTGTTCGGAACGCTGCCCTATGAGCTGCACCTCGTCGCGCTGCTGTTCTGGGCGCTGCTGCTCTCGCCGATGGCGGCGCTGCTCGTCGTGTGGCGCAGCCGACTTCTCGAAGGCGTCGGATCCGAGGCCCCGAGGCTGGAGCTTGCTGCCGACTCCGTCAATGCCGCCCCGGACGAACGCGTGCTGATTGCCGATGGCGGCGCCCTCGATCGTGCCATCGACCCTTATCCGCCGACGGACCCTGCGGGGCTCGCCTCCTCGTTGTTGACGGCAGCCGCGGGCGGGGAGGTGGATCGCGCGCTGGATCTCCTGCGGCAAGGCGCCGATCCCGCGGCGATGCCGGCGCTGGATGCACGCGATCAGCGCTCGCTGGCGATCATTGCCGCGACCTTGCGTGATCTGAGGTTGCTGCGCGAGATCATCGCGCGCGGCGGCGATCTCAACCGTGCGGTCGGTGGCCTAACGCCCCTGCTTGCAGCTACGCGCGACAGCGTGCAGGGTCGCGCCGACACGGTGATGACGCTGCTGACCAATGGTGCCGACGCCCGCATCGCCGATGCGGAGGGCAACACGCCGCTGCATCACACCGCGCGCTGCACCGATCCCGCCCTGACCGCGATGTTGCTTGATGCGGGCGCAGATCGCGATGCGTTGAACCAGGAAGGTCACAGCGCTCTCGCCATCGCAGCTGCAACGCACAACGACGCGGTGATGGGATGCTTGCTGGATCGGGGTGCAGTGACCGAGCCTGCCCGCGGCCTGCCCGCGCTGGTTGCGGCCATGAGTGGCAACGAAGACCGTCCCGACGCGATCAAGCCACTGCTTAAACGGCGCGCGCGGATTGACGCGCGCGACGTGCTCGGCCGAACCGCGCTGCATGCCGCCGCGCTGCATGGTCATGCCGAAAGCGTCGCAGCGCTGCTCGCCAGCGGCGCCGATGTCGACGCTCACGACCGCAGCGGCGTCACCCCTTTGATGGAAGCGGCGCGCGCCGGTCACGACGAGGTTCTCCGGCGGCTGATCCGGCGCAAGCCCGCCCCCAACGAAGTCGACGCGGCGGGTCGCACTGCACTGGTGATCGGTTGCCAGTCGCGTCGCGCCACTCCGGCGACGGTCGCGTTGCTGCTGGAAGCCGGCTGCGATCCGTCGCTGCCGACGCGAGAGGGAAAACGGGCCCTGGATTTCGCCGTCAACGCGGGTCGCTGGCGTGAGGTCGCGCTGCTCGATCCGATGTATGCACTGCCAGCCAGCGTGCGCGATCAGTCACAAAGCGATGAACACGATGTCCTGGATGCGGACGCGAAAACATCGGGCCCGCCCGATCGTGCGGCGTTGCTCGGTCAGGCGCTCCTGCAGCGCCGATTCGCCATTGCGGACGAGTTGCTCGCACTCAATCCACCGCTGGGCGCAGCATCGCTCGCCGAAGCATTTGCACACGCCGCTGCGCGCATCGATCGCACGGGATTCTCGCGACTGTTGCGGCACGGCTTCGATGTCGCCGCGTACGATCGGGAAGGGCGCATGCTGCTGCATCGCCTCGCGGCAGTGCGCCCGCTGCCCGTGCGCGCACTGCAGCTGCTGAGCGATGGTGGCGCCTCGCCGGCAGGAGGAAGGGCGCTCGCGGATCTGCTGGAGGGCGCCGTCTCTCTCGACGGCAGCGAACTCGGGACCGCGCTCAAGCTGGCGCAGGCGTGGGTGGGCGCGGGGGCGGAAGTCAGCCGCGCCAGCGCCACGGGTCTGCAGCCGCTGGAGCTGGCCGTGCGCCTGGGCGCCGCTGCGCTGGTCGACCCGCTGCTGGTGCGGGGCGCCGACCCGCGGCGCATTCCGGCGAACGGCCGCGGTCTGCTCCATCGCCTGACCCGGATTGAGGACGGCGCGGCCGCGGTGGCCATCGCCCGCAGCCTGATCCGCACAGGTGCCGATCCGCGTGCACGCGATGCGCAGGGTCAAACGCCCCAGGGCGCTGCCCTGTCGCGCGGACGGTCCGATCTTGCGCGCTGGCTTGCCTGGCCCCTGTGGCAGCCCCCGGGCCGCGCACTGCGCGATGCGGATCTGCCTGCGGCAGCGGCGGCGGGTGATCGCAACGCGGTGCAGTCGCTGCTGGAGCTCGGCTTGCCCCTGGATGCGCGCGATGCTCAAGGCTGCACGGCACTCATCCGTGCGGCGGGCGGCGGCTTCGGCGACATCGCGCTGCTGTTGCTCGCACGCGGCGCTGACGCCGACACACGCTCCGTGTCTGGAATGACCGCGCTCGGTGCCGCGCTCAACGCCGGGCGGCTGTCGCTGGTCGAGCGCCTGATGGAACACGGCATCGCGGTGGACCAGCGACTTATCGACGAGGCAACGCCGCTGATGCTCGCCGCCGCACTGGGTCGTGGCGACGCGGTCAGCCGTCTGCTGGGCTTCGGTGCCGACGCGCTGGCGCGTGATGCGCAGGGTAATACCGCGCTGCATGCGGCTGCGCAGTTTGCCTACACCAGCGCCGAGCCCGATCAGGCGCGCCTGCAGATCCAGCAGCTGCTGGACGCCGGAGCGGAGATCGACGCGCGCAATGCGTCGGGACAGACGCCCCTGCTGGTACTGCTCGGCGCGCGCAACACGCCGCAGTCGCCGCCGGGAACGCGGGTATTGCCGGATCTGGGAGGCGTGCTGGTTCACGCCGGTGCCAGCCTCGACGTACAGGACACGCGCGGCGTCGGCGTGTTGCATGCCGCCGCCATGCATGGATTGCTCGACACGGTCCGATGGCTGCTGCGTGCCGGTGCGGAACCCCGCCTGCGCGATACGCTCGGTCGCACCGCGCACGATGTCGCGCTGGTACTCGGCTACGTCGACGTGGCCGCCGAGCTGCGCCACTGACGCCAGCGAGTCCAAAGGCGTCCGCGCACGCAGTGGCTTTGCACTCGCGACGACGCAGGATGATGCAATCTTGCACTTGCAGTTGGAGCCATCCGAAGCGGTTCCTGCACGGATGGCATCCCCTCGATCCCTGAGTCGTCCGGTCTCCGACCGGGCGGTTACACCCGCGCCGACGGGGCGCTGGAAATGTGCCCCCAGGGTTTGCGTCCTGCACCCGGGGGCAACTGCCGTCCGTGGCGTACCGCGCATCCTGCGCGGCACTCCGGTTCGCATAGCCGGGGCGATGGCATGCGAACCCTTCTCCGGCCTTACCACTCCTGTAGTCGGCCTGAGACCGCCCTTCCCTGGCGGGCCGGCATTGCTGCCGGTTCCGGAACCCTGCTCCGGGCAAGGAGCAGGGTCCGCGATTCACTCCCGCCGTGGACGACGGGCGCGATGCAATCCTCTATTGGCGCTTGCGCAAGGCGTCCCTTTGCAGTCTTTGCATGAGCCGGATGCGCGACGCGCTCAGTTCAAGGAGCGATCAACGGTTTGATTCCGGTAGTTCCCCGCGACTGGCTGCGCTTCGACACCACCCGTACAGCCAGGATCGGGATCACGGGTTGCCCCGATCACACGCGCGAAGGCGGTTGGCTTTGCCGCTGGCTTGAACAGGCTTTCGAACCAACTTGTCTGGGTGCTTTCCTGCGAAGGCGAGGAAGCCATCTTCGGATCGCAGGAAGCAGGGTCGGCGTACGCTGACATCGAAAACATGCACGTCGCGGATACGGCGATAACGAGTTTCGGGAAGGTGCGCATGAGTCGGCCTCTGGTTTCGCTGGGAGGTTTCGTATCGCGGAAGGTCTGCCGGAGGTACCCCGGAACTGCCCTTCATTACAAATACGCGTAAAACGCGAGGCGAATCGCTCATGGCCAGAAAACTTTTTTCGGGTCAGGCGCCGAAGTACCGGCCGTCGGCCAACACGCATTGCCTCATGGGCAGTAAGACGGCCGCAGTTGAAGGCCTGCATGCCGATCGCGTGAGGCGCCGCTGCTTCGGATGCAGGGCGCAATACGGCGGGTGCAGCCCGCCCAAGTGAGCCAATGAGCAGGACCGGCTTATCGAAGGGTGCATCGACCTGCGTTTTCCGCGGGTAGAGGCTTCAGTCGGTCGTGCGGGAAATCCTGCGAGCGTCCAGCACCCGGCGACCCTGCCGGCAGAGATCCCTGCCCGCCGATCCGGGAGCATCACCGGCATCGGATTGGCTGGCTCCCCTGCAGTAGACAGAATCGACCGCGACCTCAAGTGGGCCGAAGTAGACGCTACCCCACATCTCCCTCCAACCGGCGTCCGCGTCTTCCACTTCGGGCGGCAGCATGATTGCCAATGCCTCGCTGAAACGGGACTGCTGGTTGAGCAGGAATCCGTAGCGGGCGCGCAGAATGTAGGTCGTTCGATGCTGGGGACCGAACAATCGCGGACCGGCGACGATCAGGTCGCGAAACATTGCCTCGCTTTCAGCGTAGCCGCTGGCCCGCTCTGCCAGCGCCTGTGCCAGGTTGAAGCGGATCCGGAACAGGTTGGTGTGATTTTCGCCAGCTGCGGGAGGCCAGGCCGCCAATGCCAGACGGTACTCGCGCTCGGATCCCGCGTAGTCGCGGGCCGAGGTAAGGACGTTGCCGAGTATGGTGCGGGCAGTCGCTGCTGCCATCGAACGACGCCCGTAGATGCGCTCGGTGCTTTCGGTGGCGAGTCGCACCTCCCCGAGCGCCTGCTCGGCGAAGCCCATGAATCGAAGCACTGAAGCACGCCGCAACTGCGTTTCCAGTGTATGGGGATGGTCCGCGCCGGCAGTGGCCTTCAACCTCTCAAGCGTGGTCTCGAGCACCTCCAGTGCCTGTGCATCTTCTCCGTCGAGGCGCAGCGCGTTGGCGAGACTCCAGCTGTTTGCGACCCACTCGCGGCGCTGGGCCGGATCCATGGCGTAGGCGACTACTGCCTTGCGCAACTCCACGATGCTTTCCTTCAAGCGGCCGGCGTGCATGAGCATCTGGCCCAATGCAGAGGCAAGCGCGGCGGCGTCTTCCGGGCGCGCGAAACTGCGAGTCAGGGTCATGGTGCGCTGCGCACTCGCATAGTCATCGACCGACAGTTGTGCGCGCAGGCGCAGCAGTTCGTGCTCGACCCGACCTGTGGGGTCGAGCGGGTGACGAGCGATGACGTCATCGGTCAGCGCAATCGTCGAGAGCGCATCGTTGCCGAGACCGAGATCGATCTGCACCGATGCGATGGTGAACGCGAGCTCCAGCGCCAGCCCGGGATTGTCCTGGGCGGTTTGAGGCAGGCGTGCCCGCGCCGCTTCGAGGACGCTGCGGGCCGATACCTGGCTGCCGCCCGTCCGGCCCGGGTCGGCTGACTCGAACGCTTCCTGCAGAATCTGCACGCTCATGCGTGCACGGTCGCGCTGCAAGGCGGTCTCGTCGCGCTCCTGCGCGAGCACCAGGTTCTGCCGCACGACGATGGCAGTGAACGAGACCAGCAACAGCAACCCGGCCACCGCGGCTCCGACCGCAAGCCGATTGCGCGCCACGAACTTGCGGGCTCGATAGAACCCCTGGGTCTGACGGGACGCCAAGGCCCGCCCGGCCCGCCATGCGTCGATCTCGGCAGCGAACTCGCCGGCGGATCCAAAGCGTGTCGCAGGTTCCTTGCGCAGTGCACGTTGCACGATCGCATCGAGGTCACCGCGCAAGCCGCGTCGCCAGGCGCGCGTGTCGTCCGTGCCATGTCGGAGCGCGGCTTCAGGATCCAGGGTGGTCGGCGCCTGCGCCAGCGGGGGCGGTGGTTGCAGCAGGATGGCCCGCTCAAGCTCGGCTGCACTGAGCGATCGATCGGCAAAGGGGTGTCCGCCCGCGAGCAGCTCATACAGCACGAGCCCAAGCGCATACACATCGCAACTGGTGGACAGCGCGTCGCCGCGCAGCTGTTCGGGGGCAGCGTATGCGGGGGTGAGGTAGCGATCGCCGGTGGCGGTGGTCAGCGCCGCCGCCTCGCTGTCGAGGGCTTTGGCGATGCCGAAATCGAGCAGCCTTACCTGGCCCTGATCGTCGACGAGAATGTTCTCGGGCTTGAGATCCCGGTGCACGATGAGGTGGCGATGCGCATGGGCGACTGCGTCCAGCACCTGGCGGAAAAGGGCCACGCGATCGCGCATCCCGAGCTTGCGTGCGTCGCAGTAGCTGACGAGCGATTCGCCGCGAACCAGCTCCATGGCGACGAAAGGGGCGCCATCGGCAAGCGTGCCCGCGTCCAGCAGTCGCACGATGCCGGGATGATCCAATGCGGCCAGCAAGCGCCGCTCCTCGGCGAAGCGCTCCATCGACTTGGATGAAACCAGGTCGCGCCGGATGAGCTTGATCGCCACCTCGCGCTCGAAAGTTCCGTCGTCGCGTACCGCACGGTACACACGGCCCATGCCACCGCTGCCAATTTCCTCCTGGACGCGATAGGCGCCCACTTCGGTTCCTGCCTGCACCGGTGGACCGCCCAGCTGCTCGAGCAGTACGCCGGCGTGGGTTACGGCCAATGGCGGCTCTGCGGTGCCAATTTCCGCGTCGAGTGCCAGGAGTCTGCGCACCGCAGCGGACTGCCCGGGATTCGAGGCGTCGAGCGTCTCGAGTTCCCGGGCCATCGCGTCAGGCGGCAGATCGACCAGGCGGTCGAACATTGCCTGTACCGCAATCAGCGATTTACTCGGTGAATTGGTCGGCATCGACCTCGAGCCTCTCTGCCAGCCACGCCTTTGCAAAGCGCCAGTGCCTCCCTACGGTTGCGCTTGAAGAGCCAGTGGCGAGGGTTATCTCGTCCACCGACAGACCGCCGAACAGCCGCAGTTCGACGACGCGGGCCACATCGGGAAGGCTGCGTTCGAGTTCGCTGAGAATCTGATCGACGGCGAGCCAGTCCATCGGGTCTTCTCCCGACTGCAGGTCGTGCTCGCGCACCTGGTCTTCCGGCACGAAGACGATGCCGCCGCCGCGCTTGGCGGAACCCCGTTCCCTGAGATAGTCCACCAGCACCCGGCGCATCATGGTGGCGGCAATCGCGAAGAAGTGGCCGCGGCTCTGCCAGTCGATCCGGTTCTGCTCGTGCAGGCGGAGATACGCCTCGTTCACGACCTCGGTCACGCGCAGGGTGCTGCGGGAGCCGTGCTTTCGCATCTGCATCGCGGCGAGCCGCTGCAGGACGGGATAGACCTCCCGCACCAGCTCTGCTTCGGCCGTCGGGTCGCCTGCCTGCCAACGACCCAGCAGCTCGGTGATGGGCTGCGCGGGATCGGACGACATGGGTGTTCTCCTCCATTTGGCGCTGCGACTGACACGTGTCTCGGTGGTCCCGCAGCTCGGCGCGCTTGTCCGTCACTTGCGCGGACCACTATCATGCGTCGTTCCGGGCACGAAAGGCGACCCGGTGGGGGCAATGCGCGAAATGCGGCTCAGGTCAGGCGCCTTTCCGCGTCTCTCAAGGTTCAGGCCGCCGGAAAGCGGTACGGGCAGCGGCGCGGCACCCCGAATCGGGATCAGCGGACAACGGCAGGTCAAGAAGGTCGAAGCGATGAAGCGAGTCACCGGTTTTCTGAGCCGCACACTGGCCTTGGGCAGCCTGCTCTTCTGGAGCGGAGTTGCGCTGGCGGACCCGCAGCGCTGGCAGCTCAACCTGGCGCCCGGCGTCACCGAGACCAGCCAGGCGGTTTATCACCTGCACATGATCATCCTGTGGGTGTGCATCGTCATCGCCATCGTCGTTTTCGGCGCGATGGCCTATTGCATGTTCGCGTTCCGCAAGTCGCGCGGGGCCATTGCCGACAAGTCGCTGGTGCATTCGACCGTGGTGGAGATCATCTGGACGACAATCCCGGTGATCGTCCTGATTGTGATGGCCATTCCCTCCACCAGTACCCTGCTCCGCATGAGCGACGTACGTGACGCGGAACTGACCGTAAAAGTCACGGGGTACCAGTGGAAATGGCGTTATGAATACGTTGGCACCGATGTGAATTTCATTTCCAGCCTCGCGCGCGACAGCGATCGCACGCGCCGACTGCGCTCGGGACTTGATCCGGCCGCGCTCGCAAAAGACGGCACCAATCACTACCTGCTGGATGTGGACAAACCGCTGGTGCTGCCGGTGGACACCAAGGTGCGCTTCGTGGTGACCTCCGATGACGTGATCCACGCCTGGTGGGTGCCGGCGCTGGGCTGGAAGCAGGATGCGATTCCCGGCTTCATCAACGAGGCATGGACGGACATCAAGACACCGGGTGTCTACCGCGGAGTCTGCGCCGAGCTCTGCGGCAAGGATCACGGCTTCATGCCAATCGTAGTGCGGGCGGTGTCCAAACCCGAGTTCCAGCAGTGGCTGGCGGCGCAGCCCTCCAATCCCGGCAGCGTTGCGGCGCTGACGAACTACACCGCGTCGAACACCGGGGGCAGCGCCGCTGCGACGCCGGCCGCTTCGACCTACGCCGCTCCGCGCTAGAGAAGACAGACATGGCCACCGTCATCGACCACCACGACGCGCACGATTCGCACGACCACAAGCAGAGTTTCTTCGAGCGCTGGTTCATGTCCACGAACCACAAGGACATCGGTACGCTCTATCTGCTGTTCTCGCTGCTGATGTTCTTCGTCGGTGGCTCGATGGCGATGGTGATCCGCGCCGAACTGTTCCAGCCGGGACTGCAGTTCGTGCATCCCGAATTCTTCAACCAGATGACCACAATCCATGCGCTGGTGATGATCTTCGGCGCGGTGATGCCCGCCTTCGTCGGTCTCGCCAACTGGATGATTCCCATGATGATCGGCGCGCCGGACATGGCGCTGCCACGCATGAACAACTGGTCCTTCTGGATCCTGCCCTTTGCGTTCACGCTGCTGCTGATGACGCTGCTGCTGCCGGGCGGTGGACCTGCCGGTGGGTGGACGCTCTATCCGCCGCTGAGCCTGCAGGGCGGCAACAACGTGGCCTTCGTGATCTTCGCAGTGCACATGATGGGCGTGAGCTCGATCATGGGTGCGATCAACGTCATCGCCACCATCCTCAACATGCGCGCACCTGGAATGGACCTCCTCAAGATGCCGCTGTTCGTGTGGTCATGGCTGATCACCGCGTTCCTGCTGATTGCGGTGATGCCGGTGCTGGCGGGTGCGGTGACCATGCTGCTGACCGACAAATACTTCGGCACCAGCTTTTTCTTCGCCGGCGGCGGCGGCGATCCGGTGATGTTCCAGCACGTGTTCTGGTTCTTCGGGCATCCCGAGGTCTACATCATGATTCTGCCCGCGTTCGGAATCGTTTCGGAGATCATCCCGACCTTTGCGCGCAAGCCGCTGTTCGGCTACCAGGCCATGGTGTACGCGATCGCGTCCATCGCGTTCCTGTCGTTCATCGTCTGGGCGCACCACATGTTCACGGTGGGCATGCCGCTCGGCGGCGAGCTGTACTTCATGTACGCAACCATGCTGATTGCGGTACCGACCGGGGTGAAGGTGTTCAACTGGATCAGCACGCTCTACAAGGGTTCGATCAGCTACGAGACGCCGATGCTGTTCGCCCTGGGCTTTGTGATCATGTTCTCCATCGGCGGCTTCTCGGGTCTGATGCTCGCCATCGCGCCGGCGGACTTCCAGTACCACGACACCTACTTTGTGGTGGCGCATTTCCACTACGTGCTGGTGACCGGCGCCATCTTCGGCATCATGGCCGGGGTCTACTACTGGCTGCCCAAGTGGACTGGGCACATGTACAACGAGACCCTCGGCAGGTGGCATTTCTGGCTCTCGACGATCTTCGTGAACCTGCTGTTTTTCCCGCAGCACTTTCTCGGCCTGGCGGGCATGCAGCGCCGGGTGCCCGACTACAACGTAGCTTTCGCGGACTTCAATCTCTGGTCATCGATCGGCGGTTTCGGATTCGGGCTCTCGCAGTTGCTGTTCGCCTACATCATCTTCCGCACCATCCGCGGCGGTGTGCCGGCCACGGCGCAGGTGTGGGAAGACGCGCACGGCCTGGAGTGGACGCTGTCCAGCCCGCCGCCGCACCACAGCTTCACGACTCCGCCCCGTATCGACGATCGCATGCTGGCGCACGGCGATGTCACCCACTGAAGCCTACGGTCGCCGCGCTGCCAGGCGCACGGCGCTGATCGTGGGCGTGGTGGCGGTGGTGATCTACGCCGGCTTCCTCATGCTGGTTTCGTGGGCAGGGTGATGGTGCAGCGGGCATCGCTTGCGACCGGCCGCGTGGCTGCGCATTGAAGGCGGCAGAGGCCAGCACGCGACGCATGTTGCGGCAAGCCCTGCTGGTGTCGGGGGGTGCCTTCCTGCTCTGTTTCTCCATGGTGCCGCTGTATCGGATCGCATGCGAGCGTGTTTTCGGCATCAAGCTGGACGACTCCGCCACCAGCGCCGCCGACGCGGCGGCGCAAACGCCGGATCTGGCCCGCTCCATCAAGATCCAGTTTGTGGCCAACGTCAATTCCGGCCTGGCCTGGGAGTTCGCACCCGATCTTGTTGAGATGACGGTGCACCCGGGGGTGCCGACACTGGCGACGTTCACAGCCCGCAATACCGCCAGTATTCCGGTCATCGGCAACGCGGTGCCGAGTGTGGCGCCCGCCGAATCATCGAAGTACTTCAACAAGACGGAATGCTTCTGCTTTACCGAACAGCGGCTCGAACCAGGGGAATCACGCGCGATGCCGGTGCGGTTCATCGTCGACCGCGCACTGCCGCCCGAGGTCCACACGCTCACTCTGTCGTACACTTTCTACCGCAATGACATCGCAACGCAGCGCGTCGCGATGTCTGCGCGGGAGCCCCTCCGGTTGGGGCAGGGTCACGACCGTCCCGTCCTGAAAGGGTCGGGATGAACCGTAATCACTCCCCCGCACGCTCCAGTCCAATACCCAACAACACCCGGTGAATTCCATGGCGCACGCAGCCCAGCCCGATCCGACCATCTACTACATCCCGCACGGAAGTCGCTGGCCCATCGTGGGTTCGGTCGCCATGTTCGCGACCATGCTCGGCGCCGCCACGTGGGTGAACGGCATGGAGTTCGGACGCTGGCTGCTGTTCGCCGGCATCGCGGCGATGCTGTTCATGCTGTTCCGCTGGTTCGCCGACGTGATCGGGGAAAGCATCCGCGGTCACTACAACGCCCAGGTGGATGTGTCCTTCCGCATGGGCATGATGTGGTTCATCTTCTCGGAAGTCATGTTTTTCGGCGCGTTCTTCGGCGCTCTTTTCTACGCACGCGCCCTGGCAGTGCCGTGGCTGGGTGGCGCCGGCGATGGCGTTGCCACCAACGAGTTCCTCTGGTCAAGTTTCTCGTCCGCCTGGCCAACCAATGGTCCAGGTTTGATCGGTGGGCGCTTCGAGACGATTCCGGCGTGGGGACTGCCGCTGCTCAATACGCTGATCCTGCTCGCGTCCGGCGTGACCGTCACCATCGCGCATCACGCTTTGCGGGCGGGACAACGCAATCGCCTGCTGGTGTTCCTCGGCGCGACGGTGCTCCTCGGCGCACTGTTCCTCTACTTCCAGGCGACCGAGTACATCCACGCGTATCACGAGCTCAATCTCACGCTCGGGTCAGGGGTCTACGGCTCCACGTTCTTCATGCTGACGGGCTTCCACGGCATGCATGTAACGCTCGGGGCAATCATGCTGGCGGTGATCTTCTTTCGCTGCCTGAAAGGTCATTTCTCGCGCGATCACCACTTCGCGTTTGAAGCCGTAGCCTGGTACTGGCACTTCGTCGACGTGGTCTGGCTCGGGCTGTTCCTGTTCGTCTACGTGCTCTGACGACGGTGCCCAGCCGGCGCCGGCCGGCTGAACCGGGGCTTCCCGGAACCTGATCCGCGCGGGCGTTACTGCCCGACGATCACGCCGTGCGGTTGAATGACGCCGGAGAAGATGCCAAGCACGATCAGCAGGATCAGCACTACCGACAAGCCGATGCGCCAGGTCAACGAGCGTACGGTCTGTGAGGTGCGACCCTTGTCGGTCATCATGAAAAACAGCGCGGCGCCGAGGTTGTAGAGCACCGCGAGGAAAGCGACCACGATGAGAATCTTCTGCCAGGCCATGCGGCCATCCTGTAGTTGCGCGCGGTGCTGAGTATAGGCAGGCGCACGTGCGTGAAAGCGTGAAGTTCCGGCACCTCGTCTGGGCCATGGCAGCGCTGCTGCTGGCGGGCGGATTCGTCCAGCTCGGGCGGTGGCAACTCGATCGCGCCGCCGAGAAGACACGGATGATCCAGGCCGTGGAGCACGCTCGCGTCGCGCCTGCAGTCACGCTCGCGGGCAGTGTGCCGGCGGGCCGTGCGTACGCGGATCATCTCGGTTCGCTGCTGCCGGTGCGCGTCGTTGCAGAGGGAGGCTTCGAGCCGGAGCGCGAAATCCTCCTCGACAACCAGAGCCTTGACGGCAGGGCAGGGGTGCACGTTCTGACCCTGTTCCGGTTGGAGAGCGGTCCCGGACATGTACTGGTCGACCGCGGCTGGCTGGCCGTGGATCCCGGCACCCGACGCCCCACTGCACTGCCGCCGGCCACAGCCGCGCCGCGCACAATGCGTGGCCTGCTCACGGCTTTGCCGGGAGTGGGAATCCGCCTGGGGGATGGCAGCATCCCCGTCACAACGCGCGCGCCGCCGCTGCTCAATTTCCTCGGCCAGGAGGCGCTCGACGCAGCCTTCGGCCCCGCGCTGGTGCCGGGA
This sequence comes from Lysobacterales bacterium, assembly GCA_038330365.1. Taxonomy (GTDB): domain Bacteria; phylum Pseudomonadota; class Gammaproteobacteria; order Xanthomonadales; family Ahniellaceae; genus JBBQNY01. Next base: position 8,830 of record JBBQNY010000023.1, on the reverse strand, counting down.
CTCCTGCGAATGGACGCAGATCTGCCGGGCGGATTCGAACGACGCTTCGCCCCTGTGCCCGAAACGATGCCCCCCGAACGTCATCGGGGCTATGCCGTGCAATGGTTCGCGCTGGCGGCAACCGTGATCGCGACCTGGCTGCTGTTAGCCTTTCGCCGCCGATGAAAGCTTCGACCTCACGATTCCGCCCGTGGCTCCTGGTCACCCTGTTCCTGGCACCGCTCATCGCGGCGCTGGCGCTGCATTTCGGTGGCTGGCGACCGCCGGCCACGCGCAATCACGGCTTTCTGTATGCGCCGGCACGCGATTTCCAGGCCGTGACGGCGCACGACAGTCGCGGCCGTGAAATCAAGTGGCGCAACCAGGAGCATCGCTGGCATCTGCTCCTGATCGCGCCGGAAACCTGCGATCAGCGCTGCGCCACGATGCTCGACACGGTGCGCCGGGTGTGGGTTGGTCTTGGACGGCACGCCGCGGATGTGGACGTGCATTTCGTCGGCGAGCCCGATGCGGCCACGCGCAGCGCGCTCGCGGACGAGCCGCGCTTCAATGCCATCACGCTGCGGGAGAGTCCGCTGGACAAGGTCGCGCCCAGCGCGCAGGGACTGCCGGTGTATCTGGTGGATCCGCACGGTTTTCTCGTGATGCGATTCGACAGTGGATTCGAGCCCGGAGGTTTGCGCCGGGATCTGCAGCGGCTGCTGCGATGACGGTGGAAGCTCCCGGGCAGCCACGCTACTCCGGCTCCGTGGATCCCCTGCGCACCGCGCGGCGCATCGCGCTGGCCGCACTGCTGCTCTGTTTCACCGTGGTTGTGTTCGGCGCGTTTGTCAGACTGTCGAACGCGGGCCTGTCGTGTCCCGACTGGCCGACCTGCTACGGCAAGCTGGCGTGGCCGGTGCACGAGAATGCCATCGCCGCAGCGAATGCCGCCTATGAGCGTCCGGTGGAAGTACACAAGGCGTGGCGCGAGCAGTTCCACCGCATGCTCGCGGGAGCACTGGTACTGACGACTTTTGCCCTGGCGGGGCTGTTGTGGCGCGCGCGTCGCAGCCCGCAGGCGCCGGTGCGGGCGGCGATCGTGGCCTCCGTGCTGATTGTGTTTCAGGCGCTGCTCGGGATGTGGACGGTGACCCTGAAGCTCAAACCGGTGGTGGTGATGGGGCACTTGCTGGGCGGCATGGCCACATTGGCCCTGCTGGCCTGGATCGCGACGCGACTGGTGCTCGCTCGAGCCGGCGACCGGGCTGCTTCGCCCTCGCCCGCGGCCGCGCTGCCGCGGGCCGCCTTGATCGTCGGGGCATCGCTGGTGGCGATCCAGATCGCACTCGGTGGCTGGACTTCCGCGAACTACGCAGCGCTGGCCTGCGGCTTCGATTTTCCCAAATGCCTCGGGCAGTGGTGGCCGAGCATGGATTTTCGTGATGCCTTCGTGCTCTGGCGCGGCATCGGCGCGGATTACGAGGGCGGCGTGCTGGATGGTCCGGCGCGGGCCGCGATACAGCTCAGTCATCGCTTGTTTGCGGTGCTGGTCGCGGGTCATCTGCTGGGGATTGCGGTGCGTCTCGTCCGCAGCGGTGTCCGGCGCCGCGCGGGTTTTGCGCTCGCTGCCCTCGTGGTGCTGCAGATCGCGCTCGGTATCGGCAACGTCCGCCTGGGTCTGCCGCTGCCGGTCGCGACCCTGCACAACGCAGGGGCTGCTCTGCTGCTCGTGCTGCTGGTTTCGCTGCTGGCGCGGACCCGCGCACCCGCGGGGGCAAGCACGGCATGAATACGCGCATCGCCGATCTGTTCGCCCTGACCAAGCCGCGCGTGGTCGCCCTGATCGCGTTCACCGCGATCGTCGGCATGCTGATGGCCGTGCCGGGGCTGCCGCCCTGGCAGCCGGCCGTGTTCGGAATTCTGGGAATCTGGCTGGCGGCGTCATCCGCCGCGGCGATCAACCATGTGATTGACCAGCGTATCGACGGGCTGATGGCGCGCACCGCGCACCGTCCGCTGGTTCGCGGCGTGGTGTCGCAGCGGGTGGCGATTGCCTGGGCGGCCGCGCTGGGAATTGGGTCGATGGTGGTACTGGTGTTGCTCGTCAACACGCTGACCGCGGCGCTGACGTTCGCGTCGTTGATCGGGTATGCCTTCGTCTACACGCTCTGGCTCAAGCGCGCGACTCCGCAGAACATCGTGATCGGCGGCATCGCCGGCGCCGCCCCTCCGGCGCTGGGGTGGGTCGCGGTCACCGGCGAGCTGCACGCGCACGCGCTGCTGCTGGTGCTGATCATCTTCGTGTGGACGCCGCCGCATTTCTGGGCGCTCGCCATCTTTCGCCGTGAGGACTACGCGCGCGCCGCGATTCCGATGCTGCCCGTGGTGTACGGAGTCGAGTACACGCGCTGGCACGTACTGTTCTACGCGGTGCTGTTGCTGGTGGTCAGCGTGCTGCCCTGGGTGACCGGGCTGAGCGGACTTCTGTATCTCGGCGGCGCCCTGGTGCTGGGCCTGGGCTTCATCTGGTACGCCGTGCGCCTGCTCAATCCGCCCAACGAGCAGTTCGCGCTCGAAGTGTTCCGGTTCTCAATCGTGTACCTGATGGCGCTGTTCGCATTCCTGCTGCTCGATCACTGGCTGATGCCGGCGCCGGCAGCGTCTCTCATGCAATGGGTGCCGGCGTGAAGTCCGCCGCATATCGCCACTGGATTGCCGCTGCACTGCTGCAGTTCGTATTCGTGGGAGCCGCTTTGGGAGCCTGCCCGCCGGCGACGCACGCGCGCGCGGCGCTGGATGCGTTGAAGCGCTCGGGCTTCGCCATTGAGGACGATGCCGTGCGCAATCGCCTCGCACTGGCGCTCGTGGACTGCCTGCAGGATCCGGATCCGGCCCTGCGCGACGGACTCGCGTTTGAGGCCTATTCCACCTGGATGCGCGCAGGCTCGCTGGGCACCGCGACACGGCGCGCATTGAGTCGGAAGCTGCAGCAACTTCTGGATCCGGGTTCGGGCGACGCCGAGGGTTTCCGCCAGCCCTTCGCGGCGCTGGTACTTTCGGAAATCGCGCGCACCGACCGCATCCAGCCGTGGATGACGCCGGCCGAACGCGCAGCGCTGGTGGCCCGCGGCAGTCTTTACCTCTCCTCGATCCGCGACTATCGCGGTTTCGATCCGGTCAGCGGCTGGCGCCACGGCGTCGCGCATGGTGCCGATCTCCTGATGCAGCTCGCGCTCAATCCGGCGCTGACGCGTGCCGAACTCGACTCGATGCTCGCTGCCGTCGCAGCTCAGGTGGTCCCAGCGCAGGGGGTCTTCTACCGTTACGGTGAGAGCGAGCGACTGATGCGACCGGTGCTCTTCATCGCTGCCCGCGGCCTCCACAGCGAAGCGGAGTGGAGTGCGTGGCTCCAAGACGTGGCATCACCGGCGCCCTTCGCCGCGTGGGGCGACGTGTTCACGAGCAACGCCGGGCTCGCAAAGAAGCACAACACGACCGCGTTCCTGCAATCGCTGTACGTCAACGTGGCCGCAGGCGAAGACGCGGCGCTGCGGGAGCGTCTTTTGCCGGCACTGCAGGTCGCGCTGAGAAAGCTTCCCTGATCGACCTCTGATCATGCGACGCTCAGGCGGCATTTCTCAGATCTTCCCTGATCCTCCCGGAGCGCTATCCATGGACCTGCTCAAAGCTTTCTTCGCTGGATTTCTTTCCACGATGTTGTTCCATCAGGGCGTGCTGTTCGCGCTCAATCGCGCGGGCGCCACAGCCATGGCCGCGTGGAACATGGCGGGGGTGGCGCCGCTGGGGATTCCCGCCGTCGTCTCGATCGCATTTTTTGGCGGGCTGTGGGGCATCGTTCTGTGGGCACTCATCCGCGGTTTCAAAGGCACGCGCTACTGGGTCTCCGCGCTGGTGCTGGGCGCTGTGCTGCCAACCCTCGTGGCATTGCTGATCGTATTTCCGCTCAAGCATCTCGAGTTCGCGGCCGGGTGGGATCCGAAAATCTGGATCGGTGCCCTGATCGTCAATGGTGTCTGGGGGCTCGGGGTCGCACTGCTGATGCGCGCGTTCACGCGCGCCGTGCCGGCGTGACTCGCGGCTTCGGCTGAAGCGCCTGGCAAGGCACGGGTGGCCGGTTCCGTTTCGTTCGTGGGTCGCCTGCCATTGCGCTTCCTGCGATCTGCCGCTGCGAGCTCCTGCCACTTCGGCGCGGGGTAATCCACGGACCTTCATGAGCACGGGAAGCGTCGCACGATAACGAGTGGTACAGGCCACAATCCGCACTCTGTGGCACCGGTAAACAAGCCAGCCAGATGACTTCCGATTTCGCCATCGTTCCTGTTCGCCGCGTGCTGGTGATCTACAACCCACGCTCCGGCACGCTGCTGCGCGCTGTGGAAGGCGATGTCGCCGACTTGCTTTCTGAAATGTTCGCGCGACACGGCATTGCAGCCGAGCTTCGCGCCTTTGATGCAGTTGCGCTGAAAGGATGGATTGCGGAGGCGGAATCCGACGGCATGGACGCAGTTGTCGCTTGCGGCGGCGACGGCAGCATCCTTGCCGTGGTCACCGCGCTGGGTGATCGGAAACTGCCGCTGGGCGTGTTGCGGGGCGGTACCATGAATGTGTTCGCCCGTGATCTCGGTTTGCCCGAAGCGCTGGAGGAGGCCGTGGCCGTGATCGCTGCCGGTTGCGTGCGCGCGATCGATGTGGGTGAGGTCAATGGCCACGTCTTCGTGTCGCATTCCTCAATCGGGCTGATGCCGCACCTCGCGCGCAAACGCGAGGGATGGCGGGATCTTCCGGGCTGGCTGCGTTGGCCACGCACGTTTTTCGGACTGCTGTGGATGTTGTGGCGCTTTCCACGTCTGCACATGCACATCGACGATGGCCGCGCGCCCCGCAAAGTCGTCACGCGGGCGATCGCGATTTCCAACAATCCGCTCGAGACCACGCACGGCCCCATCCCGCCGCGGGCGTCGGTGGATGCTGGCGTCCTCGGAATCCACGTCGCCGAGGATGCGTCGCGGTGGACACTGTTCCGAGTCGCGGCGCGGATCCTCGCAGGCGACTGGAAAGAGGACCAGGCGCTCGACGTAAGTCAGGCCTCAACTGTGGTGCTCGCGCGCGCTCGCCCCGGGCCGCTGTCGGTAATGAACGATGGCGAAGCCATCCTGCTCGAGTCGCCCCTGCATTATTCGATACGTCCCCGGGCGCTGCGCGTGATCGTGCCCGAGGTGCCGGCTGTGGATCCCACGCAGTTAGCCGACGCAACTGCGGAAGTTCGGACTTTTCCGCCGGAGCTCGCGGCGGTTCCCGCATGATCGGTATTGCGCATATCTCGGACCTCCACTTCGGCCGCGAGGTGCCGGAAGTACGCGAGGCACTTCTCGCCGAGCTCAGGGTCGACCCACCGGAGCTGCTCGCGGTTTCAGGCGATCTCACTCAACGCGCGCGCCCGGATGAGTTCCGCCGCGCCCGCGCGTTTCTTGAGCGCATCCCCGGAACGAGAATCGTCGTTCCCGGAAACCATGACATGCCCGCGGTAGCGATCGGAATGCGTCTGGCTGCGCCCTGGTACCGTTGGCGCCGGTGGTTTTCGCCGGAACTCGAACCGATGGTGGAGGGCCCGGGATTCCGCGCTCTCGGCATCAACACGGCGCGCCGCGCTGGTTGGACTCTCGACTGGTCGCGCGGGCGCATCAACGCGGAGCAGATGCAGCGGGCCGCAGAAGTACTCGGCGCGGCGGGTGATCGGCTGCGCGTGATCGTCGCGCATCATCCCTTCCTGTTGACCGGGTCGGCAGCAGGCCGCGGTCAGGCTGGGCGCTCTGCGCAGGCAATGCCGCACCTGCGCCGCGCCCACGTCGACCTCGTGCTCGGAGGCCATGTCCATCTGGCCTATTCGGGTACTGTCGAAGGCATCGTTGTCGCCCAAACCGGCACGTCCATCTCAAGTCGGCTGAAGGGTGAGCCCAATAGCTACAACCGGATCCGCGCCGATCGCGATGTCATCACGGTGGAAGTCCGTGCATGGGAAACGGGAGCTTTCCGTGAGCTGCGAAAGGATCGTTATCGGCGTACGCCGGCAGGATGGATTGCCGCGTGACCGCTACAGCTCATCGCTGCCTCAACGAAGCTCGAACACCACGTTGATCGTGACGGCATGACTCTGTTCGCCGGGCATCACCGGCGTGCTTGCGCTGTCCATCGCCATGGCGGATTTCGCGAACCGCACGGGCGCCTGGAAGCCGCCGCCGGTCTCGTCGATGCTGACAATGCGTGACACTTTGAGGCCAATGGCGTCGGCGTACATCTTCGCGCGTGCCTGTGCACTGGCAAGGGCGATGCGTCGGGCCTCGTCCCGCGCCGTCTCCGGCTTGTCGAGCATGAAGTTCGGGCCATCGATCTGATTCGCCCCCGCGCTCGCCAGCGCATCAAGCACCTCGCCGACGCGCGCGATGTCCCGGATCTTGACGCTGACCCGGTTGCTCGCCTGATAGCCATTGAGTTTCGGGGGCTGGTTCTCGCCGTACTGGTATTGCGGCTGCAGATTGACGCCGCTGGTCTGCACGTCGCGATCCGCAATGCCCGCTTTGCTGACCGCCCCGAGCACGCGCGTCATCTGCTCCGCATTGGCGGACAAGGCCGCTTTCGCATCCGCAGCCTGCGTCACCACACCGACGCCGATCTCCGCGATATCGGGAGCCCGCTGGACCTCGCCCGTTGCCGCTACCTGCAACATCGTTCCGCCCGCTGAGGGCACCTGCGCGAGAGCGAGCGAAGCTCCGAAAGCGAAAAACAGCGGCAGTGCGAGGCGTGGAATCCGGTGCATGGGCTGAGTCTCCGGGGAATATCTGGGCGACAAGAATGCGGGCTTGGTCATGAACCCGCAGCGAATAGACCACGCGCAAGCTTCGATGCTGCGCAGGGGAGGGCGCCCGGTCGCGCTTGCGGTAGCTTGCGCACATGGAAATCGCGCTTTCGCACGACCTTGCCCGAGTCTATGTCGTGCTCGTGACGCTCCTCACCGTCGGGGCCTGCGTCGCCCTCCACTACGAAGGGCTCAGCGCGCTGTCGCGGCGGCGCCAGCGGCGATCTGAACTGCAGCGACGCCATGTGCTGTCGGGCTTCTTCGTGATGGTGGGTCTGCACGTTGCGGAGATCTGGATATTCGGCGTCGGCTACACGCTCGTCGAGCTGGTGCCTGGAGCCGGCGACCTGGAATGGATGTCGTCGACCGTATCCGCCGCCGCGCTCTCCGTAGGTTGGCTGGACCGAATCTACTTTTCCGCGTCCGCTTTCACGACGCTCGGATTCGGCGATCTGGTGCCCACGGGTGCGCTGCGCTTTCTCGCCGGCACCGAGGCTCTGGTGGGACTGATGCTCATCACCTGGTCGGCGTCATTCACCTTCTTGCAGATGGAGCGATTCTGGCGCGTCGAGTCCTGAGCGTCAGGTTCCTCCGGGGCGATAGGGTCGCGACTCATGCGCTCGCACGGGCGGCTGCCACTCAGTAGGGTCGGCCCCCGGTGTTGCCGCCGGGTCCATAGTTGCAGACAACCGCGTAGCGGTAGGCAAGCCCCGGGCAGTCAGAGCGTGCGCAGCCGACCGCCGTGGTCGCGCGCCAGACCAGCTGGGTGTAGTGACCGCAGACACCGGCGCAGCTGTTGGCCCCGTGGTTGTAGTTCACGCTTTCCGCAGCCCAGAGAGCCACGACGCTTGCCGGAGGCGAAGGCGCGCCGGACGAGGCATAGATGTTTTCGCCCACGTAGTACGGGTGGCCCGAGCTACGCCCCGGGTTATGGTCGATGAGACCAATCGGCGCCACGACATCGATGCACTGGCTGGCCCATGCCTGCGCGGTCGCCGCGAGTGCCGGACTCCAGGCCAGCGGCGCGAGGGCCGGCACGGTGATGACGCCCGCGCGAACCGCATTGTGTTCGGAGGTGATGCCGATCAGATTGGCCGGTTCCGCAGCTGCCGCGGCTTCGAAACCATCGCCGAACGGCAACGGCAACGGCTGCGCGTGCAGCGCGGCAAACGCCAGCGTCGCAGGAGCCATGAGCCAGTTGATTCTTCGGGACCATCGCGCCGACATCGCAGCTCTCCGGACGCCCTGGATGCAAGCACAGGGCTTTCGAAGTTCGCACGCTACTTCCGGTGCGCTGAACCGCGGCCCGGCGCGCACTTCGCCACGGCGCACTCAAGGAGCCGTCAGGTGTCGCGTCCAGAAGGCCATGGTGGCGGCAGAGAAGTAATCCCTGTTGGCCTTCTTGCGGAAGCCGTGGCCCTCGTCGCTGAACTCCAGGTACCAGACCTCGGTGCCGCCAGCTCGCACCGCCTTGACGATCTGCGCCGCTTCCGACGCTGGCACGCGCGGGTCGTTGGCGCCCTGGGCCACGAAAAGTGGCTTGTCGATTTCGCTGGCGCGTGCGAGTGGCGCGATGCGCGCGAAATGCGCCGCCATTTCAGGATCGCGTTCGTCGCCGTACTCCGCGCGCCGCAGATCGCGCCGGTATTCCTCGGTATTGGCGAGGAAGGTGCGGAAATCCGAGATGCCGACAATATCGACACCTGCGCGCAGTCGTTCGCCGTAATGCACCATCGACGCCAGCACCATGTAGCCGCCGTAGCTGCCACCGAATACGCCGACGCGCTTCGCGTCGAGTTCGGGCCGCGTGCCGATCCAGTCGAGCAGCGCTCCGATATCCCGCACCGAGTCCTCGCGCTGCATGCCGTTGTCGAGTGCGAGGTACTGCTTGCCGTAGCCGGACGATCCACGCACGTTCGGCACCAGCACCGAGATGCCGAGCTCGCGCACCATGAACTGGGCAAGCGCGTCGAA
>JBBQNY010000022.1:0-28319 GCA_038330365.1 Lysobacterales bacterium | reverse complement strand
GTCACCGGCACGCCGGATGTCGATCCCTGCGTTGAGCTCAGCTGCACCACCAGTGGATCGGACGTCGCTCCAGAGCCACCGGTCTGGTTGTTGCCCGAGACGATGGCAATGCTGCCGACCTGGCCGGCCACGATGTTGGCGGAGAAGGGCGTGCTGATTACCGTACCAATACCCCCGTCCACACCCAGATTTGCATCTAAATCGGCCTCAGCAAGACCGGCGACCGCGCCCGGCGTTGAGCCGAGGACGATCTCCACAGACGCCCGCCCATTGAAGTCGGTGTTTACGGTAACAAAGCTCGATGGCGTGCCGCCGCCGACCGGCCGAACCTGAGCATCGCCGCTGTTGATCGAGAATGTCACCGGTTGGTCCGATATGGGCGAGCCCTGGCCGTCACGGACCTCCGCCACCAGCGGCGAGGGCAGCACGGAGTTGGGCGGGCCGGACTGGCCGTCGCCACCCACAATCGTGATTGAAGGCGAACCCTGTCCGTTGGCAGGACACGTCACGTCGTAGGTGACAGGAGTGGGTGTGCTCTGGCTTCCCTGTGTCTCCGTGCAACTGAGTTGTGCGGTTTCCCCTTGCGCGCTGGTCTGGCAGGTCAGGCTCAAGTTCTGGGTTGAGGTGGTGGATCCGACAAAACTCAGCGGACCACCGACAGTGAAGTTCGAGGAATTGGTCGAGTAGGAGCAGTTGCCCACGGTCGTGGTCGCGTCAGGACCAGAGCCTGAGCCTCCGCTCGGCGTGATGTTGATCGAGCCGAATGCCGTTCCTCCGTCGGCCGATAGCACCACGGTGCTGCCGAGTGGCGGGTCGTAAGTCAAATTCGGCGGCGTATTGCCGACGATCGTTTCATTGAACGTCACGCTCGGTCCGCCCTGAACACCGAGCTCATGCACTTCCACCGTGACGGGGCCCGGAGTTCCCCCGAGCGTCAAGCTTGGGAACGCGTTGCCGTTGAAATCGGTTGAAGCAATGATCGAGTTCTGGCCGTTGATGAACGTTGCGGTGCCGCTGGTGACGGTGTAGATCAGCGATACACCGTTCACAGGCGTGCCGCCATCGGTGAGCAGGATGGTCAGCGGATCGGGAAGCTGAGAATTGGGCGGGCCGCTCTGGCCGTCACCACTGACGATGGTCAACTGCAGGGAGTTCGCAGGACAGGTCACATTGAACGTACGCGTGACGGGAGTCGTGGCACCTTGTGTCTCGTTACAGCTGAGCACGGCCGTCTCGGGTGCCTGTCCAATCGTGCACTGCAAGCCTATGGAATCGGTGCTGGTCGTAGCGCCCACGAATGTGAGCGGCGGCCCCTGCAACATGAAGTTGGCACTGTTCGTCGAGAACGAGCAGTTGTCGACCGTCGTGGTGGCGTCGGCGCCGCTACCCGATCCGCCTGAAGGCGTTGCCTGGATCGAACCGAATGCCTGCGAGCCATCGGCGGACAACGTGGTGCCGCCGCCGTCCGGCGGGTCGTATGTGATTGTCGGAGCCAAATTGGCTGCGGCGATGGTTTCGTTGAACGTGACGGTCTGTCCCTGCACCGTGACGTCGGCAGTTACAGGACCTTCCGTGGCGCCGAGCGACATGGTGGCGGCGGCTTTCCCGTCGGGACCGGTGGAAGAGCTGCTGCTCACGAACGTCGCGTCGCCGCTGGTGACCTGGAAGAATACGGACGCACCGACGATCGGAGCGCCCTGGGGATCCAGGAACTGCACGGTCAGCGGATCCGGCAGATTGGTGTTGGGTGCACCGGTCTGGTTGTCGCCGAGCGTCTTGGTCAGCGTCGGCGAGCCCTGCACGCCGTCTCCGCTGAACGATTCCGAAAAATCATTGCCCTGATAAGTGGCGAGCGCGCCGATCGCAAACAAGCCGCCGGGCGCATCGGGTTGGACGGGAACACTGGCTACCCCGTTGGCGTCGGTCAGCACCTGCATCGTGCTAACCGGGCTGCCACCGCCATCGAGCAACGACGCAGCGCCATTCTCCACCGAGAAGGTGATAACCAGATTCTGAACCGGGAAGGTGCCCTTGCCGTTGGCAAGGGCCTGCACCTGGAACAGTTGCGGCAGAGCCTGTCCTACGGGCCCGCTCTGGTTGTTGCCGCCGATGATGTCCAGCGTGAAGTTCCCCGCCTTGTCTGCCACCTGCACCACGAATTGGGTCGGCGAGTAGCCAGGCGATTGCGCATCCACGATGAAGTCGCCGCTAGGCGTGTCGGCGGTGGTGTTCACCGTGAACGAGAATTCGCCCTGGGGGTCGCTCAAGGCGGTTGTCGGAGTAAATGTGATGCCCGTGGCAGGGGTGATCCCAGGACGCACCGAGAAGCTGACCGGCACGTTCGGGACGGGATTGTTCGATATGTCCTGCACCAATCCGACCAGCGGTTTGGGCGTGCTGTCGCCTGGCTGCAGCGTCTGGAAGCTGCCGCTTAGATCGACCAGGGATCCATTGGCGCCCGCGACCTGGAGTTGGGTGGTATTCGAACCGTAGGAGTCGGTCTGGACGCGGATCGGCACCTCGCCTTCCGGCGAAGTTGCGTTGACCTGGACCGATGCCTCGCCATTGGCACCGGTGATTACGACGATCGAATTCTGACCATTGGAGAACAGCGCATTGCTCGACTGGATGGTGAAGGTGACGGGTACATCGGGTACTGGAGTGGGGGACAGTCCCTTGGGATCGCGTCCAGGGGTTTTCTGGATGAACTCATAGACGCCGACTACCACGGGTTGCTTGAACGCTGAGTTCAATCCCGTCTGCTGCGAGAAGCCGGAAAGGAAATCGATGTACCCGCCTCCAATCGTGAAATTGCCCACGAACCCATTCGCCGTGGCGCTGGCATAGCCCGGCGATTCGATCACGATACTGACCGATCCCTCCTGGGCTCCTGCGGTCAGGGCCGCCTGTGCACGCCCGCTCGAACTTGCAACCACCACGGATAACTGGCCGTTGCTGAAGCGGACGTCCCCCTGGGTCACGCGAAAGGTCACTGGAACGCCGTTAGGCAACGCACCCTGCGCGTCTCTCAACTCGACAAGCAGCGGATTGGCGAAAGCCTGGTTCGGCGCCGCGCTCTGGTTGTCACCTGCGAGCAGAGTGATCGTGCTGGGTGAGCCAATCGTCGAATAGGCGGAGAAAGTAACCGGCGTCGCACCGCCGAAATCGGTGACTTCTATTTGCACCTGTCCTTCTGAAGAGCCAAAAGTCAGCGCAACCGAAGCATCGCCATTGACGTCGGAAGACGCGAATACCTGGGAGGAGGTGCCATTGAGAAGTGCGTCGCCGCCTACGATGGTGAAGACTACGCTGCCGCCGCTGATGGGCGATCCGCCACTGTTGAAGTACCGGACAGTGAGGGGATCGGTCAGCGTCGAGGACGGTGGGCCCGACTGCATGTCTCCGGACAGGATGTTGATCACATTGTTGCCGGCGAGCGCGATGCCGGGAACCAGCACTGCGAGCATCAGCACGATCCTGGTGATGGATCGGAGAAAGACTCCGTTTGGCGTCGCGGCAGGAAAATGATTGCGCGGACGCGGCGAGTCGACAGATGAACGGAAGCTCATGGACTTTCCCCAGTGCAGAATTGAGCGTACAAATGAAGGAGTACTATAGCGCCGACGCCTATTGGCGACATATCGTGAACATACGCAGAATGGCCGCGGAAAGTGCCATGAGGGATCTTGTTGATGAAAACGTCCGACACATCTGTTGACACCATGACGCTTCCTCCCGTGCGGCGACCCTGGATGGGGTCTCTGGGCGTCGCCATCGTCGTTGCGCTCGCCGGCCTGCCGGCCGAAGCGCCGCAGGCCGCCATCCGCAACCCCGAGGACGTGATGATCGTCGACTGCCTGTTGCCCGGGCAGGTGCGCAAGCTCGGCCGCGTTTCAACCTACATGAGCGCCCGCCGTCCGATTCGCACGTCGCAGGCCGACTGCGAGATTCGCGGCGGCGAATTTGTTTCCTATGACCGCGCCAACTATCAGACCGCCCTTCAGGTGTGGATGGGTCAGGCGCAGACCGGAGACAAGGAAGCCCAGAATTATGTCGGCGAGATCTACGCCAAGGGCCTGGGCACAGATCCCGACTACGCGAAAGCGGCCACCTGGTTCCAGAAGTCCGTTGATCAGGGCTTCAAGCGGGCCATGATCAATCTCGGCTATCTCTACGAACAGGGCCTCGGCGTCGAGAAAGATGTGCCAAAGGCGCTGAATCTCTATCGGCAGGCGACCGGCAGCACCAGCGACGATCTCGTGTTCGAGTCCGAGGCGCAGGTGAATGTGGACGCACGCGCCGAGATCGCGGACCTGCGCACAACCGTGGACACGCAGAATCAGGAGAGCGCCGAGTTGCGTTCCCAGGTCACCGAGCTGCAGTCGCAATTGTCCGACCGCAAGTCGGCTCTCGCCCAGTCGCAGCGCGAGCTGCAGAACGCGCGTGCCGAAGTGGCCACCAAACAGGTCTCAATGGATCCGCAGGGATCGGCTGAGCTCGATTCCATGCGTGCGGCGGTCGAGTCAAGCGAGCAGCAACTGGCCGCACAGCGCGCTGCCCTCGACAAGGAGCGCTCGGAATTCAGCACGAAGATGGACGCTGACCGCTCGAAACTGGCCGAGCTGAGGACGCAGGAGAAGGAGCTCGCGAGTGCCGCGCCCGATTCCGCCGACTCGCAGGAACTCGCGCGGATCCGGGGAGCGGCGTCGCAACTCGCACTCGCGCTCGACTCCGCGGAAACGCGGTTCACCGACATGCAGTCACGCATGAAGGAAAGCGAAGCCCTGCTCTATACGCAGCAGTCGCAATTCGACGCCGAGCGCAAGAAGATGCAGGCACAACTCGCGGCCTCGCAGCAGGATCGCGAACTGCTGTTGCTGCTGGAGCGCAAGCTGTCCGACAAGCAGCGCGAAGTTTCGCGCCAGCGCGACCAGATCGCTTCGCTGGAAACGCAGGTGACGGGTGGACCGTCCACAGCCGGTCGCAGCAGTGGTGCAACCGGTGGAGTCGCAACCACCGCGGGCATCGTGCTCGAGATCCTCGAGCCTGCCCTGACCGCCACGCGCGGCCAGACGGCTGCCCTCATTCGCGGCAAGTCGACTTCCACCGATGTCATGGGCAAGGTGGTCTCGGGTGCTGGCGTCACTTCAGTGCAGGTCAACGGCACGCCGGTAGCCGTGGGCGCTGGCGGTGTGTTCCGCACATCCGTGCCTGCTTCCCCGGGCTCGGTGGTGCAGATCGCTGTGATCGACAAGGCCGGCAAGAAGGCGAACCAGAGCTTCACGCTGATCGCGCCCCCGAGCGGGTCGATCGCCGCGTCGGCTACGCCGCCATCGGCCGGCGGTATTCCCAAGGGCGTCTCGCTCGGTCGCTACCACGCGCTCGTAATCGGCAACGACCAGTACAGCGGCTATTCCAAGCTGACCTCGGCCGTGAACGATTCGAAGAAGGTCGGGAACGTGTTGCAGAGCCGGTATGGATTCAAGACGCGCGTGCTCAATAACGCCAATCGCTTCGAGATTCTCTCGGCCCTCAACGACATGCGCGAAGCGCTTGGACCGAACGACAATCTGCTGGTCTACTTTGCAGGTCACGGCGAGATCGAGGCGGGAACTCAGCAGGGCTACTGGATTCCAGTGGATGGACAACCGGATGCGCCCAAGACCTGGATCTCGAACCGTGCCATTACCGACATGCTCAACACCATGCAGGCGAAGCACGTGATGGTGGTCGCCGATTCCTGCTATTCGGGTGCGATGACCCGCACTTCGGTACCGGCACTGTCGCAGTCGATGGACAAGGGCAAATGGGCGCAGTGGCTGCAGACGGCCACGTCCAGTCGCTCCCGGACCGCGCTCGTTTCCGGCGGCCTGGCCCCGGTGCCCGATTCCTCGAGTGGTGGCAATTCGCTGTTCGCGAAGGCCTTTGTCAACGCACTCGAAGACAACAACAAGTTGCTGGAAGGCCGCAGCCTGTTCCGCAGCGTGACGGCGACGGTCGCGGTCGGCGCATCCGAGCAGGGACTGCCGCAGTCGCCCGAATATGCCCCGATCCGGTTCGCAGGCCACGAGGCGGGCGAGTTCTTCTTTATGCCGACAGGCCGTTCCAGCGCGGTGGGCATGCCCTGACACGGGGCGTTACGCAAATCATCAAAGCGGCCCGCAGCCACTCGCGGGCCGCATTCATCGAAGCGCACACTGCGCCCGCACGGGCCTCGTGTAGGATCGTGCTCGCGCGCGATGGCGTCATGCAGCAGCGTTGCGTGCGGCATGTCCCTGCATGCCGCCTTCGCGCGCAAGCGAGCGCCTGCGACAGCGCGACCCATGCTCAACCCGGTTCGATCCGCCTGCAATCGCCTCCCTGCGGTTGCTGCGTTGCCGCGAAAACCGTATGATCCGCGCCCCTTGATCAACGCAAGTGCAGGGGGCCGCGGAGAGGTGGCAGAGTGGTCGAATGCGCCGGATTCGAAATCCGGTTTACGGTTCTTCCGTAACGTGGGTTCGAATCCCACCCTCACCGCCATGTGCCGGCGCCTCCCTGGTCGATGAAGCCAGCGGCGTTGCGGACAGCCCGGTCGCCGTCGATCCCGCTTCCTGCATTTTCGGAGTTTGAATTGAGCGAAATTTCGGTCCCCGTATCCTTTGGCGAGTTGCTGGACAAGATCTCGATTCTGCAGATCAAATCCGAGCGCATGAGCGATGCCGGCAAGCGCGCCAATGTCGCGCGCGAACTCGATGCGCTGACTCGAACGTGGGAGACGCACACAGCATCGTCCAGGGACATCGCGGCGATGCGGGCGGACCTGCGTGCGGTCAACGAGCGGTTGTGGGACATTGAAGATGCAATACGCGTCAAGGAAAAGCTCAAGTCCTTCGATGCCGGTTTCGTCGCGCTCGCACGGAGCGTCTACATCGAGAACGATGGTCGCGCCCGCATCAAGCGTGCAATCAATGTCGAGCTGGGCTCGGACTATCTGGAGGAAAAGTCGTACGAGGACTACGGCAGCAAGGATGCGCACGCGTAGCGACCACGCCCGTGGTGCTCGCCCACCGGCAACGCGAGAGATCCCAATGCCCCTCTTGCAGGAGCGACGACAGGCGCGACAGCCGAATGCCTGCGTGCCACGCGCTCCGATCGACCATGTCGCCGTCGCGCCTCAAGGCGCTCCTGCACGCATCTCACCGGCGCGGACTGCCACTCAAGACCTGGTTGCGCGCGTCCACAGCGCGCTCGAACGCCGCGATGGCGTCGTCCACGGTGACCAGATCCATCACACCCGCATGTTCGATCTTCGTACCCCACGGCAGCTCTGCTGCCGGACGCTGCCGGAATCGTCGTGCGGCGTCGTCGTAACGATCGACGCAGAAACGGACGTCCGAATAGGGACCACTGCGAAGCGGATTGCTGGCGGCGTGCAAACCCAGCACGCGCACGCCGACAGCGTTGGCGATATGCATGGGCCCCGCATCCGGAGTCAGCAGCAGATCGCCCCGCGAGAGCAGCGCGGGCAATTGCGCAAGAGAGTCGCGCCCGACCAGATCGAGCGCCGGTGAGCGCAACTGCGCCTGTATCGCGTCTGTCGTCGCACGTTCAAGTTCGCTGCGGCCGCCGCATAGTACGACCCGCCAACCGCGGGCAGATGCATGGTCCGCTACGGCGGCGTAGCGCTCGGGTCGCCAGTTGCGCAATACGTGACTGGAACACGGTGAGACCAGGAGTGTAGGTGTCGCATCCAGCGGCCACTGCGCCTCGGCCCACGCGCGCGCCGGCGCCCCGATCGGAAGTCTCCACTCGACGGACTGCTGCCTTAGTCCCAACGGTTCGCAGAAGCTGCCGATGGCATCGAGCACGTGCATGCCGGTGCGGGCGTCGATGCGCTGATTGACGAACAGGCCGTGCAGATCCTTCGAGCGCGCACGGTCATAGCCAACACGGAGCGTGGCCGGAATCACAGTCGAAAGGAAATTTGCGCGCGCTGCGACCTGCATCTGCA
This sequence comes from Lysobacterales bacterium, assembly GCA_038330365.1. Taxonomy (GTDB): domain Bacteria; phylum Pseudomonadota; class Gammaproteobacteria; order Xanthomonadales; family Ahniellaceae; genus JBBQNY01. The sequence goes on along the minus strand of JBBQNY010000022.1, from coordinate 20,326 downwards.
GCAGCGCATCGAACTGGCGCCCCGCCAGTGCGCGTCTCACTGCCAGCATGCCCGGGATGCCGCTGCGCTTGTCGTACTCGATCATCTCGACGCCCTCGAGTCCATCCAGAAGACGGGCTTCGCCTTTGCCAAGGATCCAGGTCAGCGTCGCTTGCGGCAGGCCGCGGCGGAGCGTGTGCACCAGCGGCACGACATGCGTCACATCTCCGAGCGCGGACAGACGCAGCAGGCAAATGGACTTTATCGGAGCGGCCAGCACGAATTCGGCGTCAGCAGTGTCGGTGATCGGGGGACCACACAGTCCCGAGAACGACCAAGGGAACCTGGGGAGCGTCGTCTACGTCGGCGGCTGCAGTCATGGACAAGAAAAATTCCGTGCCGTTCTCGGCGGTTGCTGCGACCCCTGGGGGTGTCCGGGCCGGTGTGGTTCTTGATGGGCCTTCTGCCAATGCCCCGGAACGCGTTGAGCTTCGGGGGACCCCAGGGATGATGCCACGCGGGCGGTGGATGCGAAAAAATTGCGAGGGTGGGGCCAGCGAGAAGCTCCCGTTTCGCGCGCGGCAACTTTCCCGACAGCAGTGCTGTCTTCTGGGCATCATGCCGCCGGCGTGGCATTGTTCAGCGGGTCCCCAGTGACAGGGTGTCTTTCTTGGAAGTTCGAACCGTTGCGCAGCCGCAGGGTGCCATCCGACATGCCATCGATTTCGACGGAGCAGCTGGTCCGCACTGGTTCGATCCGGAATCGTGGCGGGCGCAGGGCGTCGTGGTTGAACCGCTGGCCGGCGGGCGCGGCGGCGCGACGATGGTCTGCGCTGACCCAGCGTGGCTCGTACTCCGACCGTATCGGCGTGGTGGCTGGATGCGTCGGATTACGCGTGACCGGTACCTCTTCCACGGTGCTGACGCGACGCGCGGGTTCCGCGAGTTCGACCTGCTCGCCCGCTTGCACGACGCAGGCCTGTCCGTTCCAAGGCCGGTCGCTGCACGCTATCGTCGGTCGGGCATTTCGTACCGTGCCGAACTCCTGATGCACGCGATTCCCGCATCCCGAACTCTGGATAGCGAGATCGCCGACGCTCGCGCCATCGACTGGCGGTCGGTGGGGAGGAGCATCGGCGAGCTGCATCAACGCGGTGTGTGGCATGCGGACCTCAACGCGCGCAACATATTGCTCGACGCCGCGCACAGGGTTTGGATCATCGATTTCGACCGTGCGCGTCAGCGGCCGCAGCAGGCGCGCTGGCAGCGCGGAAATCTGGAGCGACTGCGCCGCTCGCTTGTCAAACTGGGTCATGCGCACGCGGCCGCAGCGCACTGGCACGAGTTGCACGAAGGGCACAGGGAGGCGATGGCATGAGGGATCCGAAATGGTCATTGCGATTCCTGGGTGTCGGCAGTGCCTCTGCTGTGCAGCTGGGGTCGTCGGGCGGCGTGCTCGAACGCAACGGTGATCCCGTGCTGATGATCGACTGCGGCCCCGATGCGCTGACCGCTTTTCAGCAACACTATGGTCGATTGCCACCGGCAGTGTTCCTGACCCATGCCCATCTGGATCATGTCGGCGGCATGGAACGCCTGTTCTCGGCAGCGTGGTTCGGAGACCGCCCGGAAATCCCGGTATTCGTGGCCGCCCCGCTGGTACCGCTCCTGCATCGGCGCGTCGCCAGCTATCCAAGTGCGGTCGCGGAGGGCGGCGTGAATTTCTGGGATGCCCTGCGCCTGGTCGCAGTCGATCGGGGATTTTGGTTGCAAGGGGCATGGCTCGAAGTGTTCGAAGTCCGCCATCACGCACCGAGGTCGGCGTACGGAGTCTGTCTGCCCGGCAGTTTCTGCTGGACCGGCGATACGCGTCCCATCCCGGAAGTTCTGGCCGTGGTTGCAGGGCGCGGCGAACGCGTGGCGCACGACTGCGCACTGGTGGGCAATCCCTCGCATTCGGGCGTGGACGATCTGGACCGCGAATATTCGAGCGAACTGCGAAATCGGCTGATTCTCTACCACTACAGCTCGGAAGCTGAAGGCGATGCGCTGCGTGCCCGCGGCTACCAGGTCGCGCGGTCCGGTGAGGTGGTGCCGCTCGGCGCTTATGATGCTGCGGCGGCGCCCAACGTATTCGCCGGCGAGATTCCCGCATGAATGCCGTGCGCCTGCCGCAAACCGCTGCCGACGCACTGACCGATCGGCTCGGCCGCGCCTTGCGCGACATTCGCATTTCGGTGATTGACCATTGCAATTTCCGTTGCCCCTATTGCATGCCGGCAGGCTCGGCGCAGTCATCGACTTCAAAGTCTGCTGATTGGCTGCTGCCATCGGAGATCGAGGCTTTCGCGAGTGCCGCCGTCACGCTGGGAGCTCGCAAGGTGCGGCTGACCGGAGGCGAGCCGCTGCTGCGCCCGGATCTGGAAGAAATCGTGGCGCGGCTGGCTGCCATCCCTCGGCTTGAGGATCTGGCGCTGACGACCAACGGCGCCTTGCTGGCACGCCGCGCGGCATCACTGCGGGCCGCGGGCCTGCGTCGACTCAATGTCAGCCTCGACGCGCTCGATCCTGCAGTGTTCCGGGTCATGAGCGGCGGTCGCGGCAGCGTGGAGGCCGTGCTCGATGGCATCGAGGCGGCCAGCGCGGCCGGATTCGCGGCAATACGTGTCAATACCGTGGTGCAGCGCGGGCGCAACGAGGATCAGGTGTTGGCGCTGGCCGAACACTTTCGCGGCAGCGGCCATACCCTGCGCTTTATCGAATACATGGACGTTGGCACCTGCAACAGCTGGCAACTGGGCGACGTGGTGACCGGTGCCGAACTTCGACGGACCATCAGTGCGCGCTGGCCGATCGAGCGCGCGCCGGTGGCCCGCGGCGATGCGGTTGCCGAGCGCTGGCGCTATGTTGACGGGACCGGCGAGCTTGGCTTCGTCGATTCCATCAGCCAGCCGTTCTGCGGCGATTGCACACGCCTTCGCCTCGGCTCCGACGGTCGTGTCCATACCTGTCTGTTCGCGTCGACGGGGACCCAGTTCCCGGTACCGCTCGAGCACTCGCACGCCGACGAAATCGGATCGGCATTGCGCTCGATCTGGACGCACCGCGGAGATCGCTACAGCGAAACCCGGGGCGGCCTGCACCCGCAAGACGATTCGCGTAGAATCGAGATGTATCTCATAGGTGGTTGATATAAATACACAAATTACACACGTCGATGTTCACGGGCGACCGGGCATGGTGGACGTGGGGGAGAAGCCCGCGAGTCGGCGGCGCGCGCTTGCCCGCTGCGAGGTGTCGATCCCGAAAGCGATGCTGGCGGCGATGCTCGACTCCAACTGGCGGGTGGCGAAAGGTGCAGTGATCGATACCGCCATCGTTGCCGGTACCCTGGCTGTCAAGCGCACGCACGAGCTCATCCCGTTCTGCCATGGATTGCCGGTGGTCGCCTGCCGAATCGGGATCGACGTCTGTGGCGATGGCCTGCTGGTCATCGAATGCGAAGTTGGCACCCACGCCCGAACCGGCATCGAAATGGAAGCATTGACCGGAGCCTCGATTGCCGCGTTGACCGTATACGACATGCTGAAGGCAATGGGGCAGGGGATCGTCATCCGCGAGATCAAGCTCATCTCCAAGGTCGGAGGTCGCAGGGATTTCGGGCCGCTGGCGTCGGCCCCGGTCACGGAGCGGGCAGGGGCAACACCGTGAGCGTCACCGTCCTGTACTTCGCGCGCATGGCGGAGCTCGTCGGCTGCCGGGAAGAGGTCGTGGATCCGATGCCGCTGGATCCGGCGCAACTGTTCCGGGACCTCGATCGTCGCCATCCGCTCGGGTTTCCGCGGGAATCGCTCCGGGTAGCCGTCAATGACCGCCTGGTTGCCTGGGAATCTCCCCTCCAGCCTGGTGACGTCGTGGCCCTCATCCCGCCGGTTTCGGGCGGATGAGCGATCACTTCATCCAGTCCGGTCCGATCGACACGGCGGTGCTCCGGGCAAGGCTGACAGATCCGGGTACCGGCGCCGTTGTCATATTCGAGGGCGTTGTCCGGGACAACCACGAGGGGCGATCGGTCACTGGACTCGACTACGAAGCGCACGCAACGCTGGCGGAACTGCAGTGGCAGCGGCTGCGCGGCGACGCGATCGAGCGCTTCGAGCTGCAATCCGTCGCCGGTGCCCACCGTGCAGGATCCCTCCCCGTGGGGGGTCTCGCGGTCTGGATCGGGGTGTCAGCCGCACATCGGCAGGCGGCGTTCGAGGGATGCGCGTGGCTCATCGATCGGGTCAAACAGGAAATTCCCATCTGGAAGCGGGAGCGGTATTCAGAGGGCGCCGCGCGGTGGCACCATGAAGTGGTGCGCAAGGCCACGATCCCATACTGAAATCGAGTGTTTGACTGCGATCCCGGCAGTTTCTAATATGGGCGGCTTATGTCCGCGGCCTTGCCAGAGAAAGTGGACGCAGCGCGCGCAGTGGCGACGCGCCGGGAATATTCCGGCACCGTCCCACTCAAGTCGCTGCCGCGCTTGTGTGGTGCGCTCGCGGCGAGCGACGGTTCGCTGGCTTATCGCATCGGATTCGACCGCGACGCGCTCGGTATCTCCTTTCTGGCGCTGGAGATCGAAGGCGATTTGCCTCTGATCTGCCAGCGTACGCTCGAACCGTTTGGCTGGCCCTTGCATCTCGTGCAGCGGCTGGGCCTGGTCCGCAGCGAGCACGAGGAAGCGGGGCTGACTGAGGACTACGAAGCGCTGCTGCTGGAAGATGGCGAGGTGGATCTTGCCGATGTGATACAGGATGAAGCACTGCTCGCGATTCCGCTCATTCCCCTGAGTCCGGGCAGCGAGTCGCAAGCCGAATGGATCGATCCGGGTCAGCCGGATGAAGACGAAGTTGTGAGTCCGTTCGCGGCGCTTGCATCCCTCAAACAGAAACAGAATAGAAAAGCTGGAGAATAGGCATGGCCGTTCAGAAGAGCCGCAAGTCCCCGTCCAAGCGCGACATGCGTCGCTCGCATGACGCCATTTCCGCCTGCGCGCTGTCGATCGACAAGACGTCGGGCGAGACGCATCGCCGCCACCATCTCACCAAGGATGGTTTCTACCGCGGCCGCCAGTTCATTGCGCCCAAGGTTGTGATCGACGACAACGACGACTGATCCCGTGATCGCTCTGCTGCGCACATCGGGTCACCGGAGGCTGCACGTCGACGTCGTCGATCGCGCCGGCCGGCGTCCGCAGAAGCGCAGCGCGGCATGATCTACGCGCGCATCGCCGGCACCGGCAGTTACCTGCCGGAAAAAGTGCTGACCAACCAGGATCTGGAGACTCTGGTGGACACCAGCGACGAGTGGATCCGCTCGCGCACGGGTATCCGCCAGCGCCACGTGGCGGCGGAAGGCCAGACTACGTGTGACCTCGGCTTCGAGGCCGCGACCCGGGCCATGGAAGCTGCGGGCGTGAAGGGCAGTGACATCGACCTGCTGATCGTGGGCACGACCACGCCGGACCTCATTTTCCCCTCGACGGCCTGCCTGTTGCAGCACAGGATCGGAGCGAACGGCTGCGCGGCGTTCGACGTCAATGCCGCCTGTTCCGGCTTCGTGTACGCGCTCGGTATTGCCGACAAGTTCATCCGCAGTGGCGCTTCAAAGACCGCCCTCGTGGTCGGTGCGGAGACGCTGACGCGCATGCTCGACTGGTCCGATCGGGGCACCGCCGTACTGTTCGCCGATGGGGCAGGCGCTGCCGTGCTGAAAGCGGATACCGAAACCGGCGTGCTCAGCACACATCTGCATGCAGATGGCGCCTACAGCCACCTCCTGTTCAATCCGGTCGGCGTGTCGCGCGGTTTCAAGCACGACGAGCCGAACGCGGGCATCCGCGTCAACATGACGGGCAACGAAGTATTCAAGGTTGCGGTCAAAACATTGGATGCCGTGGTCGAGGAGACGCTCGCCGCCAACGGTCTCGACAAGCACGACATTGACTGGCTGATCCCGCACCAGGCGAACCTTCGCATCATCCAGGCAACGGCCAAACGCCTCGACATGCCGATGGAGCGCGTGATCGTGACGGTCGACCGGCATGGCAATACGTCCTCTGGCTCGGTGCCGCTGGCGCTCGACGAAGCGATCCGGTCGGGCCGCGTCCAACGCGGTCAGCTGCTGCTGCTCGAAGCTTTCGGCGGCGGGTTCACATGGGGCTCCGCGCTGATTCGCTACTAGCCGGTACCCGGACGTCGCGCACGCGTCGCACCATCGAACAGCGCCCACCACGAACCGACATCGAACCAGGAGTCCGCGCCGTGCTGACGATGATTTTTCCAGGACAGGGCTCGCAATCGCGGGGCATGCTGGCTGCGATGGCCGCCCGCCATGCGTCGGTGCGGCAGACCTTTGCTGAGGCGTCGGAGGGCGCCGGCATCGATCTCTGGTCGCTCGCGCAGGACGATCCGGAGGGTCAGCTCAACCAGACAGAGTTCACTCAGCCCGCGTTGCTGGCCTCCGACGTCGCGGTCTGGCGCGTGTGGCTCGAGACAGACGGCGCCAGGCCTGACGCTCTGGCAGGGCATAGTCTCGGAGAGTACGCCGCGCTGGTGGCGGCCCAGGCGCTCGAGCTTGCCGATGCGGCCCGGCTCGTACGCGCGCGCGGCCGACTGATGCAGGCTGCGGTCCCGGCCGGTTCGGGCGCGATGGCAGCGGTTCTGGGTACCGACATGGAGACCATCACCTCGGTCTGCGCGGCGATCGATGGAACGGTGGTGGCGGCCAATGACAACGCGCCCGGGCAGATCGTCATTGGTGGTGCTGCCGCGGCCGTGGAGCGGGCGCTGGAGGCACTGGCGGCGCGCGGCGTGCGCAAGGCGATCCGCCTGCCGGTCAGTGTTCCCTCGCACACGCCCCTGATGCGCGCCGTCGCCGACGACCTGCAAGCCGCGATCGATGCCTGCCCCTGGAAGCCGCCGAGTATTCCGGTCTGGCAGAACGAATCCGCGCGCGTCGAAGCCGATGTCGAAGCCATCCGCCGCACTCTGCTCGCCCAGATCTACCTTCCCGTGCGTTGGCGCGAGACCATCGAGGCGCTGGTCGCCGCGGGTTGTCTGCGCTTCGGAGAGGCCGGGCCGGGCAAGGTGCTGACCGGGCTCGTCAAACGCATCCATCGCGAAGCGGACGCGCGCGCCCTGGGCGAGCCGGATGAGCTCGATGCTGCACGCAATGACTGGAAACGAACCGCTGGCGAAGATCATCAGTAATGGGAGTCGGCATGAGTGATCCACAGGAAATTGCTGGGCAGGTGACACTGGTGACGGGCGCGTCTCGGGGGATCGGAGCGGCGATCGCCGATCGGCTCGCGGCTGAGGGTGCCCGCGTCATCGGCACCGCCACCACGCAGGAGGGGGCGGATGCGATCAGCGCGCGCCTTGCTGCCAGCGGTGGTCGAGGCCACCTGCTTGATGTTGCAGAGACGGGCGCAATCGAAGCTCTCATCGAGCGCATCGGAGTCGAGGTCGGTGCGGTGACCATCCTCGTGAACAATGCGGGCATTGCCCGCGACCAGCTGCTGCTGCGCATGAAGGACGAAGACTGGCAGAGCGTGCTCGACGTCAATCTCGGCGCAGTCTTCCGCGCCAGCAAGGCCGTGTTGCGTGGCATGCTCAAGGCGCGAAGGGGCCGTATCATCAGCATCGGGTCGGTCATCGGATCGATGGGCAATGCGGGCCAGGCGAACTACGCCGCCGCCAAGGCCGGGGTGATCGGGTTCACCAAGTCGCTGGCGCGGGAGGTCGGTTCGCGCGGGGTGACCGTGAACGTCGTGGCGCCCGGATTCATCGAGACCGACATGACGCACGATATCGGCGAATCGCAACGCAAGGCGATGCTGGCTTCAGTACCGCTCGGCCGTCTCGGCGTCGCCGACGACATCGCGCATGCGGTTGCATTCCTGGCGGGTCCCGGCGGCGCATACATCACCGGCGAGACGTTGAACGTCAACGGCGGTATGCTCATGTCCTGAACCGCCCGATGGCGGTGGATGGCGACGCGCCAACCGGCGCCGATTTGCGTACAATCGCCGCGCTCCGAACCCTGGAAGAGGCCAAGCCCCACATGAGTACTATCGAAGAACGCGTCAAGAAGATCGTGGTCGAGCAGTTGGGCGTAAAGGAGGACGAGGTCACGCCAAACGCGTCTTTCGTCGACGATCTGGGCGCCGATTCGCTCGATACGGTTGAACTCGTGATGGCGCTCGAGGAAGAGTTCGAGTGCGAGATTCCCGACGAGGAAGCCGAAAAGATCACAACGGTGCAGGGTGCGGTCGACTACATCAAGGCGCACGTCAGCGCCTGAAGTCCCGCTCGCCGAGCTTCCGGACATGCTCGCCGGAATGCATCATGTCCGCGGTCGACACCGAGGACGGGAGCGCTGGTACTACTGCCCCGGAGGCGAACCCCGCAGTCGGGCAGGCATCCACAACCCTGGCAATGGATACGCGCTGATTTCGGCGCACTTTGCATGAATTGTCCTCCCAGCCGTGACATGTTCCCGCCGACTACAGGATCGACTTCATGAGCCAAGGCAACAGACGCGTGGTCGTGACCGGCATGGGCATCGTCTCGCCGGTCGGCAACGACCTGGCCTCGGCCTGGGACAGCGTGACCAACGGCCGCTCCGGCATCGGTCCGATCACGAGTTTTGACGCGTCCTCGTTCGCGACCCGCATCGCCGGTGAAGTACGGGATTTCGATGCGACGCGATTCATCGCGCCGAAAGACGTCAAGAAGATGGATCCCTTCATCCACTACGGCGTGGCCGCGTCGTTCATGGCGCTCGAGGATGCGGGATACGAAGTGACGGAAGAGAACGCCGAGCGTATCGGCGTTCTGGTTGGTTCGGGCATCGGCGGCATTGCAGGCATCGAGAAAACCACCGTGGCCTGGCACCAGGGCGGGGTACGCAAGATTTCGCCGTTCTACGTCCCCTCCACCATCATCAACATGGTTGCGGGACAGCTCTGCATCCTGAAGGGGATGAAGGGACCCAATTTCTCTGCTGTGTCCGCATGTGCCACGGCCAACCACAGCATCGGCATGGCCATGCGGCTGATCCAGTACGGCGACGCCGATGCCATGGTGGCGGGAGGCGCCGAACTTGGCTCCACCCCGACCGCCGTCGGCGGCTTCTGTGCGATGAAGGCGATGTCCACGCGCAACGACGACCCGACCGCTGCGAGTCGTCCATGGGACCGGGATCGCGACGGCTTCGTGCTCGGGGACGGCGCCGGCATCCTGGTGCTGGAGGAAATGGAATCCGCGCGCGCGCGCGGTGCGCGTATCTATTGCGAACTGGCCGGATTCGGCGCCAGTTCCGACGCGTTCCACATGACCGCACCGAGCGAGAACGGCGAAGGGCCGGCCCGCTGCATGGTGTCGGCGATGAAGGATGCAGGCGTCGCAGCGGAAGCCATCGGCTATCTCAATGCGCACGGCACTTCGACCCCGCTCGGCGACCTCGCGGAGACCCTCGCGATGAAGCGCGCTCTGGGCGATCACGCGTTCTCGACCATGGTCAGCTCGACCAAGTCCATGACCGGACACCTGCTCGGCGCGGCCGGTGGCGTTGAAGCGATCTTTTCGGTGCTGGCGCTCCACAACGGCGTCATTCCCCCGACCATCAATCTGGATCATCCGGGAGAGGGCTGTGATCTCGACTATGTGCCGAACACAGCACGCGAAAAGCAGGTCGATGTCGCGATGTCGAACGGCTTCGGCTTTGGCGGCACCAACGCCACGCTGATCTTCCGTCGCCTCTGAGCCGAGACGGCGGCGCGGCGCGCACCCGCACCCGGGCTCCCTGGCTTCCGTGATCCGCGAATCGTTCGCCGGAACCCCTGACCTGCTCGCGCTGGCTGCGGCCGAGCCGCAGCGCTACCCCTGCCTGCTCGAGTCCAGCGCGTCATCGGCATCGCACGGCCGGTACGATTTCCTCATGCTGCACGAGGGCGCGGCGGGCGTCGCGGCGACGCCCGAGGAAGGCCCAGGTTTTCTTCAGGAACTCCGCGATCAGTTGGCAGCCGCGCGCGCGGTGTATCGCGACCCACCGGATTTCGACGGGCCCGCTTTCATCGGTGGATGGGTACTGTTTCTCGCCTACGAGATGGCCCGGGCCTGCGAGCCGACCCTGGAGCTGCCGCGTGCACGCCCGGGATTGCCGACAGCGCTCGCGCTCAGGTGTCCCGCGGCGATCGCCGTTGATCGCATGCGCGGGCAAACCTGGCTGATCGCCGAGCCCGGGCGCCGGGACCTGCTGGAGCGCATGCGCGAGTCGCTTGCGCAGAATGTGCCAGCTCGTCGGCCGATCGAGTCCCGCATCGGGCTGTTCGAATCCCCGGCGGAGTCGTTTCTGGAAGCCGTGGATGCGGCACGTGCCTATATCGCTGCGGGCGACGTGTTCCAGGTCAACCTGTCCCGACGGTGGGACGTCAACTTCGCAAGCGCGCCGCAGCCCGCATCCCTGCATGCGGCCCTGCGAGACACGAACCCATCGCCGTTCGCGGCATTGCTGCAGTACGAAGGGTCCTGGTTGACTTCGACGTCGCCCGAGCGGCTGGTGGCCGTCCGCGATGGTGTCATCAGCACACGCCCGATTGCCGGCACCCGACCGCGCCTTGCAGGGGACGACGATGCCTCGCGCCGGCAGGAACTTCTGGCCGACCCCAAGGAGCGAGCCGAGCACATCATGCTGGTGGATCTGGAACGAAACGACCTTGGTCGCGTCTGCGTTGCCGGCACGGTCGAAGTCGAGGAAATGATGAGCATCGAGACCTATGCGCACGTGCATCACATTGAATCCAGTGTGCGGGGACGCCTGCGACAGGGCGTGGACGCCGTCGACGTGATTCGCGCCGTCTTTCCCGGCGGCACCATCACGGGCGCGCCGAAAGTGCGCTGCATGCAGATCATCGCCGAGCTTGAACGGGAGGGCCGGGGTGCCTACACCGGCTCGGTGGGATGGCTCGGCCGCGACGGCGCGATGGATCTCAACATCCTGATCCGCACGCTGGAGGGCCAGGGTTGCAACGCCCACTTCCGGGCGGGCGCGGGCATCGTGGCCGACTCTGTTCCGCAGACCGAACTCGAGGAAACACGCGCCAAGGCCGAAGGCCTGTTGCGCGCACTCGGAAAAGGCTCGTGAGCGATTTCGCGCTCTTTGATGGACAGCAATGCGACGTGGCACCCCGGTTTCATCGCGGGCTGGTGTTTGGTGATGGCTTGTTCGAGACCCTGCGGGCGCGCAAGGGGGCGATTCCGCTCTGGGCGGCCCACTGTGTGCGCATGCGGGAGAGTTGTCAGAGGCTCGGGCTTGATATGCCGGATGCGTCCGTCCTCGACGCTGAACGCGACACGCTGTTGGGCCTGTGCCCGGACGCCACGCTCAGACTGGTGCTGTGGCGGGAATCGGGAGGTGTGAGCTACGACCCGGGCCCGGTGCGTCGATGCCACCGACTCTGGAACATTCTCCAGCCCTTCCCCGCGGAGATTGCGCCGTTGCGGCTGCGCTGGTGTGAACTCCGATTGGCCAGCCAGCCGCGAACCGCCGGGCTCAAGACATTGAACCGGCTGGAACAGGTACTGGCGCGGGGCGAATGGAGCTCCGATGAATGGGACGAAGGACTGCTGTGCGACCAATCGGATCGCGCGATCGGTGGCATTGCAGCCAATCTGTTCGTGCGCATCGATGGTCAGCTCACGACGCCAGCGCTGGGCAGGGCAGGCGTGGCCGGCGTCATGCGCGGCTGGATCCTCGCTCACGCAGGCGCAGGCGCAGGCGAGCGCGTGACCGTTCGGGATATCCTGCGCGCGGAATTCGATCGGGCCGAAGAGATGTTTCTGACCAATGCGGTACGCGGCATCCGACCCGTAGGCGAACTCGCGGGGCGCACGCTTGAAATCGGTCTCGCGACGATGCGCCTGATCGAGGCTGCGCGCACCGCGGGTGTAATGGATTCGAACGAGGATGTGACTGCATGCGCCGATTGATGCGATTCGCTGGACTGCTGCTGCTGCTCGGCGCCCTCGGCGTGGCCCTTTATCTCTGCTGGGATTACCGCCAGTTCGAATCGGCGCCGCTGGCGGTGGGCGAGGCCTCGCAATCGTTCGAGGTGGCGAGCGGGGACTCTCTGGCGCGAATCGTCGCGCGCGTCCGGCAACAGGGTCTGAGCAATGCACCCGATCAGTATTGGCGCGTGCTTGGCTGGCGCAGCGACACGGCAAGACGATTGCAGGTCGGGGAGTACGAGATCAAGCCGGGCACCACTGCGCTGGAATTTTTGCAGCAGTTGCACGCAGGGCGTGTGCGGCAGTATCGCTTCACGGTGGTGGAAGGCTGGAACATTCGCGAGTTGAGGGCGGCCCTGGCGACGCGCAGTGATCTGGTGCAACGGTTGGCGGGAGCCGACGACGCCGAGATGATGCAGCTTCTCGATCGCCCCGGCGCGCATCCCGAGGGACGATTCCTGCCCGAGACCTATGCGTTCGTGCGGGGATCGAGTGACATCGATGTGCTCAAGCGGGCGGCCACTGCCATGGATCGGGCAGTCGAACGCGCGTGGTCCGAGCGCGCGCCGGGCGTCGTTGTGAAAACGCCCGAAGAAGCACTGATTCTCGCTTCGGTGATCGAGAAGGAAACCGGCAAGGCCAGTGAGCGCCGCCGCATCGCCGGTGTGTTCTCGCGCCGTCTCCAGCGCGGCATGCTGTTGCAGACCGACCCGACGGTGATCTACGGCGTAGGTGATGCGTATGCCGGAAACATAACGCGCGTGCATCTCGCGACTGACACCCCCTACAACACATACACCCGGGCCGGGCTGCCGCCGACGCCGATCGCGATGCCGGGAGTCGACGCATTGCGCGCCGCCGTGGATCCCGCGCCCGGCGAGGAGCTCTATTTCGTCGCCCGTGGCGATGGCAGCCACGAGTTCACCGCCAACCTGGCCGCGCACAATGCTGCCGTCGCCAAGTACCAGCTGGGTCGTCGCTGATGCGCGGATGCTTCATCTCCTTCGAAGGTGCGGAAGCAGTCGGCAAGAGCACGTTGATCGCGCACGTCGCGAAGGCACTCGAACAGCGGGGTGTCGAGATTCTCGTCACCCGTGAGCCGGGCGGCACGCCGGTGGGCGAGCAGATCCGCGCAGTGCTCCTGGATGGCGCCAATGGTGAACTGACGGCCAATTCCGAGCTGCTGCTGATGTTCGCATCACGCGCGCAACTGGTCGCGGAAGTCATCGAGCCGGCACTCGCAAAAAACACCTGGGTCTTGTGCGATCGATTTACCGATTCATCCTTCGCCTACCAGGGTGGAGGGCGCGGCCTCGACTCTGCCTTTATCGAGAAGCTGGAACGCGAGACGGTCGGCGTCCGGCCTGATCTCACGTTTCTACTGGATCTTCCCGCCGATGGCGCCAGCCAGCGCTTCGCGGCCAGTGGTCGCTGCCGCGACCGCATAGAATCCGAGCGCCAGGAATTCTTCGAGCGCGTGCGGTTCGCGTACGCGGCCCGCGCCGAGGCGGATTCTTCGCGCTGGCGGATACTCGACGCGCAGCAACCCGAAGCCACGCTTGCCGACCTCGCCATGCACGAAATCCTGGCGCTGTTGCCCGGCGTGGAGAGCAGTCGATGAGCACCGCCATGGCGCCGTGGCTGGACGTCACTGCTGCGGGCCTGCTGCAGTCGCTGGATCAGGGTCGACTCGCACATGCATTTCTGCTGCAGGGTGCTGCGGGCCTCGGCAAGCGAGCGCTGGCGCGACATCTGGTCGCGGCCCTGCTGTGCGAGTCACGCGTAGCGGGCGCTGCAGCTTGCGGCCAATGCCGCGGCTGCACTCTGCTGGCGGCCGGCACCCATCCGGACAGTTATGCCGTGGGGCTCGCAGCCAACTTGCGGGGAGGCGAGCGCACCGAAATCGTCATCGACCAGATTCGCGATCTTTGCGCCCGACTGGCGCAGACCTCCCATCGCGGGGGGCGTCGTGTCGCCTGCATCGATCCGGCTGACGCGCTCAACCGCAACGCCGCGAACGCGCTCCTCAAGACGCTGGAAGAACCGCCGCCCGGAGTCGTGCTGATGCTCGTCGCGGATCAGTCATCGCGTCTGCTTCCGACCCTGCGCAGTCGCTGTCGGATACTCGAGGTCAGGCAGCCGACAGCCGCCGAGGCTTGCTCGTGGTTGGCGTCGCAAGGAATAAATCCGGAGGCCTCGGCCGCCGCGCTCGAACTCGCCGCGGGCAATCCAGGCGAAGCTTTGCTGCTCGCGCAGAACGACCCGATCCGAAAGCAGGTGCTCGCGGATCTCACCGGCTTGAGGGGCGGGCGCCCGCAGTCCGGCGAGGTCGCCCGGCGCTGGAGCGGAGATGACCGTGCCTTGCGACTCGGCCTCGCCGCGCAGATGTTGCGCCGCGCGATGCTCGCAAAGGCCTCGAGCGGAGATGCGCCCGGCGCGCAGGACTTGACCGCAGGCATGTCGATGGCGCAGCTTAGTGACCGGTTCGATGCGATCGGGCGCCTCCGCGCTCTCGCCTCGGCACCGCTTCGACACGAATTGCTTCTCCTCGACTGGCTCATGGGCTGGGCGGATGCCGGCGGTAGACAGATCGGGCGCCCTTCTGGAATCAAGGCATGAATACAACAGGCAGCGGTACTCCACGCCAAGGCATTCTTTCGCTGTCCATCAAGGACAAGGGCGCGCTCTACAACGCCTACATGCCGTTCGTGATCGGCGGTGGACTCTTTGTTCCGACCTCAAAGCGCTATCAGCTTGGCGACGAGGTGTTTCTGCTGCTCTCGCTCATGGAGGACAAGGACCGCCTTCCCGTCGCCGGCAAGGTCATCTGGCTCACGCCTCCAGGAGCGCAGGGCAATCGCACCGCGGGGATCGGGGTCCAGTTCAGCGGCGCTGCGGACGGCGACGCCGCCAAGAACAAGATCGAGACGATCCTGGCGGGCGCCATCGGTGCAGACCGCCTCACGCACACCATGTAGACATCGCTGCGCGGGCACGCAGTTCAGGAATTCATGCGGCTGCCGGAGTGGTGGTCGCAAAGCCAAGGGAGAACATTGATGTTCGCAGGGCTTGTTGTCGGGAAGTGCAGAGAGGGAGTTGCCGCCGCCAGTGGCCTCCAACACGCAGTGCGCAGGCCGTGGGAGCGGTCCGCATGATCCGCGTTCTGCTGGTAGACGACCATGCACTGGTGCGCACGGGTTTCCGCTTGATCCTCGGGACCGCAGCTGACATCGAAATCGTCGGCGAAGCAGCCAACGGGGAAGACGGCGTGCGCCTCGCTCGCCAGCTCAAGCCGGACGTCGTACTCATGGACGTGCAGATGCCGGGAATGTCCGGTCTTGAAGCCACGCAACGACTGGTGCTTGGCAAGCCCGCACCGAAAATCCTGGCGGTGACGGCCAGTGGCGAAGAGCTTTTCGCGCGGCGCATGCTTGAGGCGGGTGCGTCGGGATACCTGATCAAGGCTTGCCCCCAGGAGGAACTGATGTTGGCGGTGCGACAGGTCGCAGGTGGTCGGCGCTATCTTTGCGTCGAGGTGGCCAGGACGCTGGCACTTCGAGCGATCGAGGGCGGCGGCGAGACGCCGTTCGATCTATTGACTCCGCGCGAGCTGGATATTTCCCTGCGGGTGGCGGCTGGCGAATCGATGCCCGACATCGCCGCGCGTCTCAATATCAGCGCCAAGACAGTGGCAACCCACAAGTACCGTGTATTCGAGAAACTCGAAGTGGCCAACGATGTTGCACTGTCGCGGTTGGCGCAGCGCAATGGCTTGATGGATTCCCAGTCGTGAGCCGCAAGATTGCCAGGCCAGCAGCGATACCGGCGCCTGCCAGCCGCGGGTATGCGTTAAGCAGATCCTGAACGGCGCTCGACGGCCTTTTGCAATGGCGCCGGTTTCCGGTATGGTGCAGTCACTGTGTTTGCATGGGTCACTGTGAATCGTGACCCGATGCGGTAGATCTACGATCCGCTTCATCGTCACATCGCTCACTCCTTGCAAATCAGTCGCGACCTCGAGGGTTCGTTGTCGCGTATCGTCTTAACTGTTTCAAGGAGTTAGTTTCATGTCGGATCGTCAGACCGGTACCGTCAAGTGGTTCAACGACGCCAAGGGTTTTGGTTTTATCACCCCCGAGAGCGGCGAAGACCTTTTCGTTCACTTCCGCGCCATCCAGGGCAACGGTTTCCGTTCGCTTCAGGAAGGCCAGAAGGTCAGCTTTGTTGTGGTCAAGGGCCAGAAGGGCCTGCAGGCCGATCAGGTGCAGGCTGTTTAAGCCCGCTTGACCTGATTTGAAAAACGAGCCCCGGTCGGTAACGACCGGGGCTTTTTCGTGGGCGATCAAGAATCCCAGGTACGTTCCCGTCGACGCCACTCGCCCCGGACTTCAGGACCCAATTCGAAATCGGTAATACTGGGCTCGACCGGAACGGTTCGCGGTGACAAGGAGAGCGGCATGGGAATATTCGAGCTGTCTGCGGAAACGCTGGAAGGTACGCAATGCGCGTTCTCTGCGTTCAAGGGCAAGGCCTTGCTGTTCGTCAACGTTGCCTCGAAATGCGGATTCACGCCCCAGTACGCGGGGCTTGAGGCGCTCTACCGGGAACATCGCGAGCAGGGATTCGAAGTGCTCGGGTTTCCCTGCGACCAGTTCGGTCACCAGGAGCCGGGTGATGCGGAGATGATCCGCGACTTCTGCAGCCTCAACTACGAGGTGAGCTTTCCCTTGTTCGCCAAGGTCGACGTCAATGGGGCTGACGCCCATCCTGTGTGGAAGTGGCTGAAGGAACAGAAGTCCGGTTTTCTTGGCAGCTCCGCCATCAAGTGGAACTTCACCAAATTCCTGGTCGATCGGGAAGGCAAGGTCGTGGCGCGCTACAGCCCCACCGACGCTCCGGATCGTATTGCCAGGGATCTGCCGTCAGTGCTTGGTTGAATTCACCTCGAACGTATCGAGAAAGTCTGTGTATCCATCTGATGCGCCGGTTAAAAAAACGGCAGCTCGAGCCAATGATCTTCAGGCTCGGGGCATTCGGTCTTCGGCTGCAGGCCAGTCGAGCAGGCCATCGATCACGGCGGAGACGTAGTCGGCTCGTCTGTTGCGGTAGTCGACATAGTAGGCGTGCTCCCACACGTCGATCGTGAGGAGCGCGGTGGCGCCCATGGTCAGCGGATTGTCCGCGTTCGACGTGTGCAGTACCTCGATTCGCCCGTCGCGCATCACCAACCAGGCCCAGCCACTGCCGAACTGGCCTGCCGCTGCCGCCGCCAGTTTCTCCCGCAGCGAGGCGAAACTTCCAAAGTCGCGCCTGATCGCGCGGGCAATCGATCCACCGGGCTCGCCGCCGCCCTTGGGCGTCATGCTGCGCCAGTAGAAATCGTGATTCCAGATCTGGGCCGCGTTGTTGTAGATGCCGACGTCCTGGGCGCGTGCATGCGTTGCCCGGATGAGCGCTTCCAGCGACTGACCCGGTCGCGGATTGTCGGCCAGCATCTTGTTGAGCTTGTCGACGTAGCCGGCGTGATGTTTGCCATGGTGAATACCCACCGTTTCAGCGCTGATGCCTGGAGCCAGCGCGGATTCCGGATAGGGCAGGGGCGCCAGCTGGAAGGGCGCGCTGGACGGAGGCATGCGTGCCTCGGTGGAACTCGCCGCCAACGCGGCCGAACGGTTCGCGGCCAGAACTGCGGGCGCGGCCAGACTGGCGATGAGTGCCTGAGTGCCCAGTCGCAGCAGGCGCCGGCGATTGTCGTCGAAGGGATCGGATCCGTTGTGCTTCATGGGATTTCTCCTCGGGGGCGTGATCATCATGGCTCAACCTGGGGCGGCGCGCTCTTCTCGCGAGCAACTTCCGTCGCGACTTCGGCCACTTCAACCTGGGGCAGAAGACCGATGGACCGCGCGTGTTCCGCGATGGCATCGCTGTCGCGCACGCGCAGCATGGGCACTTTCAACGGCCCGACACGGTGAATCACCGCGTCCACGTTGAAGTCGAAGGCGGAGGACAGATCCGGATCGATGTCCCGGATATAGATTGCGAGGACGCGCCCGGGAAATTCCTCGGCAATGCCGGCGTATATCTGCGCATCGGCTTGTCCCGTGTCGCCAACCAGCACCCATGACAGTTCGGGAAACTGGTGGAACAGTCTGACGATATTGTCGCGCTTGCTGCCGTGGTTGCGGGCCTGCCGGAAGTAGCCCAGGCCGATGTCGATTTCGCGCAGCAGCAGCGGTCCATGCGGGATCTGGTTGATCTCCAGGAACGCTTCCAGAAGATCGTAGAGATTCCACGGAGAGCTGGACACGTAGAACAGGGGATTGGCCGTCGCACCCGATGGCCCCTGCTGCAGGCTTCGATACAACTGGGCCACGCCGGGCAGCGGCTTGCGGGTGCGCACGTTGTGCAGAAATGTGAGTTCCGCGGCCGCGCGCCAGTCGACCACCTTGCTGTCGAGCACGGTGTCGTCGATGTCGGAAATGATTCCGTAACGGGCCTTGGGGTCGATCCTCAGGATCTCGTGCACTGCATGCACGTCGCTGCCAATGACCTGCGCACGCGCCTCGAACCACAAACTTCCCTCGGTCGGCAGCCCTGCAACCGGGGGCAGACTGACCCGGTAGTAGCCCTGGGCGTCGGTAAGAGCCTGCACGCGCTGACCATCGTCCAGTTCGACCTCGATGGCTACCCCGGCGACGTGATCATTCTGGAACCGGTCCCATTGTTCCTTGAGGTTGCTCCAGCGGGTGCCGTCAGTGTCCGGAAGTGCGGGCGGAGGATCGGCAAGAACCCGGCCCATCACCTCGGTGGAATCCGCGCTGGAAAACCCCCGGAAAGCCGCGATGTAAGCCGGCGCCTTGCCGTTGTGCCGGGATCGATCACTTGCGGCAGGATGCTGAGGGAGCGAGGCGTTGCCCCGCTCCCCACTACGCAGGACTCTCGCGTCGCGGGCCGTCGTGGCACTGGAAAGGGCAAGCCATCCCACGGCCAACCCTCCCAACCCCAGGGCGAGCGTTTTCCAGATGCGATTCAATCGAGTACTCCCCGTCCGCTACGACTTGCCCGGGATCTGCCGGACGCAGACTCAGCGGTTCTGCGGCCACCGTGCGTATTCGCGGGCCGAGATGCGGTGGTC
The DNA here is from genome assembly GCA_038330365.1 of Lysobacterales bacterium. Classification (GTDB taxonomy): domain Bacteria; phylum Pseudomonadota; class Gammaproteobacteria; order Xanthomonadales; family Ahniellaceae; genus JBBQNY01. The sequence continues at coordinate 1,156 of JBBQNY010000022.1, read as the reverse complement.
GCGATTGCCGTCTGCGTGATCGAAATCCACGTCCAGTAGCCGGTATGCACGGGCTTCGGACATGTCGACCCCTCCACTTGAGTCCGCGTCCAGCGTTCCGAAATCCGGCCGCGGACCGTAGTCAGGCGCACCTGGTTGACCGTAGGTGACGGTGAGGTTGCCGGTATCGGTCGCGTACTGCGCGCTGCCGTCCTGGGCGGCAACGGCGGTCGCGGCCAATGCTGCACACAAGACTACGGCGCCGAAAAAGCTGCTGTTTCGATTCATGGAAAGTTTTCCTTGTATTGCCGGGGGGATGCCTCACGCGGTCGATCGACCGCAACCCGACGAGGCCAGACTGAAGCTAGCAACGGGATGCGGACTGCCGGCTTAACCGGCTTGAAAACGCTGCAGTGAGTCCAAAAAAAACCCCGGCCGAAGCCGGGGTTTTTGGTGACGCGTCGAATGATTCCTCATCCAGTCAGAACTGCAGGCTCCACTTGTCAATGTAGCCGGTATCGCCGTTCGCATTGTCGTTGACGCGCAGCTTCCAGGTGCCGTTCGCCACTTCGCTCGAGGCGTTGATGGTGAAGGTGCCGATAACGTTGTCGGCACTGCTGCCCGTGCGGTTGTGGATGTTGTAGAGCGAACCATCCGGGGCCACCAGGTCGACCTTCAGGTCGCCCTTCCAAGTGTGATAGATCGTCACTGCAACCTTCAGCGCACTTGGGGCATTGCCGGTACGACCGCTGACCGTGACCGGGCTGTCGACCGTGGCGTTGTCGTTGATCGCATAGTCAGTCGTGTTCTCGAAGAAACTCTGAGTGCCGCCACCGCCACCAGCGGTGTAATTGCCGACCAGCGAGACGCCGGAGAACGTGCTGTAGGCCTTCAGGCGCACGTAGTAGGTTCCGGCTGCGGGTGCGGCATAGGTGCAGGTCTCGGCATTGCCGGACTTGTACGGACGGCAGTCGTAGGTAGTGTCGGTTGGAGCCGAGCCGAACTTGACGTACATGTCGGCGTCACCGGTGCCACCGGAAGAGGTGAACGTCAGGTTCGTCGACCCTGCCGGCACCACCATCGTGTAATTGAGCGAATTGCCGGTGCTGGCCCCAAGGCCTGTCACGGCCACGCCTTTGGTCAACGTGCCTCCTGTGGGTGGCGGGGGTGGCGGTGT
>JBBQNY010000021.1:0-28435 GCA_038330365.1 Lysobacterales bacterium | reverse complement strand
TCGCGCCTTGCCTCGACGACGCACCCGCGTCGCGAATTCAGCAACGTACCTCCGGGACAGGACACTGGATCCCCCTGGCGCTTACCGCAGCGCTTGCGGGTACGTCGCTCCTCAGCCAGCATCTGAATCAGGTGCTGGTCTGGATGATCCGCACGTTGAGACGAGGTATTTCGATGTTCCAGAATTTTCGCGAGTTCTATCCGCATTATCTGGCCGAGCACGCGGATCCGACCTGCCGTCGACTGCACTTTGTCGGCACTTCGCTCGTGCTGGGCTTCCTGGTGGCGACGGTAGTCACGCTCAATCCCTGGTGGCTTATCGGGATGCCGCTTGCGGGTTACGGTTTCGCATGGGCGGGACATTTCTTCTTCGAACACAATCGCCCGGCGACATTCACGTATCCGCTCTGGTCGCTCATGGGCGACTGGGTCATGTACCGGGACATGCTCACCGGCCGCATCCGTTTCTGAAGTTTGCGCGATCGTCACGCTGCTTCCGCAGCTTCGAGATCTGAGCAGACTCGGACAAGATGCAGGATCGCCGACTCCCCTCCAGACGCAGCGCGCAAGCGCCGCCGTTGCAGGAGCGCGCTGGCGCGCGATGGCGCCACGCAAGGCCCGTGCCGCGTCTTTCGTCCCGCCATTGCGCCATCGCGCGCGAGCGCGCTCCTACATGAAGATGGCGCCTACGCGAGGTGGGTCGACAGCTCATGTGTCTCCGGGTGCATTGCGCCGGCGCGGAATTGCATTGCGCGTTGCGTGCCCGATCTGCGTTGCTCAGTAGGACTGGCCGCCGCGGCGCGCGTACTCGCGCAAGACGTCGCACGCCGCCTCGCGATGGATGTCGCGTTGCATGGCGATGCCCCGTCGCTCGAGTTCGCCGATCCAGTCCTCTGGAAGTGGGCCTTCGTCGAATTCGGTGATCGACTCGACGTCCTCGGCGCGCGCACCAATCAACAGCATGCCGATGCCCGACCACACGATCGCTCCATAACACTGGCAGCAGGGTTGCGCGCTGGTCGCGAGCACAAAGGAATCCCCGGTCGCATCCAGGCGCGCACGACCGAGACTTTGCTGCGCCAGCATCAAAGCCATGGTTTCCGCGTGCGCGAGCGAGCAGCATTGCGGCAGCACGCGATTGACGCCCAGCGAGACGACGCGCCCGCGTACGTCGAAGACGGCAGCTCCGAACGGACCGCCGGTGCCGTGCCGGACATTGAGCGAAGCCAACCGGATTGCCAGTGCTACCTGCTGCTCCGCCGTCGGAAACAGCGCGGCTGGTTCTACCTCGGCGTGGATCCACTCCGGCAGCGACAGGCGGACCTCGTTCGGAATGGACATTGGCTGCCTCAGCGCAATTGACTGCCGCCGGCAATACCCTCGCAGCGCGATTCGACGCACTGACAGCCTGCGAGCTCCTGGAACCCGCAGATGCTGGAGAGCCCTGAAGCGGCGCAGTCGGCCTGCACGCGGGCAGGGTCGGGCTCCGCACCGACGTTGACGCAGGCCGGCAACATGCCACAGCAGTTGCCGACATTCTTGACGGCGCAATCGGCATCCACCGTGCAACTGCGGTCGAGCGCTTGCAGTGCGCCGCCAGCGGGTGGCTGGGGTACAGGAACTTCGACTTTTGCGCTGTCCGGCGGCGAGGTGCGCTCGCCGCTGGCAGCTCGCTCAGGCACTGCGGGCTCCGGGGGCGTCTGCTGCGAACCCGGCGATTGCGCGCAGGCGACGGCAAGGACGAGCGTTCCACAAAGGAGCGCTGCCGCGCGCAGAATTGAGAAGTTGGCCCTGACAGGCACCGCGGGATTCTGCACTGTCCCGATAGCGCACCGCTGCGGCTGGTCGGGGCGATGATCCGTTCTGGAACTCTCGCAGCGTTGATCGTGCGAACGCAAAAAGCTCATCATGATTGCTCCCGTGTTGCCCAGACGTCCCGTAGTGTCGCAGTCCGATTGAATACCGGCGCATCGCGGCGGTGGTCGCGCCGATCCGTCACGAAGTAGCCAAGGCGCTCGAATTGAACGCGCGTTTCCGGAGCCGAATCGGCCGCTGCGGGTTCCACCCAGCCCTGCACGACCCGACGCGAATTCGGATTGAGATCGCCCGCCGTGCCACTGCCTTCGGTTTCAAGTGCGGGTTCGGGCACGGCGAACAGGCGCTCAAACAGTCGGATCTCGGACGCCACAGCGCGGCGCGCGCACAGCCAGTGAATCGTGCCCTTCACCTTGCGGTCGGCTCCCACCAATCCGGGGCGTGATTCCGGATCAAGCGTGCAGTTGAGCTGGCAAATCGTGCCGTCATCAGCGCGGATCACCTCGTCGCAGCGCATGATGCCGGCGCCGCGCAGGCGTACTTCGCCTCCGGGCACAAGGCGCTTCCATCCCTTGGGCGGAATCTCGGCGAAGTCTTCCCGCTCGATCCAGAGGTCACGGGAAAACGGCACCGCGCGCGAACCGAAGGACGCATCCTTCGGATGATTCGAGAACTCGAGCGTCTCGCAGGCGTCCTCCGGCAGATTGGTGAGCAGCACGCGCAATGGATCCACCACGCCCATGCGGCGCGGCGCGTTGGTGTCGAGGTCCTCGCGGATGCAGCCTTCCAGTACCGAGAAGTCGATGATGGAATTCTGCTTGCTGACGCCGAGTCGCTCGACGAAAAGTTTCAGGCCGCCGGGTGTGTAACCGCGCCGGCGCACGCCCTGCAGGGTATTGAGCCGGGGATCGTCCCAGCCGTCCACGACGCCCTGTTCCACCAGCGTCCGCAGCCGCCGCTTGGACGTGACCATGTAGTTGATGTTGAGCCTGGAGAACTCGATCTGGCGCGGTTTGGATGCCTCCATCGGCAAACCGCGCGCGCGCAGTGAAGCGAGAAGCTCCGGGTGCGACGGCAGGTCGACGCGATCCACGCACCAGTTGTAGAGCGGCCGGTGATCTTCGAACTCAAGCGTGCAAAACGAATGTGTTATGCCTTCAATGGCATCGCTGAGAGAGTGCGCGAAGTCGTACATGGGATAGATCGGCCACGCCTCGCCGGTGTTCTGGTGTGGCACCTTTTTGATGCGGTAGAGCGCCGGATCGCGCAGGTTGATGTTGCCGTGCCGCATGTCGATGCGTGCGCGCAAAGTGCGGGCCCCGTCTTCGAACTCGCCCCCGCGCATGCGCTGGAACAGATCGAGATTCTCTTCCATGGATCGTTCCCGGAACGGCGAATCCCGGCCCGGCTCGGTCAGCGTGCCGCGATAGGCGCGCACGTCCTCGGCCGAGAGGTCGCACACGTAGGCGTCGCCCTGTCGGATGAGTTGTTCCGCAGCCGCGTGGAAAACGTCGAAGTAATCGGATGCGTGCCGCAGCTCCACCCACTCGAACCCGAGCCAGCGCACGTCCTCCTTGATCGCCGCGACGTACTCCGGGTGCTCACGAGCCGGGTTGGTGTCATCGAAGCGCAGGTTGCATCGACCCCCGAACTCGGCCGCAAGCCCGAAGTCGATGCAGATCGCCTTGGCGTGGCCGATGTGCAGGTAACCATTCGGTTCAGGCGGGAATCGCGTGCGGATCTGCGCATGTCGACCGCTGGCGAGGTCGTCTGCAATGATCTGGCGTATGAAGTGATTGGTTGCGACAGGTTCGGATGTCATTCGATGCTGCGGCAAGGTTCGGACGCGGGAGTTTCGCACGAGCGCCGCCCAAGCGAGCCTCTGCAGCACCACCGCGCTGCGATAGACTTCGCGCCAGTTGCCGGAGAGCGCGATGCACGCCGTCTACGAAGCCGAGAACATCATCGATGCCATGCTGGTCAAGCATGCGCTGGAAGCGGCGGAGATTCCCTGCTTCGTCACGGGCGCGCACCTGACAGGCGCACTGGGCGACCTGCCGGTCTCCGGGCTGATCCGCGTCCAGGTTCCGGACTCGGCGCGTGGTCCGGCCGAGGACGTGGTGTCCGCACTCGCTCTGTTTCGGGGCGACGAAGTTGAAAAGGATTCCGCGGCGTCGGAGGATGCCGCCGCGAATGCTGCGGGGCGCCTGCGTGACTGGGCGTTCTGACATGGCGGGCCTGCCCGGACTCATCATCGGCAACCAGCGCTACAGCTCCTGGTCGCTGCGGCCATGGCTGCTGCTGCGCCAGGCCGGTGTCGCATTCCAGGTCGAGCGGCTCGTGCTGGACACCGAAGCCTTCCGCGAGGGCATCCATGCGCTCTCGCCCAGCGGGAAGGTGCCCGCGCTGCACCACAACGACGTGGTGGTCTGGGATTCTCTTGCCATCTGCGAATACGTTTCCGAGGTTTTTCTGGATGGCGGCGGCTGGCCCCGGGACATCGCCGTGCGCGCCCGCGCGCGCTCGGCAGCGGCGGAGATGCATTCAGGATTTGCGGCGCTGCGGACCCAGTTGCCGATGCATGTGGCGCGCACCGGGACCGCACATCCGTGGGACCCGGATGCGCAGGCGGATATCGATCGCATACAGACGCTGTGGCGCGCGCTGCGCGCGCAGGCACCATCGACAGGCCCTTTCCTGTGCGGTGAATTCGGCATCGTGGACGCGATGTTCGCGCCCGTCGCCATCCGCTTCCGCGGATACGCGGTCGAGTGCCGGGACGAAGTCGCCGACTACGTCGAGGCGCTGTACGCGCTTCCGGCTATGGGCGAGTGGATCGATGCCGGATGCCGCGAGCCGGAGCGGCTCCCGAAATACGAATCGCGGTAGAGCGTCCCCGGGCGGCGCGTCGGGCCGTCTTCCCTTGGCTCGAAGGGATTGAAGTCGAAGGCGGCGACCGCATGTCGAAAGCAGTCGACACTCAAGGATCCGAATCATGTTGGGCATTGGCGCATTCAAGCAGCGGCTCCCCGATAGCACCCAGTCCCTGCCGGGACGCGAAGCCGCGATGCAGCTCACCCACAACCGGCATGCGGTGCTCGATGCACCGCTGCGCGACGCATTCAGCGGCATGTCGACGGTTCAGTTCGGAATGGGCTGCTTCTGGGGGGCCGAGCGGAAATTCTGGCAGCAGCCCGGTGTCGTCAGCACCGCCGTCGGCTATGCCGGCGGCCACACACCCAATCCCACCTACCGCGAAGTCTGCAGCGGAGAGACCGGCCACGCCGAAGTCGTGCAGGTTGTGTTCGATCCCGCGCGCACTGACCTTGCCGCGCTGCTGCAGGCGTTCTGGGACAACCACGATCCAACCCAGGGCATGCGTCAGGGCAATGACCAGGGAACGCAGTACCGGTCGGTCATCTACTGCGATCAGGACCAGCTGGAGCAGGTGCAGTCCACCCGTGTGAAGTACGACGAAAAGCTGCGCGCGGCGGGCTTCGAGCCGATCACGACCGAGATCCTGTCGCCTGCCCCTGAGTTCTACTTCGCAGAGGACGAGCATCAGCAGTATCTGGCGAAGAACCCCTCCGGGTACTGCGGGATCGGCGGCACCGGCGTCTGCAGCGTCGACTGATCAGCTGCCGGGCTTTGCTGGCACCTCGGCCCGGGCCGCCGCGCGGGCGCTGGCCGCTTCCTCAAGCCTGGCGCGGGTACCCGCAAGCGCACCCTCTGCGGCGCGCGCGAATTCCTCGGCGATCTTGCGCAGCGTGGCGTGTTGCGGAGTTGATCGACGCCACAGCATGCCGATGCGGCGGCTCGGCGCCTGCCCGGAAAACGGCAGCAGGCTGACCGAGTCGGTCATGGAGACGGGCGCGGCGACCGCCAGTTGTGGCAGCAATGTGATTCCCACTCCGGCGCCCACCATCTGCCGCAGGGTCTCGAGGCTGGTGCCCCGAAATCCCGCGCGCTCGCCCGCTCCGGCGAGCGCGCAGACGTCGAGCGCCTGATCGCGCAGGCAGTGACCTTCCTCCAGCAACAGCAGCGACTGATCGCGCAGGTCGCGCAGCCTCAGCTGCGGCTTACTTTCCAGCGCCTGGCCACGGGGCACCGCGAGTACGAACGGCTCCTCGAACAGCGGTTCGAGGTGAAGTTGCGCGTCGTCAATTGGCAGCGCGAGCAGCGCGGCGTCGAGGGTGCCGTGCCTCAGCGCAGCGAGCAAGGCTTCGCTCTTGTCCTCAACCAGCAGCAGCTCCACCCGCGGCAGTCGTGCCTGCAGTCGTGGCATGGCGTGGGGCAGGAGATAGGGACCCAGAGTGGGGAAGAGTCCAAGCCGGAGGCTGCCGGCTTCAGGGTCGCAGTGCTGTCGCGCCGCATCCTTCATGTGTTCTATTTCGCGCAGGATGGATCGCGCCCGGGCGACGATGTCCCGACCTGCCTCGGTGATAAGCACAGCGCCCGGATTGCGCTCGATCAGTGTTATGCCGAGCGACTCCTCCAGCTTGCGAAGCTGCGTTGACAGCGTCGGCTGGGTGACGTGACACGCTGCCGCGGCCCTTCCGAAGTGCAGGTGCTCGGAAAGTGCTACCAGATAGTGCAGGTCGCGCAGGTTCATTGCGCTCGATCCTAGCAACGATTGCAAATCCGCCGCCGCCGTTGGCCAATGGCCTCAACCGGGCTCCCTAGCGCTGCATGTCGCGCTGGCGGCGCGACGGGGGACTGCGCAGGAATTCGAGCAGCGCGCGAGTGGTTGCGTCCGCGTCGGTGCGCGCCAGATTCAACCCGGACCGGTAGTGACCGAGATGATCCCGCAGCAGCAGCTCTACTGGCACACCATTGGCGCGCAGCTCGCGAGCGAGCGATTCGCTGTTGCGCGGCCACACCAGGCGGTCGTTGCGGCCATGCACCAGGAAGAACGGTGGTTCGTCGCCATCGACGAAGCGGACCGGTTGCGAATCCGGCCAGTTGTCTTCGGGACCGAAGGTGTCCTTGAGCACGTCGTCGGTCAGCGGCAGAAAATCGTACACGCCCGAATAGCCGACGACACCCGACACCTGATCGAGCGAGCCGCCCGCCGCCTCAAGATAGCGGCGGTCGGTCCCCAGCAGCGCGGCGATATGCGCGCCCGCTGAGTGACCCGCTAGAAACAGTCGACCGTCCTTCGATCCAAAGGTGTCACGCGCCCACACGACTGCGTGCGCCGCATCGGTCACGAAGACTGGAAATCGTACTTCGGGATACTTCCGGTAGTCGGGGACCACCGTGATGAATCCGCGCGCCGCCAGTCGCTCACCGATGAACCGGTACCAGCTGCGCTTGCCGCCTCGCCAGGTTCCGCCATAGAAGAAAACGACCACAGGCGCATTGGCAGCGCGGACTCGTGGCAGATACACGTCGGCTTTGAGGTCGTGCGCGGCGTCGAAAACTATTCCTTCCCGCGCTTCGATATGGTCGTTGGGCGTAGCCGCGTTCAGCGTCGCGAAGATGGCGCCCTGGCAACCCGCAAGCAACAAGGCGATACCGCTAAACAGTGCGGCGCGGAGCGGCTGCAACATACGGCGGACCTCGGGCGCAACGGCGAAGTCGCGAAGGGTGGACGCAGAGACGTGAACGCGACGCATCCGGCGCCCCGATCCGAACGGTCTCGAGTCGCCAGAACTCCAGACCGACTGATCGCGGCACCTGCATTGGATGGCTGCGCGCGGGTTAAACTGCTGCGATACCCCGGGGGGATTTTTCATGCCTGAGCCACAAGCGCCCGTCGTCAGCGACTTCGCAACCGTTCCCGAGCGCAACACCGGCGATAACCTCATCCGCACCGCACAGCAGCACCATGTGCAGCTGTCGGCCATGGCCGATCTCAAGGCGAACATCATCATCACGGTCTCGTCCGTGGTGCTGACCGTCACGCTTGGACGTGTCAACGATCCAGAGCTCAAGCTGAGCGCGATTACGCTGCTGTGCTTCACCTCGATCGCGTTGATCCTGTCGATTCTCGCGGTGCTGCCCAAGTACCGGCCACTGAAATTGAACGGACAGCCACTACCACCGCATTTCAACCTGTTTTTCTTCGGTCATTTCGCCGAGTTGTCGCGCGAGAGATTTCTGAAGGAAGTGGCGCAGCACATGCGCAATGACGGTTCGGCCTACGAATCCATGGTCTCGGACCTGTATTCGCTCGGCATCTATCTGGCGCACTACAAGTACCCCTATTTGCGTGCGGCGTACCTGTTCTTTCTCAGCGGGTTCCTGCTTGCGGGGCTCGAACAGCTGTGGCGGCTCACGGTGAACTGATTGTGGGACCCGCTTGTTCAGAGGCGCCCTCGGCAGGCCTGCGCATCAACCCCGCGGCAGCGGGCGCCGCGTACTGACGGCACGTCCAGCGAAGGAAAGAGCCATGCGTCGACTCCAGCATTCCATATCCCGCCGGTTTCGCGGGATTGCGCTCCTGACGTTCTGGTTCGCGGCGATGCCGTTGCTGGCGCAGCCGGTCATCCCGCAGGCGCTGGAGGACTGGCGCGGTTGGGTACTTCGCAACGACCTCAATCCGGACTGTTCCTGGCTGGCGGGTCAGGATGCTGCCAATCCAGATATGCGCATTTGTGCCTGGCCGGGCGTGCTGACTCTCGACGCTTCGGCGGCGGGCGCGACGTTTGCGCAGACCTGGGAAGTCGACCAGCGCAGTTTCATTCCCTTGCCGGGCGATGCCCGCTACTGGCCTGAGTCCGTCACCGCCGACGGCGTCAGTGCCGTGGTGGTCAGCGATGCATCGGGCCGGCCTGGACTCTGGCTTGATCGCGGCAGCCACCGGCTCCAGGGCGCCGTGCGCTGGGAGCGCCGGCCGCAGCAACTCGCATTGCCTCCGGCGATTTCGTTGCTGCAGCTCAGCGTCGACGGCGAAGCGGTTGCACATCCCTCGCGCGACAGCGCGCAGGTGCGACTGGGCCGTAGCGAAACGGCGTCGCAGGCACCCGAACGATTGCAGGTGCGCGTGTTCCGGAAGCTTGCCGACGGCGTGCCAGCGATGCTGGATACCCGCATTCTGCTCGAAGTTTCAGGCGAAGCTCGCGAAGTGAGCTTGCCCGGATCTTTGCCCGCAGGTTTCGCGCCCGTACAACTCTCCGGGTCCCTCAACGCTCGCATGCTTGCCGATGGTGCGCTGGTGGTGCAGTTGCGAACGGGCTCACACCAGTTGCAGCTGGTGGCGCGTGCGACCGCGGCGCTGGGCAAGGTCGCCCGGCCGAAAGCGTCGACACCGTGGCCGGCGCAGGAAATCTGGAGCTTCGAGCAGGAGCCACGCTGGCGCATAGCACAGGTATCCGGCGCGTCGCAGATCGACCCGACCCAGGCCGGCGTCCCAGACGATTGGCAATCGTTGCCGGCCTGGTTGCTCGAAGGCGGCGCTGGACTCGACATCGCGGAACGCAGTCGCGGCCCTTCCGCGGACGATCGCAATCGCCTGCAACTGACGCGCACGCTCTGGCTCGATTTCGACGGCGGGGGTTTCACCTCGCGCGATTCACTGCAGGGCGATCTCCGGCGCGACTGGCGACTGGAGATGGCGGCGCCGTTCCGCCTCACGCGCGCAAGCATCGACGGCGAGCCGACGCAGGTGACGACAACCCGGAAGGGCGTGACGGGACTGGAGATCCGTTCCTCCGACGTCGCTATCGACGCGTCCACGCGCATCGAGGGTCGCGGCGCTTTGCCCGTTACCGGCTGGCAGCAGTCGCTCGACGCCGTTTCGACCCAGCTGCAATTGCCGCCCGGTTACGAGCTGTGGGCCGCGCCGGGCGCGGACACGGCGCACGGATCCTGGCTTTCTCGATGGACCCTGCTCGCGATTTTCTATGTCGCCATCGCGATGCTGCTGGCGTACTGGTACGGCGGCCTTGGCCTCGCGGCGATAATGCTGCTGCTGGCAGCCTTGAGCTATCAGCATGCGCCGGGCCTGACCTGGAGCCTGATCACGCTGCTGGCGCTCGCGCTGCTGCAGCTGAAACTGCCTGCAGGCCGACCACGTGAAGTCGTGGGAGTGCTGCGCATCGCCACGCTCGCGGTGCTGGTGCTGCTGGCGTTGCCGTTCGCCGCGGAGCGCATGCGGCTCGCGCTTTATCCGCAGCTCGAGCACGCCGGCGCGCGCGGGGTGGAAGGTGCTGCGCAGGGGGCGGGAGGCACCGCTGACCTGGTATTCATGGAGCCGCCACCGCCACCCGCCGAAGCCATGGCGGAACGCACCGCCAAGTCGAATGTGCCGGCGTCGTCGTCAGCAGATCAACTGGAATCCATCACGGTCGTGGGCTCGAGAATCAAGCGCGTGGACGCGGAAACCTCCCAGTCGGCCTACCGCGTCGAGAGCCAGTGGAACGCCGACGCCGTGCTGCAGTCGGGCTCGGGCATTCCGGCGTGGGCCTGGAACAGCTATCTGCTGGAATGGAGCGGCCCCGTCCTCTCGAGTCAGGAGGTGCGGCTGATCGTGTCGCCGCCGTGGCTGACGCGCCTGTTGCGCCTGTCGACCGTGCTGCTGCTCGCGCTCGTGCTGTTGCGGATCATCGCGCAGCGATGGCCGGATCGCCGGATGCCGCGATTCGGCAAGCCCGCGCCAGGCGCTGCAGCTGCAGCGGTTCTGCTGCTGGGCTTGTTGGCACCCTTGCAGGCCGACCCGGTGCCACGTCAGGAAATTCTCGACCAGCTGCGCCAGGAGTTGCTGCGGCCGCCGCCCTGCGCGCCCGCGTGCGCATCGATACCGTTGGCGTCGGTGCAGGATCGTACTGATGGCGTGACGATCGAGATGGAATTGCACGCCCTGGTTGATCACGCCCTGCCCGTGCCGCAGCCGGTGGGCGAGGGAGATCTGCTGGCCATCACTCTCGATGGCGCGCCGGCGCCCGTGCATCGACGCGATGAAGCTTCCCTCTGGATCCATGTCCCGCGCGGGGTGCATCGCCTGCTGGTGGCGTATGGCACGGCCGGCGGTGTGTTGCGATTGCACTGGCCGCTTCCGCCCCGGCGGGTGGAAGTCGCGAGTCAGACGTGGGCCGCGGAAGGGCTCGACAGCGAAGGCCGTTTGTCCGGTGACTCGCTGACCCTGACGCGGGCCGCGACGGCCGCGGCCGGCAACAACACCGACTCAGCCGGTGAGGGCAGCCAGCAATTCGCGCCGTTCGTGCGCGTTTCGCGCGAATTGCGATTCGGGGAAGAATGGCTGGTCACGACGAACGTTGAGCGCATCGCGCCGGATCGCGCCGGTTTCACGATCAAGGTGCCGCTGTTGCCCGGCGAGTCGGTGCTGACGGAGCGGTTGGTGGTGCGGGGCGATGCGGTCGAAGTCTCGTTCGGCAACGACCAGCAGATCGTCAGCTGGCAGTCGCGCCTGAAGCGCTCCGCGAGCCTGGCGATCGAAGCGCCAACCCTGGCTCGCTACGCGGAAGTCTGGCGACTTGCGGCCGATCCGCAATGGTCCCTGAAGGTCTCGGGTATTCCGGAACTGACCCGCGAGAACAACGGCTGGCTGCACGAGTTCTCGCCGCTTCCGGGCGAGAAGCTCGAGCTCGGCATTCAGCGCCCCGCGGTCGCCGATGGCGCTACGCGGGCCATCGATTCGGCAACGCTGCTCGGCAAGCTCGGGCGTCGCGCCGTGGAATACGCGCTCACATTCGAGCTTCGCAGCACCCGGGGCGACCAGCACACGCTCACCCTGCCAGCGGCTGCGGACGTGCAGGCCGTTCGCATCGACGGGCAGTTGCACAATCTGCGTCCGCAACAGGGAAAGCTCGTCCTGCCGGTACATCCGGGCAAGCAACACGTCGAAGTGGAGTGGCGTGACCTCGGGGAACCAGGATTGCGGGTCGAGACGCCGGCCATCGACCTTGGCGCCGCGGCTGCGAATCTCGAGATTCGGATGGAGCTTCCGGCCGATCGCTGGTTGCTGTGGGCAAACGGACCACGCATTGGTCCCGCGGTGCTGTACTGGCCCGAGCTTGCGCTCATGCTGCTGCTGGCTTTTGGCGTCTCACGGCTGCAGCGCACGCCGCTTCGACTGCGCGACTGGATGTTGCTCGTGCTGGGCTTCTCGACCGTGTCTTGGCCGGCCTTGCTGGTGGTGGTCGCCTGGCTGTTGACGGTCGACTGGCGCGCGCGCAGCGCCGGTATCAACGCGAACCCGTGGTTCAACCTGGCGCAGATTGGCTTGTTGCTGTTGACGCTCATCGCGCTCTGGAGCCTGTTTGGTGCCATCCAGTCGGGCTTGCTGGGCGAACCTGCCATGTATGTCGTCGGCAACGGCTCCCATGATCACGCGCTGGCGTGGTTCGGCGACCGCAGCCGCGGCAGCATGCCGCAAGCTGCGCTGATCGCCTTGCCATTGCTGGTCTACAAGATCGCCATGCTGCTGTGGGCCCTGTGGCTCGCCGCTGCCCTGTTGCGCTGGCTGCGCTGGGGCGTGGATGCGTGGCTGCGCGGGGGTTACTGGCAGCGCGATGCGAAGTCCAACCGACGTCCTGCGCCCATCAGCCGCGAGCCCGCGGATGCCGAGGCCGAGGCCGAAGCGAAAGCCGATGCGCCTGATTCGGGAAAGGGCCCGCCCGTCGACGCGCCGCCGAGGTGACCGGCGGTGCGGGCGACTTTCAGACCTCGGTGGATGCGGCGTTGCGCATGGCGCGAGCGCGGCTTGGGGGAGATCGTGAATCGGCCGCGCTCGACAGCGCGATCCTGCTGGCATGGGTGTTGCAGCGCGAACGAACCTGGCTGATCGCGCATGGCGACGCGACGCTCGCGCCCGGCCATGCGTCCGAGTTCGAGGCGCTGATCGAGCAGCGTGTGCGCGGCGAGCCCATTGCGTATCTGACCGGTCGGCGCGGATTCTGGTCGCTCGACCTGATGGTGGCGCCGGGCGTACTTATCCCGCGCCCGGAAACCGAACAACTGGTGCAGCGGGCGCTCGAAATCCTGCCTGCGAAGACTACCCTCGACGTGCTTGACCTCGGCACCGGCAGCGGCGCGATCGCGTTGGCCATCGCCGTCGAGCGACCGGCGGCACGTGTCCTGGGTGTCGACCGCAGCATGGACGCGCTGCGCATCGCTTCGAGCAACGCGCAACGGCTCGATCTTTGCAATCTCGCCTTCCTGCGCAGCGACTGGCTGCAGAGCGTGCGCGCTGGGACCCGCTTCGATCTCATCGTTTCCAACCCGCCCTACGTGGCGTCAGGTGATCCGCATCTCTTGCGGGGCGACTTGCGGTTCGAGCCGCCCGCGGCGCTGGTGTCGGGCGTTGATGGTCTCGACGCGATCCGAAAAATCGTCAGCGGAGCGCGTGCGCACCTGCGTGCCGGCGCTGCACTGGTGGTCGAACACGGCAGCACTCAGGGAGCCGGCGTGCGCGCCGAGTTCATGGCTGCAGGCTTTGGCTGCGTGGAGACGTTGCAGGATCTGGCTGGCCACGACCGGATCACGCAGGGGATATCAGCCGACTGAGACCCTGGGGCGTTCGGAATCGCCGGGTTCCGCAATAACGCAATCGGGCCAGCGTGCGCGAATTCTGCGCGAGATGCCGTCCGCATCCAGGCCGCACTGCGAAAGCAGCTCTTCACGGGATGCGTGTTCGAGAAACGCATCCGGCAGTCCCAGCATCAGGGTCGGCAGGGCGAGATCGTTCTCAAGCAGCAGCTCCACCACGCCCGAACCCGCGCCGCCCGCCACCGCGTTGTCTTCAATCGTCACGAGGCGCGCGTGGCAACGCGCCAGCCGCAGCAGCAGCGCCCCGTCAAGCGGTTTGACGAAGCGCAGGTTGACGAGCGTCGCGCCGAAACGCTCGGCCACCACGCGCGCCACGGAGACGAGACTGCCCACCGCCACGATCAGCAGCCCGCTTGCGCCGTCCGAGCAGAGTTCGGCGCGACCCAGGGGGATTGGTTCGAGATCAGTGGGGACAGCCACGCCGGGGCCGGAGCCCCGCGGATAGCGCACCGCAGCGGGACCCACGTGGCGATGCGCGGTGGAGAGCATGCGCCGGCATTCAGCCTCGTCTGCCGGCGCCATGATCACCATGTTGGGAATGCAGCGCAGATAGGAAAGATCGAAAGTGCCTGCGTGCGTTGCGCCATCGGGACCCACGAGTCCGGCCCGGTCGATGGCGAACGTGACGTCGAGATTCTGCAACGCGACGTCGTGGATCAACTGATCGTACGCGCGCTGCAGGAACGTCGAGTAGATCGCGACCACCGGCTTCCAGCCCTCGCAGGCCATGCCGGCGGCCACGGTGACGGCATGCTGCTCGGCGATGCCGACATCGAAATACCGCTCGGGATAGGTGCGCGAGAAACGTACAAGACCAGAGCCCTCGCGCATGGCCGGCGTAATGGCCACCAGCTTCGAATCGGCGGCTGCCATGTCGCACAGCCAGTCACCAAATACCTGCGTGTAGGTCGGTGCCGGGAGCTTGCCCCCAGAACCCTTGACGATGCCGGCCTGTGGATCGAACGGTCCGACTGCGTGGTATTCGATCTGGTCGGCTTCGGCCTGCGCATAGCCTTTGCCCTTGGTCGTGACCACGTGCAGAAGCTGCGGACCGGGAAGTTCCTTCAGGGTGCGCAGGCTGTGCAGGACGGTGCCCAGATCGTTGCCGTCGATCGGACCGGAATATCGAAACCCGAGCTCTTCGAAAATCGTGGACGGCACGAACATGCCCTTCGCGTGCTCCTCCCATCGTTTGAGGAAACGCCACAGCAGTCCGCCACGAGGCATCTGCTGCTTGGCGCGTTCCCGCAATGCATTGAGCCGCCGGCTGAGGAACAGCCGTGCGAGCATCTTGGTGAGGGCGCCCACGTTTTCCGAGATGGACATGCCGTTGTCGTTGAGCACCACCAGCAGGTTCGGCTCGGGCGTGAGGTCGCCGCCGTGGTTGAGCGCCTCGAAGGCCATGCCCGCGGTCATGGCACCGTCTCCGATCACGGCGACGATGTGGCGGTTGTCGCCCTGTCTCTGGGCGGCGATCGCCATGCCCAATGCGGCGGATATCGATGTCGAGGAATGGCCGACACCAAACGTGTCGTAGGGGCTTTCTTCGCGCCGGGGGAAAGGCGCCAGCCCACCCTGCCGCTTGATGGATTCGATACGGTCGCGTCGCCCGGTCAGGATCTTGTGCGGATAACACTGGTGGCCCACGTCCCACACCAGCCGATCGCGTGGTGTATCGAACAAATAGTGCAGTGCCACCGTGAGCTCGATGACACCGAGCCCTGCCGCGAAATGGCCGCCCGCACGCCCCACCGAATGAATCAGGAAACGGCGCAACTCGACCGCGACAGCGCCGAGCTCCGCTTCCGGGACCTGTCTGAGGTCCTCGGGCGTGGCAATGCGCGCAAGCAGCGGGAATTGGTGCGCGTCGATCATCGGCAATCCGTGTGTGGCCCCACATTGTCGCGGCCCCACCGGGCAGGAACAAGCAGCAATGGAGTCGCGACAGTGCGCGAATGGTGCGCGTTCAGCTGCGAAGGCAGGCGTACGGGCGCGCTGCGTGGCCGGTCAGGCAGCCTTGCGTCGATCCCGCGGCAGGTGTTGTCGCAGAAATTCCATCTGGTCGGCGAGGATGTTGCGGTTGGACAGGATCAGATGTTCCACCCAGCTCGGGCGATAGGGAACCGCCAACAAGGGCATCGAGGCCTGCTGCGGAGTTCGCGATCCCTTGCGCGTATTGCAGGCGATGCAGGCCGAGACGACGTTTTCCCAACAGTCGCGACCGCCGCGCGAAGTCGGTATCACGTGATCCCGCGTCAACTCGCCGCGAGAAAACCCATCACCGCAGTAAAGGCAGAGCATGCGGTCGCGCGAAAACAGCGCGGTGTTGGTAAGTGCCGGTGAAGGCAGGAACCGTGCGGCGCGCGCGCGTCCGCGGGAAGCGACGATCGGATGAAGTTGCAGACAACTCTGCAGGCCGCTGATGCGGTTGATTCCCCCGTGTACGGTGAGGCAAGGCTCACCGAGTGTCCACGCCACTGCGCCGCGTGCGTAGAGCGAAACGGCGTCCTGCCAGCTCATCCAGTCGAGAATCCGCCCGTGTGCATCCAGCGACAGCACACGCGTCACGTGGAGTCCCGCAAGCAGCGCACCGGAAGGGACCGGACCGGTCGCCCCCGCAAGCTCGATCAGCTTCGATGCGCGATGCATGTCCCGAGCATACCCAAAACCCTTGACGACCGGATGGCGTGGCCCTCGAGCCCATGACGCAGGGCACACACGTTGCCCCGGGAATCACCGCCCGCCAGATTTCCTGCCGGAGCATCCTTGCAGGAACTCCCAGCCTGACATCGCCGCCAGGAGATCCCGACTTGCAGCTGACCCGCGCGGGCGCCGCAAGGCCATGGATTCAGCGTGTCTGCATTTTCCGCAGCGCCTGGCGGGCGTTGGCCGAGTCGCTGGAGTCGATGCGGCGGCAAACCTTTTCCTTGCGATTGCTGCCGACGCGTGCCTCGTAGGAGCAGACCACCTTGGGCTTCGCGACGGCCGGTTCGAGCTTCGCCAGAATACGGTCGATGGACGCTTCGGAGCCTTCGAGTCGCCGTTGCTCTTCGCCTGACAGCTGGCTGGTCGCACTCTTGTCCCCGAGGATGCTGAAGATCTTGTCTTGCTCACGCATCAGCGCAGCTCGATCCTCAACGCCCAGCTTCGCGAATTTTCCTTCGCGCGCCTCGACGGAAGTTCGCAGCCGCTCCTGGTTCGCGCGGCGTTCCGCCACCGTTCCAGCTGCCATGAGCGAGCTGGATGCGGCAGCAAACAGGAGGGCGATTGCTGTAAATCTGAGTCTGACTGGCGACATTGCGAATCCTCGAGGGGTGCAGCCTGCATGCTCAAGCCACGCGCCGCCCGGAAACGAGGGGGGGGGGGATCGCAAGCGGTACTGCTGACATTTCAAATCGTACGCGATCGGAAAATTCGCGTGCTGTGCCGAAAGTCACATGCGCGCAAGCAGGAGTCAGTCGCAACGCCCGTCGATCACGGTGAGCAGTCGGATCCGCGGCACTGCTGCAGTTTGCCGAAGCGTTCCCGGTTGTCTTCGCCCGTGGCCCTGACCTCGGCAGTGGTCCTGCATTCCACCGTTGTCAGGTGCGTGCCAATATCGTTGACGCTTCGACACACACTCATGTCGTCGCCGGCGCCGGTGACGATCGCGGCCACTACGTGCTGCGCGTTGTAGAGCGACTTCTTGTCCCGCTCCGAAAGTCGTTTGACGGAGGTCTTGCCTTCGAGGATCCGGAAGATCTCGTCCTGGGCCCGCAGCAGCTTCGATCGCTCGACCTTGGGAAGCGCGCCGAAGCGGCCTTTGCCGCTTTCCACCGCATCGCGCAACGCGTACTGGTAATCGAGGAAATCCTCCATGGATTTGACCGCGAAGGGTTCCCCGGATGCCGCCGGGACACTGGCAGACAACATGGCAAGCAATGCCGAAAGCACGATCCCGGTGCACAGGTTGGTCATGGGATTCTCACTGCAAGTCTCGGCAGTCGATATTAGGCGCCGCTGCCATATCCGGCAAGCTGCGCGCGGGGCTTCATGCGGAACCCGCGACAACGATCACGTGAGTCCGCAGTGTTCGGTGTCGAGTGCGGATATCTACCCGGCGGCTGGTGCAGCCGCGGCTGTCATCTCGAGTGTCTCAAGACCGCTCCCGAGGCATGCCAGATGCATATCGGCACGGGGCAGCATGCGCGCGAAATAGAACGCCGCGGTAGCGCGCTTCTCCCGACCATCGACGGCTTCCGGATTCGCCGCTGCCGCCCGCAGCATGCGCAGCCAGCACCAGCCGAGCGCCACGTAACTTGCGGCCATGAGGAAATCATAGGCGGCCGCTCCCAGCTCGTCAGCGTTGACGCTGGTGCGCTGGCCGATCGTGCCGGCGGCGGCTGCGAGACTTGATGCTGCGGATCGCAGCGAGTCTGCATGGGCCTTGCTCGAACCCTCGGCGGCGGCGCATTCCTGGTCGATCTCCGCCAGCCACAGCCCAAGTTCGCGGCCCTGATTGGTCAACACCTTGCGGCCGATGAGATCGAGTGCCTGGATCTGTGTGGTGCCCTCGTAGATGGTGGTGATGCGCGCATCGCGTGCAAGCTGCTCCATTCCCCATTCGGCGATGTAGCCGTGACCGCCGAAGACCTGCAGCGCGTGATAGGTGCACTCGACTGCGGATTCCGTCAGGAAGCCCTTGACGATGGGCGTGAGCAGGGAGGCGCGTGCTTCCGCCTGCGTACGGCGCTCGGGATCGGGCGCGCGATCGGCCAGGTCGATCTGCAGGCAGGCTTCGTAGACGAGCACGCGACCGGCTTCGATCAGCGCTTTCTGGGTCAACAACATGCGCCGCACATCCGGGTGCTCGATGATCGGATCCGCGGGCAGTTCGGGTGCGCGGGCGCCGGACAGCGCGCGCATCTGCAGGCGATCGCGAGCGTACGCCGCAGCGTTCTGCGACGCGCGTTCGCTGAGTCCCAGGCCTTGCAAGCCGACGGCGAGTCGTGCCGAGTTCATCATGGTGAACATCGCCTGCAGACCCCGGTTGGGCTCCGCGATGAGATAGCCGACGGCACCATCGAAGTTCATCACGCAGGTGGCGGAACCGCGCAGTCCCATCTTGTGCTCGAGCGATCCGCAATGGACGGCATTGCGCTCGCCGACCACGCCGTCGCGCGAAACGCGGAACTTGGGCACGATGAAGAGCGAGATTCCCCTGACGCCGGCAGGCGCGTCCGGGAGTCGCGCAAGCACGAGATGCACGATGTTGTCGGTGAAGTCATGCTCGCCTGCGGTGATGAATATCTTGGTGCCGTGCAGGGCGTAAGTGCCGTCGCCTGCCGGCTCTGCGCGGGTCTTCAGCAGACCCAGATCGCTGCCGGCGTGCGGTTCGGTGAGGCACATGGTGCCGGTCCATCGACCTTCGACGATGGGGCGCAGAAACACCTCGCGCTGCCAGGCCTCTCCGTGGTGCTTCAAGGCCTCGGTCGCACCGTGCGACAGCAGTGGATAGGTGCCCCAGGCCAGATTTGCAGAGTCGATCATTTCCTTGACCGCGGCGCCGACGACTTCAGGCAGATGCTGTCCGCCCCACTCGGCGGGCGCGGTCAGCCCACCCCAGCCGCCCTCGACGAACTGCGCGTACGCCTCGCGGAACCCGGGCGGTGTGCGCACGCTGGCATCGGACTTGTCGAGCACGCAGCCGTGCGTGTCGCCCACCGAATTCAGTGGTGCCAGAACCTGGCCGCTGAATCGCGCCGCCTCTTCGAGCACCGCGTCGACCAGCTCGCGCTCGGGTGCCATACCTGCGGCACCTGCGAGTTGACCGGACACGTCCAGCACCTCGTTGAGGACGAAGCGCATTTCCCTGAGCGGGGCGTCGTATCGGTTCATTCAAGCAGCCTCCAGTCAATGTCACGCCAGCGTCACCGCCTGGTCAGCGCACCGGTCAAGGCGCGGCTCCGAGGCAATACTCACTGTATTGCAATCCTTTCGCCGCACTGACCGGTGTGCAGTCCAGGCGGCCCATGGGATCAATCAATTCAAATGATTGGGTGATCCTCGCACGGGTATCAGCGGAATTCGCCCGGTCGGCCTGGCACGGGAGCGAGGCGGCTGTCGAAAGCGATGGGATAGCGGCCACGCGGCTTGCGGGTCTCGATCGAGCCCTCCAGCCGGTAGGCAACTCCGCTCCTGAGAGCCGACTCGGAAGCCAGAACCGCCCGCGCCGCCACCGCCGCGTCGATCTCGAGTATCAACAGCTCCACGGAGTCGGACTCGACCACGAGATCCGCGCCGCGAGAGAGCATGCCCGCCCGGTTCCCATCCACGAACAGCGCCAGTTCCACGCGCTCGAACTCGGTGCGCACATTGCTGAAGTTCTGCACGCGCAAGGTAACTTTCCAGGCGCCGCCGTCCTGGATTTCCACCCGCTGCACGCTGGCACCCGGTGGATTGATGAATTCGCGAATGCCATCGCCGCAGCCGGTCGACAGCAGTGTCAGCACGAGCACGAGCAGCACGGGCAACCCCGACTGCCGCGGCCGCAGACTGGCACGCAACGTTCGCATTCCTGCCGCCAATCGACGCAAACTCCGCATCTGCCCGCCTCCTCTCGCATATCGGTGGGCGAGGTCCTCAAGATCCGAGGAACGACTCCCTGATGCCATGCATCCTTGCACCGGCGCGTCGGCGTTCCAAGCCGTTCGTCGCCGCTGCGTTCGATTGACAGTCGTCTGGGCCTGCAATACGGTCGCCCGCACAGTCCGCATGACCTTGCAGACGCGCGAGAAGCAGGGACGCAGTCGTCCCCGTTTCGCCGCCTCCTCCCGAGCCTGTGCCGCGAGTGGCCGCATTGCGCGGTACCCGCGGCCTGCCCGTTTTCAATCCTGTTCCGAGCCTGACAATGATCGCAATCACCCTCCCCGACGGCAGCCAACGCGAATTCGAGCAGCCACCGACCGTCATGGATGTCGCGCTGGCGATCGGGCCCGGGCTGGCGAAGGCGACGATCGCCGGCAGTGTCGACGGTCGCCTGGTCGATGCCTGCGACCGGATCGAGGAGAGTGCATCGCTCCGCATCATCACTGCCCGGGATTCCGAAGGCGTCGAAATCATTCGCCATTCCACGGCGCACCTTGTCGGCCACGCCGTGAAGCAGCTGTTTCCCAAGGCCAAGATGGTGATCGGGCCGGTCATCGAGGACGGCTTCTACTACGACATCTGGAACGAGCGGCCCTTCACGCCCGACGATCTGGCCGCCATCGAGGCGCGCATGGGGGAGTTGATCGGGCGCGACTACGACGTCGTCAAGCGCATGACCCCGCGTGTCGAGGCGATCGCCACCTTCCGCGAGCGCGACGAGGACTACAAGCTGCGCCTTATCGACGACATGCCGGACGAGCAATCCCTGGGTCTCTATCACCACGAGGAGTACGTCGACATGTGCCGCGGTCCGCACGTGCCGAACACCCGATTTCTCAAGGTATTCAAGCTGACGCGGGTTTCAGGCGCCTACTGGCGCGGCGATTCGAAGAACGAACAGCTGCAGCGGATCTACGGTACGGCCTGGTCGGATCGCAAACAGCTCGACGCATACGTGCAGCGGGTGGAGGAAGCGGAAAAGCGCGACCACCGCCGGATTGGCCGTCAGCTCAACTACTTCCATCAGCAGGAAGAAGCCCCCGGCATGGTGTTCTGGCATCCGCGTGGCTGGCAGCTCTGGCAGGCGGTCGAGCAGTACATGCGCGGCGTTTACCGCGATTCGGGTTACCAGGAAGTGCGCTGCCCCCAGATCCTGGACGTGGAGCTCTGGAAAGCTTCCGGACACTGGGACAACTACAAGGAAAACATGTTCTTCACCGAGTCCGAGAAGCGGACGTATGCGGTGAAGCCCATGAACTGCCCGGGCCACATCCAGATCTACAACGACGGCCTGCACAGCTACCGGGATCTTCCGATCCGCTACGGCGAGTTTGGTGCCTGCACGCGCAACGAGCCCTCGGGTGCGCTGCACGGAATCATGCGGGTGCGCGCCTTCACGCAGGACGACGGCCATGTGTTCTGCACGCCGGACCAGATCGAATCGGAAGTCACCGCATTCCACCGCCAGGCCATGGCCGTGTACGCGGCATTCGGGTTCACCGACATTTCGCTCAAGCTGGCCCTGCGGCCCGAGTCCCGCCTGGGCGCGGATGAGGTGTGGGACCGGTCCGAGTCGGCGTTGCGCTCGGCGTTGTCGCAGTGCGGAGTCGAGTGGCAGGAATTGCCGGGAGAGGGCGCGTTCTACGGCCCCAAGATCGAGTACCACCTGCGCGACTCGATCGGCCGCAGCTGGCAGGTCGGAACAATGCAGGTCGATTTCATGATGCCCGAGCGCCTCGGTGCGGAATATGTGGACGAGACCAGCACGCGCCGGCATCCGGTCATGCTGCATCGGGCCATCGTGGGTTCGATGGAACGCTTCATCGGCATCCTCATCGAGCACTACGCCGGCAATCTGCCGTTCTGGCTGGCGCCGGTACAGGCGATGGTCATGAACATCACCGATGCCCAGTCGGACTATGTGAAAAAGCAGACTCTGACCCTGCGCGCCCTCGGATTGCGGGTGGAGTCGGATTTGCGCAACGAAAAGATCGGTTATAAGATCCGCGAGCACACGTTGCAGAAGGTGCCGCTGCTGCTGGTGGCCGGTGATCGCGAGCGCGATTCCGGAACACTCGCAGCGCGATCGCGCGCCGGGGAGGATCTGGGTAGCCTCACACCCGATCAGGTGCGCGCCCTCATTCTCGAGGGATGACCCTGCGACAAAGCGATTTCATGCGGATTCGGGCCGGGGGCCCGCTTCCATTTGTTTCACAGCCTGCTGGAGGGCGCACGAATCAGTAACGACGACAAGAAGACCCGCAAGAACCTCGAGATCCGCGCACTGCGCGTTCGCGTTATCGACGCCGAGGGCGAGCAGGCCGGCATCATGGGTCGGGAGGAGGCCCAGAAGCTGGCCCAGGAAGCGGGACTTGATCTCGTGGAGATCCAGCCGAATGGCGATCCACCAGTCTGTCGCATCATGGACTGGGGCAAGTACCGGTTTGATCAGCAGAAAAAGGCCAACGCTGCCAAGAAAAAGCAGAAACAGGTCGAAATCAAGGAGCTGAAGTTCAGGCCGACCACGGATGATGGCGATTACCAGATCAAGCTGCGCAACCTGCGCCGGTTCATCGGTGAAGGCGACAAGGTCAAGATCACCATCCGTTTCCGCGGCCGCGAACTGGCGCACGCCGAGCTCGGCGAGGCGATGGCCAAGAAGCTCGAGGCCGACCTCATCGACGAGGTAACCATCGAGTCCAGGCCCCGTCTCGAGGGCCGGCAGATGGTGATGATGGTGGCGCCGAAGCGCAAATGACGCATCGCTCCGCGTGCGGTCCCCGGTTTCCGGGGAGCAGGCGAGGCAGCACGGAGAAGCAGCGGGCGGGACGTCCGACACAAGCCGGAACGAGCAGGACGGAGAGCGTGGCGCGGGTCGCCACCGCTCGCAACGGCAAATCACAAATCACATATCAAGGAGCATCAAAGTGGCAAAGATCAAGATCAAGACCAATCGGGCCGCCGCCAAGCGGTTCCGCAAGACGGCGACCGGCCGCTTCAAGTGCGGCCACGCCTTCAAGAGCCATATCCTGACCAAGAAATCGACCAAGCGTAAGCGCGGTCTGCGGGCGACGAACCACGTTCGTCCCGAGGACGCCGGTCGCGTCCAGCGCATGCTGCCGTACCTTTAAGGTCAGGAGATAAATCATGGCAAGAGTCAAACACGGCCAGAACCAGCGCCGCCGTCACAAGAAGATCCTGTCCCGCGCCAAGGGTTATTTCAATGCCCGCCGCAAGGTACTGCGCGTCGCCAAGCAGGCCGTCACCAAGGCCGGCCAGTACGCCTATATCGGACGCAAGCTCAAGAAGCGTGATTTCCGCTCGCTCTGGATCGTGCGCATCAATGCGGCGGCGCGCCTGCATGGCACGACCTACAGCCGCCTTATCGCCGCGTTGAAGAAGACGGGCATCGAGATGGACCGCAAGGCCCTGGCCGACATCGCCGTGCACGACGCCGCCGCTTTCGGTGCCATCGTCGCGCGGACGCGGGATAGTCAGGCCGCCTGAGACTGCGGCATCGGCGTGAGCCGGTGCTGCACCGTCCGGCTGACAGCGTGCAGGCAATGCCTGTGCGCTGCGGCCACGCGGCGCAAGTTCTACCCGCGCAATGTTCGCCCGGAGGGCGTGGCCGTTGTTTGCGCGAGGCACGGACTTCTCGCCACGCGCAGCGTATCCACCGGGGATTGCGCTTCCTGGGCCCTCTCTTCAGGTGAAGCCGATGTCCGCATTCGAGGATCTGGTTCGCGAGTCGCTCAGCCGCATCGCATCCGCGTGCGACTCAGGCGCACTGGAGGCGCTGCGCATTGGCCTGCTCGGCAAGCAGGGTTCGATCACCGCGGAGCTCAAGGCGCTCGGATCGCTGGACGCCGATTCGCGCCGGGTCCGCGGCGCGGAAGTGAACCGCGCGCGCGATGCGCTGCAGCAGGCGCTGACACAAAGACGCGAGTTGCTCGATCAGGAGGCGATTGAACGCCAGATGGCGAGCGAGCGTATCGACGTGACGCTTCCCGGTCGCAATGTGGAACTCGGCACAATCCACCCGATCACGCAGACGCTCGCGCGTATCGTCTCGATTTTCGAGCGCATGGGTTACGCGGCGGTCGAGGGCCCTGAAATCGAGGACGACTGGCACAACTTCGAGGCGCTCAACTTTCCGCCGCATCATCCTGCGCGTGCGATGCACGACACCTTCTACTTCGAGGATGGGCGCCTGCTGCGCACCCACACTTCGCCGGTCCAGATCCGTGCCCTGTCGGGGCGCACGCCGCCGCTCCGAATCATCGCGCCCGGCAAGGTCTATCGCAGCGACTCCGACCAGACCCACACGCCCATGTTCCACCAGGTCGAGGGCCTGCTGGTCGACGAGACATCGACCTTCGCCGATCTCAAAGGCACGTTGCAGGCATTCGTGAACGCGTTTTTCGGACGCGAGTTCGAAATGCGCTTTCGCCCAAGCTATTTCCCGTTCACCGAACCCTCGGCGGAAGTCGACATCCGCTGGGATCGAGGCGATGGTGCCGAGCCTGGCTGGCTGGAAGTGCTGGGCGCCGGCATGGTGCACCCGCGCGTGCTGGCCAATTGCGGCATCGATCCCGAACGCTACACGGGCTTCGCCTTCGGTCTCGGCGTTGAGCGCTTTGCGATGCTGCGCCATCGCATCGCCGATCTGCGCAGCCTGTTCGAAAACGACGTGCGGTTCCTGCGTCAGTTCGCCTGACCGCATCGCCGGCTATCGGAAGACAACATGAAGTTCAGTGAAAACTGGCTGCGGACACTGGTCCCCATCGCGTGGAATCGCGAGGAGCTGGTGTCGCGCCTCACCATGGCCGGGCTTGAGGTCGAGTCGCTGCAAGCCATCGGTGCCGATCTCGACGCAATCGTATGCGCCCGCATTCTCGAAGCTGCGCCCCATCCGGGTGCGGACCGGCTCCGCGTCTGCAGCGTGGACGCCGGCGGCGACGCGCCCGTGACCATCGTCTGCGGCGCCCCCAATGCGCGGGACGGCCTGATGGCGGCCCTGGCTCCGCCCGGTTCACGCCTCCCCGATGGCCGCACCATTGAGGCGGCCAGCCTGCGCGGCGTGGAGTCGATGGGCATGCTCTGTTCCGCCCAGGAGCTCGGCATCGATCAGGATGCGCGTGGTCTCATCGAATTGCCCGATTCCGCAAAGCCGGGCGCGCCGGTCGCGACGGTGCTGGAACTGCCCGACGCCATCATCGAACTCAAGCTGACGCCCAACCGCAGCGACTGTCTCGGCATGGAGGGGCTCGCGGCCGAAGTCGCCGCGCTGGCGAGCTTGCGCTGGACCGCACCGCCTGCAGCTCCCGTCGCAGCGACACTCGGGGCGAATGACCGCTCGGTGGCGAGGCTCGACGCCGGCGCGGCCTGCCCCAGGTACCTGGGGCGCGTCGTCGAAGGCGTCGACATGCATGCGGAGAGTCCAGGCTGGATGCGGCGTCGCCTGATTCGAAGCGGTCTCCGGCCGGTCAACGCCGTAGTCGACATCAGCAACTACGTGCTGCTGGAGACTGGTCAGCCGACGCACGCCTTCGATCTCACCGCTGTCGGCGAAGGGCTGGCAGTGCGCTGGGCCGTGGCAGGCGAATCCCTGCATCTGCTGGATGGGCGCACCGTCAAGCTCGATGCAGAGTCCCTGGTGGTCGCGGATGCGCGCGGACCACTGGCATTGGCGGGTGTCATGGGCGGTTTCGACTCGCGCGTAACGGACTCGACCACGGCGCTGCTGCTCGAGGCAGCCCATTTCGCTCCTGCAGCCATTGCGGGGCGTACGCGGCGATTCGGTCTCAATTCCGATGCGGCGCACCGCTTTGAGCGCGGCGTGGATCCGGAACTGCCGCGGCGCGCGATGGAGCGTGTGACCGCGCTGGTGCTCGAAGTCTGCGGTGGCAGGGCTGGCCCCGTGAGCGAATCCTGTCTCGACGAACTGCTGCCGGCGGCGGCCACGATCCGGCTGCGCCAGTCGCGTGTGTCGCGTGTGCTCGGCATCGATCCCGGCCGCGAACATATCCAGGCGATCCTCCAATCGCTCGGCATGCGCGTGGATCCCGATGCAGAAGGCTGGATGGTGCGCGTTCCCTCGCGCCGGTTCGATCTCGCCATCGAGGAGGACCTGATCGAGGAGGTTGCTCGCGTGGTGGGCTACGACACCATTCCGGCGCGCGTGCCCGAGGGCGCCATCAGCGCGCCCGAACTCGCCTCAGGCCGTGTCGATACGGCGCTGGCAGCCGATGCGCTCCGTCATCGCGGTTATGTCGAGGCCATCAATTTCAGCTTTCTCGACGCAATGCTGCTCAAGCACTGGAAACTCGACGCCGCAGGTGTGCGCTTGGCCAATCCGCTGGCGACTGATCTCGCTGTCATGCGCACGGCCCTGCTGCCGGGGCTGGTGCAGGCGCTGGAACGCAACAGCACGCGGCAGCTGGCGCGGCTTCGATTGTTCGAGTGCGGCCGGGTTTTTCATGCGTCGGCTGATGGCGGCGCACCCGTGGAGACACCGCGCATTGCTGGCTGCGCGATGGGTTCGGCCTCACGGGAACACTGGGAAGGCAAGTCGGAGCCGATGGATTTCTTTGACCTCAAGGGCGACGTGCAGCAGTTGATGGCGCTGTCCGGCGCTGCCTCCAGTGACTTCGATTTTGCACCTCGCGACGACACGCCTGCATGGCTGCACCCGGGACAAAGCGCCGCGCTGACGCGAGACGGGCGAGTTCTCGGATGGCTCGGCGCCATGTCGCCGCATCTGCGGGCGGCGCTGGATCTTGATTTCAGCGTCTGGATGTTCGAATTCGAACTCGATGCGCTGCTGCGCCGCGGATTGCCGCAGGCCGGCGCGATCTCGCGATTCCCTTCGGTGCGACGGGATCTTGCCATCATCGTGCCGGAGGGCATTCCGTTTGCCCGGATCGAAGCCTGCGTGCGGGAAGCGATCGGTCCGCTGCTTCAGGAAGTCATCCTGTTTGATCGTTTCGTCGGCCCCGAGTTGCCACCTGGATGCAAAAGTGTCGCTATCGGCTTGATTTTGCAGGACCCTTCGCGCACTCTTGAGGATCAGGATGCGACCGGCGCCGTAGCGGCAGCGGTCAGTGCGCTGGAATGCGGGTTGCGCGCCCGCTTACGGGGGTAAGCATGGCGTTGACCAAGGCCGAGATGGCCGAGCACCTTTTCGGCAGTGTCGGATTGAACAAGCGGGAGGCCAAGGAATTCGTCGATGCGTTTTTCGACGTGATCCGTGGCGCGCTCGAGAACGGAGAGCAGGTGAAGTTGTCCGGCTTCGGAAATTTCGACCTGCGCAGCAAGAAGCAGCGCCCGGGACGCAACCCCAAGACCGGGGAGGAAATACCTATTTCCGCGCGTCGCGTGGTGACTTTCAGGCCGGGTCAGAAGCTCAAGATGCGGGTGGAGGCATATGCTGGACCAGGCAAGTAACGCCGAACTGCCGGTCATTCCGGCCAAACGCTACTTCACCATCGGTGAGGTCAGCGAGCTGTGCAGCGTCAAGCCGCATGTGCTTCGTTACTGGGAGCAGGAGTTCCCCAACCTCAAGCCTGTGAAGCGCCGCGGCAATCGCCGCTACTACCAGCGCCACGATGTGCTGCTGGTGCGTCAGATCCGGTCGTTGCTGTACGAGGAAGGATTCACCATTGGCGGTGCGCGGCAGCGGCTGGATGGCGAACAGGGACGCATGGAGGCCAGCATTTCCGCCCAGGTCATCCGCCAGGTCCGCATGGAACTCGAAGCGTTTCTGCAGACTCTGAAGCACTGACTGCCCGGGGGACCCAAGCCCTTTGTTGACAGCCCATCACAGCTGACGCGACAATGCGCGGCTCTGTGCGGAGGGATACCCAAGCGGCCAACGGGGGCAGACTGTAAATCTGCTGGCTTACGCCTTCGGTGGTTCGAATCCACCTCCCTCCACCATGTGAGGACAGGGGTCGGACCGCAGAAGTCGCAGGCAAGCGAGGTTTCCGCCGCCTTCTCCCACCGTTTTCTGTTGTCTGAATGCGGGAGTAGTTCAATGGTAGAACCTCAGCCTTCCAAGCTGATCATGCGGGTTCGATCCCCGTCTCCCGCTCCACCGGGTACAGAGAGCAGAGGACAGACTACAGAGGACAGCGCCTGAATCCGCCCTCCGTGATCTGTCCTCCGTCCTCTGAAGGCTCACGGAGCTCAGTCGGTAGAGCACTTCCTTGGTAAGGAAGAGGTCGAAGGTTCGATTCCTTTCGTGAGCACCACCGGCCAGTTCGCGCCACCGCGCAAACCGGCCATTGCAACGTCACTCATCGCAGCAATCTCCTGACACTCCAGCAAAAGGTCTACAAGGTCATGTCAAAGGGCAAGTTCGAGCGCACCAAGCCGCACGTAAACGTGGGGACGATTGGTCATGTGGATCACGGCAAGACGACGCTGACTGCGGCGCTGACGAAGATCGGCGCGGAGCGTTTTGGCGGCGAATACAAGGCCTA
>JBBQNY010000020.1:0-28515 GCA_038330365.1 Lysobacterales bacterium | reverse complement strand
CTGGTCCCTCCACGAAACGCTTGCACCGTTGCTATTGCGGGCGCACGACCGTGGTTTGTGGCAGAATGCGCGCCCTTGCCCGACCTGCGGGCAGGTAATCAGGTTTATGTCCAAAGACGATCAAATAGAAATGGAAGGCACGGTCCTCGAGACCTTGCCCAACACCATGTTCCGGGTTCAGCTCGAGAACGGCCACGTGGTTACCGCCCACATCTCCGGCCGCATGCGCAAGAACTACATCCGCATTCTCACCGGCGACAAGGTCAAGTGCGAAATGACGCCCTATGACCTCTCCAAGGGCCGCATCACTTACCGCATGAAGTGACCGCATGGCGCGCAAGGCGCCTCGCCGCGGCAGGCATTGCACGAAGCAAACCCCGATCAAGTCCGCCCGCGTTGAAATTCCTGTCGCGCACCACTCACGTTCCGCGCTCTTGTAGGAGCGCGCTTGCGCGCGATGGCGGCATGCTGGAATGTGCCTGCCGCTCCGTCTTGATATGGCGCCATCGCGCGCAAGCGCGCTCCTACATGAGACTCGTTTGCGCGATTTGTCGGGCGCTTTCGGAAGCGCGATCAGGGCGTGGACGCGCTGTCGCTGGTCATCGCCACGGGCGGCGAGCGGCCGTTGTTCGACCAGAGATCGAACATGAAGTCGGCGCGGCGCTGAGCTCGTGGACCCGTCGCGAGCGGCGGTCGCTCGGCAGCACACATCGCGTTTTCGCTCGGCACGTTGACGCGCGCCGCCTCATTGCGCAGGAACTCGATGTACTCCCGGCTTGCGATCTGGTGTCGCAATGTGGCGGTAACCGTAATCGGTCGTACCGCGCCTGCGGTCACAGGAATGGCGTACAAAGCGTCGTCGTAATTGACGAGCATGCCGGACCCTGGTGCAGTTTGGGGATACACCTGCCCCACCGGTCGTGTTTCCAGGTCATTGCCTCCCCGGAAACCAAGCGGCGGAATTCGATTGTCCTTGCGGATGCAGTTGCCGAGCACGAAGTGGAATTGCTGCCGGCCCATGGCGTCCGCGATGACGCATTCGCCAGCTTCCGAATCCCACTCCCCATGCTGGACCTCATACACGCGCGACTGCGCGTCGCGCGTCAACACTGCAGTCGCGGCGTCGTAGGCGGCACTCTCGAAGATGACGTTATTGCCGGCGTCACGAGCCACCACATTGAGCCACATTCGGCGTCCCTCCGCGTAGCCGGTTGGCAGCTTGTGCCCCGCAAGGTTGGTGACCCGCACCGTCGCATTGAGCGTTTGGGTTCCGGAGCCGATTGGCGCAAGAGTCACCGCCACGTTCGCACTGCGCTGCGTCAGCATTTGCGACGCCAGCGCTACGGTTCGATCAAAGGCGCTCTCACGATCCAATCCCAATGGGCCGCCGTACAGCGTCTTGAGTATTCCCGGGATCCAGGCATTGGCACCGACCAGCTCGTGCACCGGAAGATTGTTGGTCCTCGAACCGGGAACGTTGAACAGGCACGCACGCGCTTCCGGGTCACTCGAGTTCTGCATGTGGCAGGACTGGCAGGTCTGGCCGAATCGACGCATCTCCCCGCCCGGCTCGGCGTTGGCAAAGCCATCGGCAAAAATGCGCGATCCGAAGTCGGACTGCTTCCATTCGGAGTAGGTACGCTCGACCGGAAACGGAATGTTGGTCACCGTGCCGTCCGCCAGGATCAGATGCTCCAGCGCGGTCGCATCGGAATCGCCCAGCAGCGGACTTGTGACGTTGTGGCAGTTCGCGCAGAGCTCGCTGCGCTGATGTTCCGCCGAATAAGCCCAGGCGTGAGGCGGCGGGCTGATACCGGCTTGCGGGTAGCGGTAGGGCCCACGTCGGCACGGTCCGAAATCGCCGCTCTGCTCGCACGTGGCAGCATCATCGATCCAGACGTTCGCGTTCTCGACCCGTGTTGTCTCACCCGTAGGGGACGTCGGCATCAGGCGATGGCAGAAGTGGCAGCCGACGCCGTCGTAGTCTGAATTCTCAAAGTCCTGATCGTCGTGATCGCCATCAAGCCGACAGCCATTGAAACCCTCTACCGTGCCGCCGGATCCGTCCTTGCGAACATGGCCGCGCAGCCATGCACTCGGCACGTGACACTTAAGGCAATAATCGCCGATGCCCGGCACATCTGAATTGGCGACGTCGAGCGCGGCCCAGAACAGCGGATCACGACCGGCGTTGGCCATCATGCTCCCGGACCAGGAATCAAACGGCAGCAGTCGTGCATCCGCAGGAGAGCCGCCGCGACCGTGGCAGCCGCCGCAGCTCTCGTTGGATTCAATGCTTGCGAAAAGTCCCGGCTGGGTGCCGTGGGGCGTGAAGTCGGGGGTCGATCGCTCCGGCCAAAACCCGGAGTCGCTGGCACCTGACGCGGATGCCAGCGCGATGAAGCCGGCCAGCGCGAACGCACAGAGCGCCAGCGCGCCGAACCGAACGCCCACTTGCATCAGTCGAAGCCGTTCCCGAACAATCCATCCCGATCGGGCGCGAGGCTGAGGGTCTCTTCCGACGACGGCGCGCCCGGTTCGGCAATGCCGAGTTGAACCCTAACTTCGTAGGGACGCGCATTGGCGACAAACGTGAAGGAATACAGCGACCCCCAGTTCAGCGTATTGCCTGCGGGGGCAGTCCATACGATGCGACCGCCAACCTGCTGTCCCTGCCAGTTGTTGGCCGACGAGTCGTCGCCATCGGCAAAACCGATCGACGTGATCGAATCGGCGGCGACGGGCACCTCGAAAGCACCGAAACCCAGATTGCGGATGACCTCCAGATTGGGAGGCGCCGTGGACCCGTAGACGGGACGGCCAAAATCGAGGTTGTGCACGGCGTAGTGATAGCGCCACGTGCCGTTGCCAAGATCGATGGCCTTGACGGCGACCTTGGTATGACCATTGGAATTGACGATTTCGCGGTTGCGCTTCTGTGCCGCCGGTAACGCCGCGGCCTGCCAACGATCAATCGCGGGACCGAGCAGGTACGGCGTGCCATTGGTCGCCGACCATGCGCTGCCGTTTGGCGAACTGGTGAATGGCCGAGTGGCCATCGTGTTGTAGATATTGATGTCGTCCTGGACGATGTACCAGGACTCGAACAACCAACTCGCGCCCGCATTCACGCTCGCATCAACGGCGGACTCACGAACCAGCATGCGGCGGTCGAACTGGCCGAGACTGGGCGTGTTCTCTTGACCGTTGCAATCCGGATCGAAGATGGACCGGCAGCGTCCGAACTCGCCGGTCGCAGGAACAATCTCGCTGCGCGGGCCAAGGTCGCGCGCGTTGTCGTTGTTGCCAGTGCCGTAAGTGTCGACGCAGCTCCGGCCAAGAATGTGCCCGCCATTGCTGTTGTCGCATGACCCACCCTGATTGGTGGTAAGAAACGCGTGCTTCACTCCAGAGCGTCCAATCTGCACGATTCCGCCGTCTGCATTCAGGCGATAAAGATTCCAGATCAGGTACGGATGCTGGTCATTGCCCGGATACGGGTACGCGAACGAACTCGTCGTAAATTTTTCGTACCACGAAACGTCTGCCGAGTAGAGCGCATCGCTGGTGCCGAGCGGATCGTTGGCCACGGTCGCGATGGCCGCGCCATCGGCGCGGTTGTTGATCAGCGTGGATGACGGGACAAACTTGATCTGCCCGTCATTTGCACCGCCACTGCCATCACAGCCCTGGCAACCCTGATAGGTAGCGGTGAAGGTCTGCATGAAGACGTCGGCCTGATAGATCGCGCCTGGCACGCCCGGCACCGACTCACCATGGAAATTCGGATTGCCTGGCGACGCCGGTGCCGGAGTGCCCGAGCGTTCGGTGACATCGGACACCCAACGCAATTCGGCAATCTGCGTGTCCCCGGTCCAGTCCTTGCCCAGTTGCGCGGCAAGCTCGGCGCTGATGTTGAGATCTGCGCTGCGCATCTGCAGGCGATCACCGCCGTCGAGCCACTCGTACATGAGCTTGTCGGCGTAAAACAGCACACGACCATCGTCAGACACGAAGTCAATTCGTGGCGCATCACCGGGACGCACCACAAACGTCGGCGACTGCCAGCTCAGCGCAGTTGCGCCGCCGCTGAAGTCGAAGCCGCCATCAATGCGGCCGCGTCCGCCGGTGATGGCGAAGATGGCAATGCGGTCGCCGGCGATCTCAATCCGGGAGGCTCCATCAAATGCCAACTCGAAGCCGAGCTGGGTCGCGACCACGTCGGTCCCAGCTGCGTGGACGTCACCCAGCCCGGCTTCCCGAAGCAGCGGTTCGTTCCATCGCACCAACAGCGTGCCGCCAGTCGCGACGGCACGTAGACCCTGAGGGGTATTGGTCGAGACGTCATTGGAGGACGCAAGGTGCAGTTCCACCGGCGAGACCGGAGCTGCGGGAAGGGTCGAAGCGAGGCCGTCCATGCCGAAGCCAAGACACCCGAGTCCAACGGACACGGCCATGGCCATGGCAACGTGATTTGAGCGCATCTTCGACGATCTCCTCGAGTGATTACAACCGCACATGTTAGGGGCTCAGGCCTACGCCCGCCACCGATTGCGTCGCATTCGGTGGACGACTGTCGCCGTGGAAATCCTGAAAGCCAGCCCGGCCACGCGTTCCCGGCATGTGGGGAGATGCTACTCGGCAAGCACGGGCACGAGCTCCGTACACTCGCCATGCGCGGTCACGGTCAGCTCGCCATCCTCCACATCGACGTTGACGCGGCCGCCCTCGGTCAGCTTGCCGAACAGAAGTTCGTCAGCCAGCGCGCGCTTGATGCGTTCCTGGATCACGCGGGCCATCGGACGCGCACCCATCTGCGGATCGAAGCCGTGCTTGGCCAGCCATTGCCGCGCCTCGGGCGATGCACTCAATGCAACGTGCTTTTCCTGCAGCTGGGCCTCGAGCTCGATCAGGAACTTGTCGACCACGCGCAGCACGTGATCGATGTCCAGTGCACCAAACTGGATGACGGAGTCGAGTCGATTGCGGAATTCCGGCGAGAAACTGCGACGGATGACCTCCATGGCGTCTCCCGCGTGGCTCTGCTCCACGAATCCGATCGTGCGCCGGGACGCGAGCGCGGCGCCCGCGTTGGTCGTGAGCACGAGGATCGCATTGCGAAAATTCGCCTCGCGGCCATTGCTGTCGGTCAGCACGCCCCGGTCCATGACCTGCAGCAGCACGTTGAACACATCGGGATGCGCCTTTTCGATCTCGTCCAGCAGCACCACGCAGTGCGGATGCTTGGTGACGGCTTCGGTGAGCAGACCGCCCTGGTCGAATCCGACGTAGCCCGGCGGCGCTCCGATGAGACGCGACACCGAATGCGCTTCCATGTATTCGCTCATGTCGAAGCGCACCAGCTCGATTCCGAGCTGCATCGCGAGCTGCCGCGTGACCTCGGTCTTGCCCACGCCCGTGGGACCGGCGAACAGGAAGCAGCCGATCGGCCTCTCGGGATTGGCGAGACCCGAGCGCGCCATCTTGATGGAGGCGGTCAAGGCTTCGATCGCCTGCTCCTGTCCGAATACCACCATCTTGAGATTGCGCTCGAGGTTGCGCAGCACGTCCCGATCCGACGAGTTGACCTGCTTCTCGGGAATTCTCGCCATTTTCGAAATGATGTACTCGATCTCGGCGACGTCGACGCTGGTCTTGCGCGCGTCGGGCGGCAACAGACGCTGGCGCGCGCCCGCTTCATCGATCACGTCGATTGCCTTGTCCGGCAGCAGTCGATCGACGATGTGGCGAACGGACAGATCAACCGCCGCCTTCAGTGCATCCGGCGTGTATTCGACCGAATGGTGTTCCTCGAAGCGGGTCTTGAGGCCCTTCAATATTTCGAGTGTCTCGGCGATGGACGGCTCGACGATGTCGATCTTCTGGAACCGGCGCACGAGCGCCGAGTCCTTCTCGAAGACCTGACGGAACTCCTGGAATGTCGTCGATCCGATGCAGCGGAGCTCACCCGAGGAAAGCACCGGCTTGATCAGGTTCGACGCGTCCATGGTGCCGCCCGAGGCCGACCCCGCGCCGATGATGGTGTGGATCTCGTCGATGAAAAGTATCGACTGCGGATGCTTCTTGAGCTCGGCGAGTACCGCCTTGAGACGTTTCTCGAAATCGCCGCGGTACTTGGTGCCAGCCACCAGAGCGCCCAGGTCGAGAGCGAATATGGTCGCTCCGGCGAGCACCTCGGGGACTTCGCCATCGACGATGCGCTTTGCCAGCCCCTCGGCGAGCGCGGTCTTGCCGACTCCGGCTTCGCCTACGTACAGCGGATTGTTCTTGCGGCGACGGCAAAGCACCTGGATCGTGCGTTCGACCTCGTCCGCGCGTCCGATCAGGGGATCGGTGCGACCGGCCAGTGCCTGCTCGTTGAGGTTGGTGGCGAACTCCGTCAGGGGATTGTTCCTGCTTTCCTCCTGCGGCTCCGCGTTGGGATTGGCCTGCGCCGTGGCTTCTCCCGGACCTTCGAGACCGAGTTTGCCGACGCCGTGCGCGATGTAGTTGACGATATCGAGGCGGCCAATGTCCTGCTGACCGAGGAAGAACACGGCATGCGAATCTTTTTCTCCGAAGATCGCGACCAGCACGTTGGCGCCGGTGACTTCCTTTCGGCCCGAACTCTGGACGTGATACACCGCACGCTGCAGAACGCGCTGGAAACCCAGCGTCGGTTGCGTGTCGCGATCGTCCCGCACCGGCAGTACCGGCACCGACTCGCGAATGACCCCACGCAATTCCTCGCCCAGCCGCGTGACCTCGGCGCCGCTTGCACGCAGCGCTTCGAGGGCCGACGGATTGTCCAGCAGCGCCAGCAGCAGGTGCTCGACCGTCATGAATTCGTGGCGAGCGTCGCGGGCTTCGCGATAGCACTGGCCGATGGTGTGTTCCAGATCTTTGCTGAACATCTCTTCTCCTGCTCATCGCCCCTGCGGAACGCTGTTGCCACTCTGTCGCCGCAAGCTGCCGGCGCGCTACTTCGAAGCCCTTTTCAGTATTTCTCCATGACGCACAGCAACGGATGCTGGTGACTGCGCGCGTACTCGTTCACCTGTGTGACTTTCGTCTCCGCCACTTCGCGGGTGAACAGGCCGCACATTCCCTTGCCTTTGGTATGCACGTGCAGCATCACCTGTGTCGCCTGCCCGCCGGTCATGCCGAAGAACTGCTGCAGCACCTCCACGACGAACTCCATCGGTGTGTAGTCATCATTCAGCAGCACGACCTGGTACATCGGCGGCTTGGCGATGACCGGCCGCACCGCTTCGAGCACGGTGCCGGTGTCGTGGTTGGGAGTCTGTTTGCGGGTCGGCATGGACGGCGTTGCTTCGAATCAGAAGTAGGGTCGATGCAAGTATAGGCAAGGCCCGTGAAGGCCGCCCGTTCACGCCTGCCACTCGTTGTGGCCACGGTTGCGGGCGACAGTGGACTCGGCGCAGGGCTGAAGGCACACTCCCGGGCCGGAGCGAGACCCGCGTGCGGATCGCCGCATGATCCGACCGCGAGCTTGGACGTTTCGCTCAATCGACTCCAGGAACGCCTCAATGAGCCCCAACGCACGTCGCTGCACTGCCGCCACGCTGATCCTCGCCGCCGTCTGCGCCCCAGGACTGGCGCAGGAAGCCGACGCCAAGCTTGGCAAATTGCTGGATCGCCAGAAACTCGCACACGAAGTGGATGCAGACGGTGACTACAAGCTTACTTTCGACGTCGGCGCCGGCCGCAGCCAGGTGGTCTGGGTCCGTTCCGGCGTCGCCAGTTACGGTGATCTGGTCGTTCGCCAGATCATGTCAATCGGCGCCGATGCCACGGGCGAAACACTGTTGCCGGCTGCAGCGGATCGCCTGCTTGCCTTGAATGCCCAGAGCAAGCTCGGCGGCTGGAGTCGCAATGCCGACCGCGCCGTCTTTGTCGCTCAGATACCGGCTGATCTGGACGGCAAGCAACTCGCAGCGGCCATCGAACTGGTGGCGCGCAGTGCCGACGAACTCGAGCGGGAGATGGGCGAGGCGGACGTATTTTGAGCCCGCGCATGCCTGTCGTCGCAGCCGCAGTGAACAAAATTCCGGAAATCAGACCCGCACTGAAGGATGTCTGGCGACCCCGCGTCACGGTCGCTTCCATCGTCGAATGCGATGGACGGTTCCTGCTGGTGGAAGAGCGGATCCACGGCGAGTTGCTGCTCAACCAGCCGGCCGGCCATCTGGAGGCGGGTGAGTCACTGGTTGACGCAGCCGTGCGCGAAGCGTTCGAGGAAACCGGCTGGGAGGTACGTCCGATCGGAGTTGTCGGCATCTACCAGTGGTGCAGCCCACGCAGCGGCGATCAATACCTGCGCGTCGCGTTCCGCGCAGAGGCCGTGCGACACGATGCCACCGCCACGCTCGATCACGGCATCGTGCGGGCGCTCTGGCTGGCGCCGCGCGAAATCGATGGTCTGACGCATCGGCCGCGCAGCCCGATGGTCCTCAGAAATATCGAAGATGCGCTGGCAAGGCCCCTACTGCCGCTCGATGCCTTGCATGCGTTCGATCTTTCGGGACTCCAGGGCACGTCGAGCGTAGCGGTGCCGCTGCCGTGAGCAGGGCGCTGGGTCCCGCCATTTGATCGTCGTCGGGGTATCCGGCGGCGTCGATTCCTCCGTCGCTGCGGCGCTGCTTTCGGAGCGAGCAATGGCAGTGGCCGGCCTGTTCATGCAGAACTGGGACAGCGCAGCCGGCGTGGTCTGTCGCGCCGAGGAGGATCGTCGCGACGCAGCCGCTGTGTGCGGCCTGCTTGGCATCCCGTTTCATGTGCGCAACTTTGCACGCGAGTATCGCGAGCGGGTGTTCGACGATTTCATCCAGGGCTACGCCGCCGGACTCACTCCGAATCCGGACGTGGCCTGCAACCGCGAGATCAAGTTCGACACCTTCCTCGCGGAGGCGCGCCGCCTGGGGGCCGAGCACATCGCCACCGGCCACTACGCCCGCACCGATTGCCTCGACGGTCGCCACCGGCTGCTCAGGGCACACGACGATTCCAAGGATCAGTCGTATTTCCTGCATGCACTGGGGCAGAAGCAACTGGCCGCGACGATCTTCCCGCTCGGCGAGTTGCACAAGCGCGAGGTCCGCGCGCGCGCACTCGAGCGCGGACTGCCGACCGCTCGCAAGCGTGATTCGACCGGCATCTGTTTCATCGAGCCCGGTGATTTCCGAACGTTCCTCTCGCAACACCTCAAGTTCGAGCCGGGACCGATCGAAAACCCGGAAGGACTGGTGATCGGCGAGCACGAGGGTGCGGCGGGCTACACCATCGGTCAACGTGAGGGCCTGGGAATCGGTGGCGTACGCGGCAGCAGCGGTGCGCCCTGGTTTGTCATCGGCAAGGACATGGCCCGCAACACGCTGATCGTTGATCAGGGCGACTCGCCACTCCTGTATGCCCGGTGCATGCGCGTGGGGCCGATCCACTGGATTGCGGGCGAGGCGCCTGCCGCTGGTGCGGCGTGCTCGGTGCAGGTGCGCTACCGCCAGGCCAGTCAATCCTGCACACTGTCCCTGGATCGCGATCAAGGCGCGCTGGTGTCGTTTGAGACTGCGCAGCGCGCGGTGGCACCGGGACAGTCCGCCGTCTTCTATCAGGCCGAGGAATGCCTCGGCGGCGGCCCGATCCTCCAGACCGATGCCGCCCTCGGCGGACTCAAGGCGTTGCAATCCGCCGCAACACCGACCGGTGCGCAGACAAGGCGGCCCATCTGAATGATTTCAAGGGAAGGGGTGATGTACAGACGCGGCGTTGACTCGAGGGATTTCAACGATCAGAGGGTCTTCATGTGAACCGCGAAGGCCAGGTGATCGGCATGGCCGGCGCCCTGCTCGCCGCCGAACAGGCGCTGGCGATCGCCCGCGAGGGGCGGGCTGACCCTGTGGCCTCCGCGCTGGTCATCGGCGCGGTGGGCCGGATCGACGCACCCGATCCCGCGTCCGTGTACGGCGACGTGATTGCGCTCGGTCCGGCACTGGAGCGGCTGCATGCTTTCATGGAGACAGGCAAACGTGATCCGATCCTGGTGCGCACGCTGGTGGTGCTGGTGCAGCTGGAGCGGGTGTTCTCCGCAGATGCCGAGGCGCCGCAGCGCGTGGCGAGCGGCATCCGCGCGCTGCAGGACATCCCCGAGGCTGACCGGATCGCGGAACTCGGCCGCCTCTACTCCGAAGCCGTCAGTCCCCTTTCTCCCCGCGTGATGATTCCCGGCGACCCGCAACTGCTGAGCCGACCGACCATCGTGGCGCAGGTCCGCGCCCACCTGCTGGCCTCGCTTCGCGGAGTGGTGCTGTGGCGGCAGATGGGTGGCACGCGCCTGCGGCTGTGGCTGGGCTGGAATGCCCTGTCGCGCGAGTGCCAGCGACTGAGGGAAATTGCCGCCGCGCCATGACCTCGGCGCAGACAGGGCGGTGACACCGGCAGGGCGTTGAGCTGCAGGCCCCTGAGGCCTCGGGCATCGACTTCCCGCCGCAGCCGCGGGCGCTTGCGCGATAATGGGCTCTCATGGCCAAGGTGCGGGTCGACTGCGACTGCACTCTGTCGGCCTCCAATGCCGCGATCCATCCACCGGCGCGGAGCCATCAGTTGCGCCATCCGAATCACCGCAAATCCGAACAGGGGACGCACCATGCTCGACTCTTTCAAGGTACGCGACACATTCGAGGCCGGCGGCAGGACTTACTCGTTTGCCAGTCTCACAAAACTCGGCAGTCGATTCGACGTCGCCCGCCTGCCCTACTCCATGAAGATCCTGCTCGAGAACCTCCTGCGTCATGAGGACGGAATATCGGTGACTGCCGAACACATCCAGGCCGTCGCGGAGTGGGATGCACAGGCAGAACCCGAAACCGAGATCGCGTTCATGCCGGCGCGGGTGCTGCTGCAGGACTTCACCGGCGTGCCCTGCGTGGTCGATCTGGCCGCCATGCGCGACGCCGTGGTGCGTCTCGGCGGCGACGCCAGCCAGATCAATCCCCTGATTCCGTCGGAACTGGTCATCGACCATTCGGTGCAGGTGGACGTCTACGGGCGCGCCGACGCGCTCGACGTCAACGGCCGCATCGAATTCGAACGCAACCGCGAGCGCTACAGCTTCCTGCGCTGGGGCCAGAAGGCATTCGAGAATTTCAAGGTCGTGCCACCCAACACGGGCATCGTGCACCAGGTGAATCTCGAGAATCTCGCCCGTGTGGTCATGACCCGCGAGGACGAAGGCAGCGCATTCGCATATCCAGACACGGTTTTCGGTACCGATTCGCATACCACCATGATCAA
The DNA here is from genome assembly GCA_038330365.1 of Lysobacterales bacterium. Taxonomy (GTDB): domain Bacteria; phylum Pseudomonadota; class Gammaproteobacteria; order Xanthomonadales; family Ahniellaceae; genus JBBQNY01. Next base: position 17,205 of record JBBQNY010000020.1, on the reverse strand, counting down.
TGGCATCGGTGTGCTGGGATGGGGCGTCGGTGGCATCGAGGCGGAAGCCGCCATGCTCGGCCAACCCTCGTCGATGCTGATTCCGCAGGTCGTGGGCTTCGAGCTCAAGGGCAGCCTGCCTGAAGGCGCCACGGCGACCGATCTTGTGTTGACGGTGACGCAGATGCTGCGGGCGCTGGGTGTCGTGGGCAAGTTCGTGGAATTTTTTGGCGACGGACTCGATACGCTGCCGCTCGCCGATCGCGCCACGATTTCCAACATGGCGCCGGAGTACGGTGCCACCTGCGGCATTTTTCCGGTCGACTCCGAGTCGCTCACCTATCTGCGACTCTCCGGCCGCGACGAGGACCAGATCGCACTGGTGGAGGCCTACGCCCGCGCACAGGGCATGTGGCGCGAACCGGGTGCAGAGCGCGCCCACTACAGCGCCACGCTCGAGCTCGATCTGGGCGATGTGCAGCCTTCGCTCGCGGGCCCGAAGCGGCCGCAGGATCGCGTTCTGCTCAGCAAGATGCAGGCGAATTTCGTGACGAGTCTGGAAGGACTCGCGGCAAACCGCGAGGTCTCCAAATCCGAGGTCGTGCGCTTCGAGGCTGAAGGAGGCGATCAGCAACAGGCCGAGCATCTGGCCAAAAGACCGCGCTCCAAGATCCGCATCCACGATCAGGATTGCGACCTCAAGGACGGCTCGGTGGTGATCGCCGCGATCACCTCCTGCACCAACACTTCGAATCCGGCTGTGATGCTCGGCGCGGGTCTGCTCGCCCGCAATGCGCTCGCCCGCGGACTCAAGTCAAAGCCTTGGGTCAAGACTTCCATTGGACCGGGCTCGCTGGTGGTGACCGACTACCTGCGCAAGGCCGGCGTGCTCTCTGATCTGGAGCAGCTGGGGTTTTACGTGGTGGGCTACGGTTGCACCACGTGCATCGGCAATTCCGGCCCGCTGCCCGATGAGGTCTCGCGCGGTATCGCGGAAAACCAGCTGGTGGTCGCCTCGGTGCTCTCGGGCAACCGCAACTTCGAAGGCCGCGTCCATTCCGAGGTCAAGATGAATTACCTGGCGTCGCCGCCACTGGTGGTCGCCTATGCCCTGGCCGGCACTGTCGATATCGACCTGACCACCCAGCCACTCGGCCACGACAGCGAGGGTCGCGACGTTTTCCTGCGCGACATCTGGCCGACGAACAAGGACATCGGCGACGCCATCGCCGCCACCGTCGGTCCCGAACTCTTTGCCCAGAATTACGCAGACGTCTTCAAGGGCGACTCGCGCTGGGCCGAGATTCCCTCGCCGGAAGGCGTGTCGTTCGAATGGGACGAAGGCTCGACCTATATCAAGAATCCGCCCTACTTCGACGACATGACGATGGCAGTGGGCAGCATTGACGACGTCCACGGCGCCCGCGTTCTGGGCCTGTTCGGCGATTCGATCACCACCGATCACATCTCGCCGGCCGGAAACATCAAGGGATCGTCCCCGGCCGGACGTTTCCTGCAGGATCGTGGCGTCGAACCTGTCGACTTCAACAGCTACGGTTCACGTCGCGGCAACGACGACGTGATGGTGCGCGGCACGTTCGCCAACATCCGCATCAAGAACCTGATGCTCGGTGGTGAGGAAGGCGGCAACACGCTTTTCTATCAGCAGGGATCGGAGCCCGAGCGCACTTCGATCTACGAGGCCGCGATGAAATACAAGTCGGCCAAGGTGCCGCTCGTGGTGTTCGCGGGCAAGGAATACGGCACTGGATCCTCGCGCGACTGGGCGGCCAAGGGAACGGTCCTGCTTGGGGTCAAAGCCGTGATCGCGGAGAGTTTCGAGCGCATTCACCGCTCCAATCTCGTGGGCATGGGCGTGCTGCCGATGACTTTCCGCGGCGAAGACAACGCGCGCAAGCTCGAGCTCGACGGTTCGGAAACCATCGACATCATCGGCCTCGATGATGGCAGGGCGCGCGTCGCGACCGTCGTCGCGCGCTCACCTTCGGGCGCGGAGAAGCGCTTCGAGGTGAACGTGCTGCTGCTGACGCCAAAGGAAGTCGACTACTACCGTCATGGCGGCATCCTCAAGTACGTGCTGCGCGATCTCGCAGGGCGCTCGCGCGCGGCCTGAAGTCGCCGGCCTGCGGCCGGGCACGCATCGCGGTCACTCCCAGGTGGCCGCGATGCAGCGCCATTCTCCGCCCTCCACGCGCCAGTCGCTCTGGATGGTGAGCCGGTCGCTGTTGCCGGCCAGCATGCCGCCATCGCCGCTCACCAGCACGGTGGTGCTGACACGGGCACGATCATCGCCATAGAGTTTCACCTCGATGGGGCCCAGGGTCACGCCGACTTTTTGCTGCGACAGCAACACGCCGCGCAGGAGGTTGCGCAATCCGTCGCGATCCAGATCGCCGGGGCTGCCGATAAAATCGGCGCTTACATGATCGGCAAAGGCGCGCGGCTCGCGCGCCTCGGCAGCGGCCTGCATCTCGGCGATCGTTTTCCGCAGCGATGCCTCCGGATCGGACCGCTGGCAGGCACCGACAGACAATGCCATCAGCAGGGCCAGCAGCACCCGCCAGCTGCGGAACGCGTTCTTTGTGCGCATGATTCCCGGAGGCTCCCGTCGGCCTGGATAGCCGCTTGACCTGCACCACCTTAGCCCGGAGCTGCAGCTTGTGGCACTACGGTGCCTATGCTCCAATCGGGGAAGAAGGCGACTGCAATCTTCGGGTCCCTCCGCTGCCCCGCTGCGCCACGTAAGGGAAACCGAAATGTCGACCAATGAACGTCCGTGGCTCAGCAGCTATCCCAGCGGGATTTCTCCGGAAGTCGAAACCGGGCGCTACACCTCCATCATCGCCATGTTCGACGAAGCCATTGAACGCTATCGCGACAACGTGGCTTTCGTGTGCATGGGTCGCGAGCTCAGTTACGGCGAGATCGACCGGCTGAGCCGGCGCTTCGCCTCGTACCTCCTCGAACACCTGCACCTCAAGAAGGGCGACAGGGTCGCGCTGATGCTGCCCAACGTCCTGCAGTATCCCATTGCGATCTTTGGAGTCCTTCGCGCGGGCCTGACTGTGGTCAACACCAACCCGATGTACACACCGCGGGAGCTGCGCCACCAGCTTGAGGACTCCGGGGCCGTGGCGATCGTGGTACTGGACAATTTCGCGCACACGGTCGAGCAGGTACTCGCCGATACTGCTGTGCGCACCGTGATCACGACCGGGCTCGGCGACCTCCTCGGATTCCCCAAGTCCTTCATCACCAACTTCGTGGTCAAGTACGTGCGCAAACTGGTGCCGGACTATTCGATTCCCGACGCCGTGGGCTTCAATGCCGTGCTTGCCGCCGGCGGAGCGCCCTTGCCGGAAGTGCTGCTCGATCACGATGACATCGCCTTCCTGCAGTACACCGGCGGCACCACCGGCGTGGCCAAGGGGGCGATGCTGACGCACGGAAATCTGGTCGCCAACATGCTGCAGGCTTCGACGTGGATCGGGCGCAACTGCGAAGACGGCAAAGAAACCATCATCACAGCGCTGCCGCTCTACCATATCTTTGCGTTGACGGCGAACTGCCTTGTCTTCCTGCAGCTCGGTGGCCGCAATCATCTGATCGTCAATCCGCGCGACATGCCGGGCTTCGTCAAGGAACTCGCCACGTCGGGCTTCACCGCCATCACCGGCGTCAACACGCTCTTCAACGGACTGCTGAACACTCCCGGCTTCGCCGACATCGATTTCTCCAGAATGCATCTGGCCCTCGGTGGTGGCATGGCGGTGCAGCGTGCAGTGGCAGAGCGCTGGAAGGAAGCCACGGGCACCACCCTGGTTGAGGCCTACGGTTTGACCGAGACGTCTCCTGCCGCCTGCATGAACCCGCTCGATCTCGCCGAGTACAACGGCTCCATCGGCTTGCCCCTGCCCTCAACCGAGGTGGCGATTCGCAACGAGGATCTCAAAGACGTTGCGCCCGGTGAAGTCGGTGAGCTCTGCATTCGCGGCCCCCAGGTGATGAAAGGCTACTGGCGCAAGTCCGAGGAAACCGCGCAGGTTCTCTCGGACGACGGCTGGCTGCGTACCGGCGACATGGCGCGCATGGACGAGGCCGGTTTCGTCTACATCGTGGATCGCAAGAAGGACATGATCCTGGTGTCGGGCTTCAACGTCTACCCGAACGAGATCGAGGACGTTGTGGCCGCGATGCCGGGCATTCGCGAGGTGGCGGCAGTGGGACTGCCGGACGAGAAGTCTGGCGAAATCATAAAGCTCGTGGTCGTGCGCAAGGACCCGAATCTGACGGCCGACGCCATCAAGGCCTACTGCCGGGAGCGGCTCACTGGCTACAAGAATCCGAAGATCATCGAGTTCCGCGACGAGCTGCCCAAATCCAACGTCGGCAAGATCCTGCGCCGTGAATTGCGCGACGCCGCGCCCGTTGTCTCAGCCCCGACGGACGTTCACTGAAAACCAGCGCGTCGTCGCTCACGCGGAGCGTGGAATCCCGATAGCGATTCACGCGCTTTCGGGGCGCATGTACGGGAACAGCAGCACATCGCGGATCGAAGCCGAATCCGTCAACAGCATGACCAGACGGTCGATGCCGACGCCCAGTCCGCCGGTGGGCGGCAACCCCACTTCGAGCGCGCGAATGTAGTCGGCATCGAAATGCATGGCTTCGTCATCGCCACCTTCCATCGCGGCAACCTGCGCATGGAAGCGCGCGGCCTGGTCCTCAGGATCATTGAGTTCCGAGAATCCGTTCGCCATCTCGCTGCCGCCGATGAAAAGCTCGAAGCGGTCGGCTATTCCCGGCTCGGAATCGCTGCCGCGAGCCAGCGGTGAAACCTCGATGGGATAGTGGGTGATAAACGTTGGCGCGATGAGCTTCGCCTCCACGGTCTTCTCGAAAATCTCCAGCAGCAGCTTGCCCCAGTCGTGGGACGCTTTGACCGCCACGCCGAGACGCCGACAGTGCCCGGCGAGCGCTTCGCGATCGCGACAGTCCGGGGCGCTGATTTCCGGATTGAGCTCGCGCACGGCTTCCTCGAGTTTCCAGCGGCGGAAAGAGGGACCGAGATCAATCTCATGTTCCCCCCAGGTGAGCGCCGTGTGCCCGATCGCGGTCATCGCGCAGTCGCGCACCATGCGCTCCGTGAGGTCCATGATGTCGCCGAAATCCGCGTATGCCTGGTACAGCTCCAGCATCGTGAATTCGGGATTGTGTCGGGTGCTGACGCCCTCGTTGCGGAAATTGCGGTTGATCTCGTACACGCGCTCGAAGCCGCCAACGACCAGTCGCTTCAGGAACAGCTCCGGTGCCACGCGCAGGTACAGATCGAGGTCGAGCGCGTTGTGATGAGTCACGAACGGCCTTGCTGTGGCACCACCGGCGACGCGATGCATCATCGGCGTCTCCACCTCGAGGAATCCCCGCGTATCGAGCCATGCGCGCAGCGCGCGCACGATGGCCGAGCGCTGGCGCAGAACACGCGCCGCATCCTCGTTGACGATGAGATCGACATAGCGCTGCCGATAGCGCTGTTCCACATCCTCAAGGCCGTGCCATTTGTCCGGCAGCGGACGCAGCGATTTGGTCAGCAGGCGCAGCGCGTCGACGCGCACCGACAACTCGCCGGTGCGCGTGCGCGTCAGTGTGCCCTCGGCCCCGACGATGTCGCCCACGTCCCAGCCCTTGAAGGATTCGTAACGCTCGCCCAAGGTGTTGGACTGCAGGAACAGCTGGATTGATCCGGAGCCGTCCTGCAACTGCGCAAATGCCGCCTTGCCCATGACCCGTTTCGCGCGCAGGCGACCGGCGACGGACACGCGCCGGCTCAGAGCCTCGATTGAAGGCGCGTCCCAGCGATCGGCGTCCTCGAACTCGTTCTGCAGTGCGGCAGCCTGTGAGTCCGGCCTGAAATCATTCGGAAACGCGACCCCCTGCGCACGTATTGCCTCGAGTTTCCCCCGGCGCTCCGCGATCAGATGGTTCTCGTCACCGCTCATGGATACTCATCAGGGGATTACTCACTTTGAGTTCGGGAAATTTCAGGAAATCGCGATCGGCTGTCCACAACTCCGACACGCCATGGCCGAGACAGATCGCTGCGATGCGTGCGTCATGCACGGCGCCACCGTGTAGGCCGGGTCGCACCACGAGGGTCCGCAACAGCTCGACGTGATTCGCGCTTTCCCCCAGTAGACCGCCAAATGCCGGGCCCAGCATCAACTGTTGCAGAAAGTCGAGCGCAACGACACAACTCGACGGTTCCCTGTAAATGGATCGTCGCGAAACCTGGGCAACGAATTCGTGCAGGCAGGGCCACGGCAACGCCCATCGCCTGGAGCCGCCCGCGAGCCGGAGTACAACATCGGCGGCTGCGGCGTGCTCGACGTATTCGGGACGGTGCGCGTAAACAAGGATATTGGTGTCGAGCGCGATCAACGCCGACGACTCTCTTCCTTGAGCGAAGCCCAGTCAGCGCCTTCGAATTCCGGTGTGAAACCTGTGGCCCCCGAGAAAACACGCAGCTCGATTTTGCGCGCCCGCACCGGCTCATTGCGTCCGAGCACCAGCGAGAGGCCACGTTCTACGAGGGAACGCAACGTGACACCTTCCCGAATGCCGCGCAGCCGCGCCTGTCGCAGCAACTCGTCGTTGATCTCGATTGTGGTCTTCATGACAGCCACCCGTACGCGATGATATGGGTGCCCATACTAACGGCATTGGCCCCGAATTCAATCGGCGTCGCTGCGCCGGGCTCCGGCATCGAGACCGGCCTTGAGTGCGCCCTCCATGAAGGCATCAAGATCGCCATCGAGCACCTTTTGCGTGTCCGAACGCTCGATGCCGGTGCGTAGATCCTTGATACGCGACTGGTCCAGCACGTAATTGCGGATCTGACTGCCCCAGCCTATGTCCGACTTGCCGGCCTCGACGCGATCCTTCTCCTCGTTGCGCTTCTGCACTTCGGCCTCGTACAGACGCGCGGCGAGCATCTTCATCGCCCGATCCCGGTTCGCGTGCTGGCTGCGCTCCGTCTGGCAGGCCGCAACGATGCCGCTCGGCTCGTGCGTGATGCGGACCGCCGATTCCGTCTTGTTGACGTGCTGTCCACCGGCACCGGAGGCGCGATAGACATCGGTGCGCAAGTCCGCGGGATTGATCTGGATGTCGATCTCGTCATCAACCTCGGGTGACACGAAAACCGACGTGAAGCTGGTATGCCTGCGGTTGTCGGAGTCGAACGGCGACTTGCGCACCAGCCGATGGACGCCGGTCTCCGTCTTCATCCAGCCGTAGGCGTAATCGCCTTCGACGCGAAACGTTGCCGATTTGATGCCCGCGACTTCTCCGCCGCTGACTTCCAGCAGCTCCGTCTTCCACGCGCGCGATTCGGCCCAGCGTAGATACATGCGCAGCAGTATTTCCGCCCAGTCCTGTGCTTCCGTACCACCGGCACCTGCCTGGATATCGACAAACGCGGCATGGGAATCCATTTTCCCGGAAAACATGCGCTGGAATTCCAGCGCTTCGACATGTTTCGCAAGCCGCTCAACATCGATCTCGATCGCTGTGACCGTGCCCTCGTCGTCCTCGCCTGCCGCCATCTCCAGCAGTTCACCGGCCTCGGCAAGGCTGGAACCGAGTTCGGTCAGTCCCTCGACAACGCGTTCCAGCGCAGCGCGCTCGCGCCCCAGCGCCTGCGCACGCTCGGCGTCGTTCCAGATTTTGGGATCCTCGAGTTCACGGCCGACTTCCTCAAGCCGCTCGCGCTTGGTTTCAAAGTCAAAGAAACCCCCGGAGCGAGGACACGCGCTCAGTGAGATCTGCGATTCGGGTCTGGAGGGGATTGATTTCCATGATTCAACGGCACCGCAATCGGAAAGCCGGGCATTGTAGTGGTCGCGGGCCCATGGACAGTTCACTTGCCGGAACCGCTTGATCCCATCTCGCCATTTGCGATATGGCGATTGGCCACGCCGCGGAGTCAGCGCCAGAAACGAAAGCGGTGCCAGCGGCGATGCTCAACGACCGTGCCGTCTTCACTATCGAGGCGGAGCAGAGCGATCCTGCCCTCGTAGTGAGCCTGCAACGCGAGGTCGATCGTCTTCCGGCTGGTAGCGCGACGCGCGTCATACAGAAGATGGCCGACCTTTTCATTGAGGTCGAATTCGACGCGGTCCACGAGCGGAATGCGCGCTGCAAATGCCAGTGCGCGCAACTCTTCGTCCTCGCCAAGCAATGCGGTAAAGCGGGCCTCCACCTTGACCGGCGCCTCGCCTGCCCCCCAGAGCCACACGGAATTCACGGGCAACTTGCCGGACGCGACGCGGCCTCGATTGACGGGATGTTCGTGCAGGGCCATCTGCGCCTCATTGAGCAGGCGCATCCACTCCTGCGCACGCGCAGCGTCAGCCGGCAGCGGCGTAGCCAGCGTACCGAGTGCGATTTCAGGATCAACGAACGCCGGCAGTGGCCGGCCACGGGCCAGCTGGACGTACCACCGGCGCGGGTTGGGCGCGGAAAACAGCATGCCGAGATCGTGCAGCAGCGGCCGCATCGTGGCTGCGAGGGCATCGCTATCCGCCTGGCTCAGTTCAAGCGTCGAACCCGATGCCATCAGTCGCAAGCCGCCAGCCTCCACGCGCAGGCTCACCGGATCCGCGCGCAACCACAGCCAATCGGCCGCGTCGCCACAATCGAACTCGCGCGTGATCGAGGCCCAGGGCGCGGGCTTGGGCACCACTTCGAACCAGCGCAGCTGCTGTGCGCGAAGCCCTTCCTGCGTTCCCGCCACAGGGTTTGCACACCGGAGGATCCGCTCGATGCCCGGGTGCGCGCCGGAACCTCGCAGCACCTCCAGCGGTGGCAGCAGGATCGTTGCCTGGCGCATCTTCAGGACGGCCTCCAGTCCCACCCACAGTGCAACGCACGAAGCGTGCACCTCGACATCCCGCGCTGCGCTTTCCGGACCGTGTCCCGTCCAGTGCACTCGCGCATCCGGGTGTGCGCGATTCGTGCGCCAATGCTGATCGACGCCGTCGCCATCTGGAGTCGATCAGGTGCCGTAGCTGACCTTCATGATCTCGTATTCCCTCTCGCCAGCTGGTGCGGTGATGGTCACGCTGTCGCCCTCGAACCGTCCGATCAATGCACGAGCGACCGGGGATGAAATCGAAATCCGGCCCTCCTTCAGGTCGGCTTCGAGATCGCCGACGATCTGGTAGCTGACCTTCTCCTCCGTCGCCTCATCCATGAGTTCGACGGTGGTGCCAAACACCACACGCGAACTCGCCGGCAGCCGTGTGACGTCAATCACTTCGGCATTCGAGAGTACGGACTCGAGCTGCCGTATGCGCCCTTCGGTAAACGACTGCTGCTCGCGCGCGGCGTGGTATTCGGCATTTTCCTTCAGGTCGCCGTGCGCGCGTGCCTCGGCGATCGCCTCGATGATTCTCGGTCGCATGACGGATTTGAGCTGCTCGAGTTCGGCGCGCAGACGCCGCGCGCCGCCTTCAGTCAATGGCGAACGGATCATGCCTTGAGTCTCCCATGCAGTTCCTGCAGCGACGACACGCCGTCGCCGCCGCTGAAGTCGAGCGAATTCACCAGCGCGCGAGCGCCGGCAACCGTGGTGCTGTACGTGATTCGATTCTGCAGTGCTTCGCGCCGGATCGAGAACGAATCCGAGATCGCGGCACGCCCTTCCGTGGTGTTGACGATGAATGCAATCTCGCCATTGCGGATCAGGTCGACGATGTGCGGCTGGCCTTCCTGCACCTTGTTGACGAGGGCGCACACGAGCCCGTGTTCCACCAGCCAGTCGCGGGTGCCACGGGTGGCGACCAGCGAGAAGCCGCGGCGCAGAAGTTCCTGCGCCACGGTCAGCAGGCGCGGCTTGTCAGGGTCGCGCACCGACAGGAAGGCCGTGCCCACCTGCGGCGGCCGGATGCCGGCTGCCCGGTGCGCCTTGGCGAACGCAGCGCCGAAACTCAAGCCGACGCCCATCACCTCACCGGTGGATCGCATTTCGGGGCCCAGGATCGGATCGACGTTCTGGAACTTGAGGAAGGGAAAAATTGCTTCCTTGACGGAAAAGTAAGGCGGCACGATCTCCTGCGTCTCACCCTGGGATGCGAGACTCCGGCCCGCCATGCAGCGCGCCGCGATCTTCGCCAGCGGCCGTCCTGTCGCCTTGGAGACAAAGGGCACCGTGCGCGAAGCGCGTGGATTGACTTCCAGCACGAATATCTCATCGCCCTGGATCGCGAACTGGGTGTTCATGAGACCCACCACGCCGAGTGCGCGCGCCATCGCAGCCGACTGGTCACGAAGCCGGTCCTGCATGGCGGCGGAAAGGGAATAAGGCGGCAGCGAGCACGACGAATCGCCGGAATGGACACCCGCTTCCTCGATGTGCTCCATGATGCCGCCGATCAGGGTTGCGCCTTCGGCATCGCCAACCAGGTCGACATCCACTTCTATCGCATTGTCGAGAAAACGGTCGAGCAGCACCGGTGAATCATTGGAGACCAGCACCGCCTCGCGGATGTAGCGTTCGAGATCGGCATCACTGTGTACGACTTCCATGGCGCGACCACCAAGGACGTAGCTCGGACGCACCACCAGGGGATAACCAATCTCCCGCGCGAGCCTGAGCGCGTCTTCCGCGGAACGCGCCGTCCGGTTCGGCGGCTGGCGCAGGCCGAGTCGCTCGATCAGCTGCTGGAAACGCTCGCGGTCTTCCGCGAGATCGATGGAGTCGGGTGTGGTCCCAAGAATGGGCACCCCGGCGGCGGCGAGCGCACGTGAAAGACGCAGTGGCGTCTGGCCGCCGTACTGGACGATGACGCCGATGGGTTTCTCGATGTGGACGATCTCCAGCACGTCCTCGAGCGTCACCGGCTCGAAGTAGAGCCGGTCCGAGATGTCGTAGTCGGTCGAAACGGTCTCGGGATTGCAATTCACCATGATCGTCTCGTAGCCGTCTTCCCGCAGTGCCAGCGACGCGTGCACACAGCAGTAGTCGAACTCGATGCCCTGCCCGATGCGATTGGGTCCCCCGCCCAGCACCATGATCTTCTTGCGCTGCGTTGGCTCCGCCTCGCACTCATCTTCGTAGGTCGAGTAGAGATAGGCAGTTGGTGTGGCGAACTCGGCGGCGCAGGAATCCACGCGCTTGTACACCGGCCGCAGTCCGAGCCGATGCCGGTGCTCGCGCATGGACTGCTCCGTGACGCCTGCAAGCGTCGCCAGTCGGGAGTCCGCAAAACCCATGCGCTTGAGCGCGCGCAGGCGCCCGAGATCCAGGGATTGCATGCCGCCCGTGGCGACTTCGCGCTCGGCGGCGACGATATCCTCGATGACGGCGAGGAACCACGGATCGATGCGGGAAGCTGCGTGCACCACATCCTCATCCAGCCCCGCACGGTAGGCGTCGGCCACCCAGAACAGTCGATCCGGATTGGGTTCGCTCATCTGCCGCACGATCTCGTCGCGGGAATCCTTGAGCGCGCCGGCTTCGATGCGCGGGGTCAGGCCGTCGACCCCGGTCTCGAGCCCGCGCAGCGCCTTCTGCAGGGACTCGGCGAAGGTGCGGCCCATGGCCATCACTTCACCGACCGACTTCATCTGGGTCGTCAGTCGTGCGTCGGCGGAGGGAAACTTCTCGAACGCGAAGCGCGGGATCTTGGTGACGATGTAGTCTATGGCCGGCTCGAACGACGCCGGCGTGACGCCGCCGGTGATGCCATTCCTGAGCTCGTCGAGCGTGTAGCCAACGGCGAGCTGGGCTGCGACCTTTGCGATTGGAAATCCCGTGGCCTTGGATGCCAGTGCCGAGGACCGCGACACGCGCGGATTCATCTCGATCACGACCACGCGACCGTCGACGGGATTGACCCCGAACTGCACGTTGGAGCCGCCGGTATCAACGCCGATCTTGCGCAGCACCGCAATGCTCGCGTCCCGCAGGCGCTGGTATTCCTTGTCGGTCAGCGTCTGCGCCGGCGCGACCGTGATCGAGTCGCCCGTGTGCACGCCCATCGGATCGAGATTTTCGATGGAGCAGACGATGATGCAGTTGTCCGCGCGATCGCGGACCACTTCCATCTCGAATTCCTTCCAGCCGAGCACAGACTCCTCAACGAGTACTTCATGCACCGGCGAAAGCGCGAGCCCACGACCCACGATCTCGATGAATTCCTCGCGGTTGTAGGCGATGCCGCCGCCCGAGCCACCGAGCGTGAAGCTCGGACGCACGACGGTGGGAAAGCCGACTTCGCGCTGCGCCGCCACGGCATCTTCCAGCGATTTCACCGTGCGCGCGCGCGGACAGGTGAGGCCGATTTCCGCCATCGCGAGCCGGAACAGTTCGCGATCCTCGGCCATGCGTATGGCTTCGCGGGACGCGCCGATCATCTCCACGCCAAATCGTTCGAGCACGCCGTTGTCGGCGAGATCGAGCGCGCAATTGAGCGCCGTCTGGCCTCCCATCGTGGGCAGCAGCGCATCGGGCCGTTCTTTTTCGATGATTTCCGCCACCGTGCGCCAGTCCAGGGGCTCGATGTAGACCGCGTCTGCCATGTCCGGATCGGTCATGATCGTGGCGGGATTGGAGTTGACGAGAATGACGCGGAAACCTTCGTCCTTGAGCGCCTTGCACGCCTGCGCACCGGAATAATCGAACTCGCAGGCCTGCCCAATCACGATGGGACCGGCTCCGATGAGCAGGATCGAGCGGATGTCGGTGCGTCTGGGCATGCGCAGGCCTGCTCCGCTGGCGCGAAGTCTCGATGGACGGGGAAGTGTGGATTATCGCTGAACTGCGGCGCCGAGACTACGACTGAAGCGGGCGCGTTCGCGGCGCAGGTGTTGTATTGGTGTCGCATCCCTGCGAACCGACGCACAAATTCCCGGAATTCAGGGCCCAGCGAAGTCAGCGGACTGCGGTCAGACGCACGATGTCTTCCGCCGGAATACGCAGTTCGACCATGTTGCCGCCAACCGGCGTCTGGATCGTCACGGCGATGCGGTTGGCAACGCTGAGGGTGCCGGTACGCGTGGTGCCCAGTCGGGTCAGGATGGCCACGCGCTGACCGAGGAGGCCGGCGTAGTTGCCCTGCGATGGCAGTCGCGCAGTTTCCGGGGTTGTTGGTTCCATCTCGGGCGTCACCGATGCGGGGCCCGTGTCCTCCTGCGCCATGGACGGGGTGCCGAGTTGTACTGGGCCTTCATTCGCGACCCGGCTTCGGGACGTCGTCGACTTCACTGGCGGGTCGACCCGCGCTGATCCCGGTTTCACTCCGGTTTGAGCGCTCGAACGCGCGCCTGCTGCAACCACCGCCGCAACGGCGGTCGCGGGAGATTTGCCATCCAGCGCACCTGTGCCGGAGTCCCCAGTGGGCTTTGCGTTGGACGACGCGTCTGCGGCAGGGCCCGCCGCGACGGGCAGGCCCACGCCCGCTGCAGATGCTTCGCGTGTTGTGGCCGCCGTTGCCTCGCGGGCAACCCGGCTCCGTCGTGGCGGCAGGAATTCCAGCAGGAACGGGAGCCGGTGATCGGCAATCACGATCTGGCCATCAAGCGCGCCCAGGCGCTGCGAACGCGACATGAGTGCGTAGTCGCCCAGTCGCAGCGGCTCAAGCGGGCGGCTTCGAAAAACGATTTCGCCGCCCAGGCTGGCGTGCTCCCGATAGGCCGACTCAAGCGGTTCCGGCAGGGCGATTCGCCAGCGGCTCAACCGGCGCTTGACCGCCAGCGCATGGCGGGCGATGAACTGGGGCCGCGCGAGTCCAACGCGGCGCGCGCACTCGCGGTTGCGCGCACGCACGAATTGCCGGTCATCAAGTCGCCACTCCTGCTCGGCCAGTCGCCATTGCCGCCAGTCGCCGGCGAGCAATCCGGTGTCCTCCGGCAGGACGATGCCGGCAGTCCAGCGCGCGCGACCGATGCCGCCCATGGCGATGTCCACGCTCAGCCGCGTCGATTCCTCACCCGGAGCAATACCAAACCGGACATCCAGACGGCCACTGTCTCCGGCCCGGCGCGCAACTGAAGCACTCAGACCCGGCAACTCGCGACAGCCCAGGGAGGCGAACAGCACGCCGTTGCTCGGATCAAGCCAGGGCAGCCAGCGCGCGGCGATGAAATTCGAATCGACACTCACACCCTCGGCATCGACCCGGAGCTTGGCGTTGGCCGGCAGCACCGGCGGCGAATTGTTCGCGTCGAACACACCGTCGCGTTGCAGCTCCTGGCGTCTGCGTTCGAGTCGCTCCGGACTGCCGCGACGAAGCGCCACCCGCATCAACGCGAGCGGCCCGCCGACATCCACACTCACGCGTTCGGCGCGCATTGCGGCGCCCGCGCCAGCGTGCGGCACGAATGCGGCCTGGGTGAGGGCAATCTTGCCATCCCAGCCGATGGTCCGCTGCTTGAAGTCGAGCGTGCCGTACCACTGCGAGGACTGCAGCAGGCGATCGGCACCCACCCGCATCAGGATGAGGCCGAGCACGACCAGCATCCCGAAAAAACCAAGCGCGATCCAGGCCACATGGCGCGTGGCCAGCCGCACTCTGCGAACGGGCAGGATATCAAGCATGCGCGGAGCCTAGCACCCGCAAACGCCTGTTTTCAGTGATCCGCGACCGCTGTTCCCCGGGAATGGGCAGGCGCGCGCATGCTCTCCAGAAAAGCGTCGAAAAGCGCACCAAGCTCCTGCGGTCCCGGACTGGCCTCCGGATGCCCCTGGAATCCGAATGCCGGGGCATCTTTCAGTCGAAATCCTTGCAGGCTGCCGTCGAACAGGGAGCGGTGCGTGACCTCGAACTGCTCCGGCAGGTCGGAGCCGTCCACTGCAAAGCCGTGATTCTGGCTGGTGATGGCGACTCGACCGCTTGCCAGCTCCTGCACTGGATGATTCGCGCCGTGATGGCCAAACTTCATCTTCACGGTGCTGGCGCCCGCAGCGAGTGCCAGGATCTGATGTCCCAGGCAAATGCCGAATACCGGCACGCGCTCGTCGATCAGTCGCCTTGCCGCCGCGATGGCGTAGTCGCAGGCCGCGGGATCGCCGGGGCCGTTGGCCAGCAGCACGCCGTCGGGGGCATGCGCCATTGCCTCTTCGAAACGACTGGTGGCGGGCACGACCGTAACGCGGCAGCCGCGCTCGCTCAGCAATCTCAGGATGTTGCGCTTGACCCCAAAGTCGAACACCACGACGTGCGCGCCCTGCGCTTCGCTCTGGCGATGACCGCGCGCATCGAGATCGAAGGCGGCTTCAGTCCAGGCACCGGTGTCCTGCCGCGAGACTTCGCGCGCCAGATCAAGGCCGGGCATGCCGCCGTAACTCGCCGCCTGCTGCATGGCCCGCTCGCGGTCGAGATGGGCGGCGCCGGCTTGCAGACAACCACCCTGGGCCCCGGTCTCCCGCAGGATGCGCGTCAGCTTGCGGGTGTCGATACCACTGATCGCCACCACACCCTCGCGCTGCAGGTAGTCCTTGAGACTGGAGTTCGCACGCCAGCTGCTGTGGCGCCGCGGCACATCGCGGACGATGAGCGCGGCAGCCTGCACGCGGCCGGATTCCACGTCTTCGTCATTGCAGCCGGTGTTGCCCACGTGCGGGTGGGTCAGCACCACCAGTTGCCGGGCATACGAAGGATCAGTGAGGATTTCCTGATAGCCCGTCATGGCGGTGTTGAACACGACCTCGCCCGTACACGTTCCAGGTGCGCCTGAGGACTCGCCTTCGAAACAGGTGCCGTCGGCCAGGGCGAGAAAGGCGGGTTCGGCGCTCATCGGGTTCCGTGGATAGGGATCAGGGGCGCCATGATAGTGCGCACCGCAGCGCGACCACGGATGGTTTGATCGGCTGCGCGCCAAAAACGCCAGTCAGTGCACGCGTCAGCTCCGTTCTTCGCGTCCCTCTGCGGAATCGAGCAAGTCGTCCATTGCGTAGCGGCCGGCAGCACGACCCGCGAGCCAATGTGCTGCGCGCAGCGCTCCTTCGGCGAACACGGCACGATCCAGCGCGCGATGCACCAACTCCACGCGCTCTGAAGGTCCGGCGAAAGACACTACGTGTTCGCCCACCGTGTCCCCGAGTCTCATCGAGTGAAAGCTGACTTCCCCCGTTTCCGCCCGACGCCCTGAATTCGAAGCGGAGCCGGTTTGCGGCGAGCTGCCCTGACCTCTCGCCCTGCCGATCTCCTCACCCAGCGCGAGCGCCGTGCCGGAAGGCGCGTCGAGCTTGCCGCGGCGATGCGTCTCAAGAATGCTGCAGTCGAATTCGGGCAGGGCCACCGCAGCGATCGCCGCGAGCCGGTGCAAAAGCGCGATGCCGATGCTGAAGTTTGAAGTCCAGAGGACCGCGATGCCCCTCGCGGCGGAGTCGATCGCGCCAATTTGCGACGGCGTCAGGGCGGTGGTGCCGGAAACCAGCGGCAATGACCAGGCGCGGCACTGCGCCAGCACAGAATCGAATTCCCCCGCACGCGTGAAGTCGATCGCAACGTCGGCGGCAGCAGCGGCAATGTCAGCAACGTATTGCTGTCCGGGATAGCCCGGTACTGGATTTCCGAGCCGGTCATCGTTGTTGCGCAAGATTGCAGCGGCCAGCTCGAAGCGATCGTCTTTTGCCAGCGAAGACAGTACCGCTGCGCCCATTCGGCCCCCTGCCCCGAACAGCACCACGCGGATGGGTTTGCACTGTGGCATCGATGAGTTCCTTGGCTCTTGCTCCGGATTGCCGCACTACGAGTTCAACGTGCGCATCCGCGTTCGTAACCGATCCGCGGGCCAGGT
Source organism: Lysobacterales bacterium (assembly GCA_038330365.1). GTDB lineage: Bacteria > Pseudomonadota > Gammaproteobacteria > Xanthomonadales > Ahniellaceae > JBBQNY01. The sequence continues at coordinate 402 of JBBQNY010000020.1, read as the reverse complement.
TTGAGTCTATCCCGGCGTCACGCGCCCGCGAACTCCTGAAAGCCACAGGGGCGTCCACCCCGACTTCGACGGCGCGCTGTCGCGTGGCAAACAGGGTGTCGGCATCCCGGGTTGCATTCGCTGGAAGCGCCATTGACCACGCACTTCTGGGAACTTATGTCGACCTCGGACTTATCCGGCGCTGCGCGCCACCGTACGCACCACATCCCTGTGGTGCGCCCTGCGGGCCGCCTGCGGCGTTCGCAGCTGCTCCTGCAGCTGTCGTCTCCCACGGGGAGAAGGGAAGAGCGCAGGGTCGCCGCCGAGCACTCCCCTCTCCAGTGGGAGAGGGGCGGGGGGTGAGGGTCCAAGGCCCCGCGTCATGGTGGATCGCGCCAGTCATGAGCCAGAACCCCAGTCTCA
>JBBQNY010000019.1:0-28598 GCA_038330365.1 Lysobacterales bacterium | reverse complement strand
CCATCCGCCGTGCGACGCATGGCCTGTGGCTGGTGAGCGCGGCGAGCGACCGCATGGGCGTGCGCTTCGATGGCGTTGATCTCGCCTTCGATCGCCCGCCGGAAATGGTATCTGCGGGCACCGCACCCGGCACAGTACAACTGCCACCTGACGGTCATCCCATCGTGCTCGGTGTCGATGCCCAGACCACGGGTGGCTACCCGCGCATCGCGCATGTGATTGCTGCGGACCTGCCGCGCCTGATGCAGCTGCGGCCTGGTGATCGTGTGCAGGTCGTGCGGGTAAGCCGCGAAGCGGCGACCCTGGCGTGGAAGCATCGGCGGCGTCGACTGGCACGTCTGCTGGAGGCGATCCGCGGCCGCACTGCTGCCGAGGTCGCGGCACCGTGAATGCCGGCGCGTGTCACGTCACCTTGAACAGACCGCATCGGCAAGAGCCGCAGGCAATCGCCGGCAACGGCCCCGGCCATGTCACGCAGGAACACGGTGCGAGGCGAGCTGGGGCAGCAGATTCCAGCATCCCTGCCTGTTCCCGATCGCAGCATGAATCCGCAGCGCAGGCGCGCGCGGCTCTGGCATGCTTGAAGCACGGCGGCGTGCAGATTTGCATGTCCGTTCGCTACTGCCTTCTTCGAAATCCGCCGTGGGAGTTCTCCAATGCCGCGAACCGTCGACCTTAACTGCGACATGGGCGAGAGCTTCGGCCCGTGGCGCATGGGCGAAGACGATGCGGTGATGCCCTGGATCACTTCTGCAAACATTGCCTGCGGATTCCATGCCGGCGACAGCGAAACCATGCGCAGCACCGTGGCGCTGGCGCGCAATCATGGCGTGGCGATCGGCGCCCACGTCGGCTTGCCCGATCTGGCCGGCTTCGGTCGGCGGGAAATGGCGATAACGCCGCAGCAGGTGCACGCATTCACCCTGCATCAACTCGGCGCTCTCGAAGCGTTCGCGCGCGTCGAGGGCGCGCGCGTCGCGCACGTGAAGGCGCACGGGGCGCTGTATCACATGGTCGCGCGTGAGACTACGCTGGCTGTCGCGTTCGTACGCGCGGTGCGGGATTTCGATGCCGCCCTGCTTTTGTTTGGTCCCGCGCCTTCAGCGCTGGCGGCTGCCAGCGCGCAGGCACGAATCCGGTTTATCGCGGAAGGATTCGTGGATCGGCGCTATGGCAATGATGGACGACTGCTGGCGCGCGATATTCCCGGATCCGTAATCGACCGTGTCGATGACGCGGTCTCGCAGGCGCTGACCCTGCTCGCTCCGGCCTGGCGGCATCGCTCCGGCGATGGCTCGGCCGTGCGCATCGAAACGCTCTGCCTGCACGGCGATCGCGCCGACGCCGGCAGCTTCGCACAGGCGGTGCGCGAAGCCCTGCAGAGCGCAGATGTGCGGGTCCAAGCACCTGGTGCCCCTGCGGCATGAGCTACTGGCCGCTGCTGGGCGTTGCCGTGGTCATCGCTGGCTTCGCGCTGCGCCTCAACCCCATGGGCGTGGTGACAGCGGCAGCGCTGGTTACGGGTCTGGCGGCCGGTATCGCGCCGCTCGCACTGATCGAATTGCTGGGCGAGGCCTTCGCGCGCAACCGGTTTCTCGCCATTTTCCTGCTGGCGCTGCCGGTGATCGGACTGCTCGAACGCCACGGACTGCGCGACCAGGCCGAGCACTGGGTTGGAAGGCTGCGCGGCGCCACCGCCGGGCGTGTGCTCATGACGTACCACGCGCTCCGCCAGCTCGCCGCTGCCGTCGGTCTCAACAGCATCGGCGGACATGCCCAGACGGTGCGGCCGCTGCTGGCGCCCATGGTGGAAGGCGCCGCGCACCGCACGGCGGGCACGCTGCCGGATGCTCTGCGCATGCGCCTGCGCGCCTTGTCGGCCGCAACCGACAACATCGCGCTGTTCTTTGGCGAGGACATCTTCATTGCCTTCGGCGCGGTGTTGCTGATGCAGGGCTTCTTCGCCGATCGGGGGATCGCGCTCGAGCCGCTTGCGATTGCGCTCTGGGGCATCCCGACGGCGCTCTGCGCTTACGCCATCCATGCGCTTCGACTGCAGCGCCTGGATCGGGAGATCGCAGCTTTGGCGCGTGCCAACAGTCCGGCTGCTCCTCCCGCTGCAACGGCGAGTGCCGGGACCCGGTCGACGAAGTGATGAATCTGCTCACTCCGGTCTACATCCTGCTGGGTGGTTTCATGTTGTTTGCTGCCGTGATGTCGCTGCGACGCCTGCCGGCCCGCGGCGCGAGTGCAGGTGCGGCGTTCTGGGGCGTGCTCGGCTGCATGACCCTGGCAGCCGACTGGTTGCCTGCGGTCATGCTGGGTATCGGCGTGCTGGTGGTTGCGGCAATTGCCGCCAGCGGCGCCATGCGTGCGCCGGTGCCCGCGGCCACGACCGCGAACGCCAGCGGAGCTGTCGGGGAGAGCGGCAGCCGGTTTGGTAGCCGGATATTTCTGCCCGCCTTGTTGATCCCGGCAGTGACGGTGTGTGTGGTGCTGATGTTCAAGGCAGCCGAGCGCGGCGGACTCCATGTCGCCAGTTCCCAGCAGGTGACATTGGTGGCGTTGGCCCTGGCGTGCGTAATCGCCACGGTTGCCGCGTGCCGAATGACGCGCTCCACCGCTTCCTCCCCGCTTATCGAGGGTTCGCGGCTGCTGCATGCGATCGGATGGGCAGCCATCCTGCCGCTGCTGCTCGCCATGCTCGGCAGCGTTTTTGCCGCTGCGGGCGTCGGTGACATCGTTGCCGGCCTGATGCGCGATTTCGTTCCGACCGACAGCCGCCTGGCCTGTGTGCTTGCCTACGCGCTGGGCATGGCGCTCTTTACCGTCTTGATGGGAAACGCATTTGCTGCTTTTCCGGTGATCACCGCAGGCATCGGACTGCCGTTGCTGGTGCAGCAGCATGGTGCGGAGGCGGCTTCGCTGGCGGCGCTGGGAATGCTTTCGGGGTATTGCGGCACGCTGCTGACACCGATGGCAGCGAACTACAACCTGGTTCCGGCCGTACTGCTGGAGCTGCCCGACCGCAACGGCGTGATCCGGGCCCAGGTTGCCACTGCATTGCCGCTGCTGGCCTGCAACGTGCTGCTGATGTACTTCGTGCCGTTTCGCAATCTCTGAGCGCGCGGACACGTGACCCCGTTCCCCGGCGCCCAGACGCAAGCCGCATGTCGGCTCAGAGCAAGTTGCTGATTCGCCTGGACCCGGAGCTTCGCCCCGACCAGAGCGCGATGCCCGCGAGCGCGATGCCCAGGATGGTCCAGTCGATGTTCGATGCGCGCGCGTGTGCGAGCGAGAAGGCGAGCCCCGGTCCGATTTCCTTCAGCGTGCGGAAGTAGTCGAAGCCGAGCTCGCGACTGACGACGGCGGCGCTACCGAGGTACTGCGCGTAGGCGGTCGCGAGCAACAGCAGCATTGCGTTCCACGCCGATCGCAGCAGTCGGGCCATGGCTTGCGGGCTGGTCGCGCGCACGCCGAGTTGCAGCGGTGCCGAAGCGATGGCGACCGCCGCCAGTAGCGCCATCCATCCTGCAGGGCGACCCGTCATCAGACTGACAAAGCCCCAGATGCTGCCGCTCGCCAGCGCGAGCAGAAACGCGAGCGGCTCGGGCCGCGCCGCATGAGCAGAAGAAGAGGGCATGCGGCGGGAGAATAGCGGGTGTCAGGTGAGAGCCGCGGGCCTTGCGCCAGGAACCCGACGGCTCCATCTACACTGCGTACCCCCGGTGAAGGAGCCAGCGTGCATTACCAGCGACACAGTGAGCCTGTGGTTTTCGAGCGCGACTGCAGCGCCGTGCTCGTTCCTGCGGGCGATCACGTGACGCTGCCGGCCGGCCAGTCCGGATACATCACCCAGGCGCTGGGGGGCAGCTTCACGCTGTTCGTGGAGGGCAACCTGTTCCGCATCGCGGGCACGGATGCCGACGCGATCGGCAAGGAGCCGCTGGTTCTGCCCGAACTGCCGGAGGATGCCACCGATGATGACGTCGAGCGCCTGGTCTGGTCGCAGCTCAAGACCTGTTTCGATCCGGAAATTCCGGTCAACATCGTCGAGCTTGGGCTCATCTACCGGTGTGACCTGGAACGCGGCGAGTCGGGCGCACGGCGAGTTCGTATTGACATGACACTGACCGCGCCAGGCTGCGGCATGGGAGAGATTCTCGTCGAGGATGTGCGCAGCAAGGTCGAGATGATTCCCACCATCGAGGAAGCCGATGTCGAGCTGGTGTTCGAGCCGCCCTGGCACCATGGCCTGATGTCGGAAGCGGCACGCCTTGAAACGGGCATGCTGTATTGAAGTAGCCGGAGCGCGCACATGTTTCGAACCCTGCTGTTGCTGGTCATCCTCGCGGCACTCGCATCACTCATGGCGAACCTGCTCGAGTACGGCGGGCTGGCACTGCATCCGCGGCACGGCAGCCGTCTGGTCAAGGCGGCCGCACGTGAAGGCATGCTGGTCCAGTTCTACACGACGGCAGGCCGCGCGACGTTGCCCTTGATAGGTCTCGACGACCGCGCGCGCGAGGCTGCAAAGCGGCGCTACGCTGCCGCTTTCGACAAGCTCGATGCCTCCAATGCGGCACTTGATGAGCGGGCGCTCGGCAACATGGTGAATGTGCCCGGCGTTGCGCGTCCGGGTTGGCTCGCAACCAACCTCTGGATGACGCCCCTGCTCTTTGTCGCCGTGCTGCTGCTGTGGATTTTCCGTCCGCGCGAGGTCCACAACATTCCGAACCAGCGCAGCCGCGGACGCCGTCGCCAGGGCGGCCCCCGGTAGGCCGCCTAGTCCTCGGCCTCGAAGCGGTTGGCGTCGACGTTCTTGCGCACCCGCATGGGATCCCAGATGCGCCCGCTCATGGCGATGTACACGCCATCGGGCATCGACTGCACGGCGCCGACCGCTGTGCCGATGTTGAACACCGCGTCGGTGCCGCTGAATCGTGCGGGATTGAGTGCCCCGGTCAACACGATCACCTTGTTCCTGATGCCTGCAAGTGCGCGCGCCGTGGCGACCATGGAGTCGGTGCCGTGCGTGATCAGCACGTGGCGCACGTCCTGGGCGGCGATGGTGTCGTGCACGAGCGCGCGGTCATCGGCGTCGAGGTGCAGGCTGTCTTTGCGCAGCAGCGGGATGACGTAGAAACGGAATCCAACGTCGAGCCGTTCCAGAATCGAGCCGATCTGTGGATCGCCGACCTGGAAGTCCGACTTCTCGTCGAAGTAGATCTTGTCGATGGTGCCACCCGTGGTGACGATGCAGAGTCGGTCCATGTGCGCAGCCGTGTGGAACGTGGGGCGATTATTGCGCAGGCAACTGTCGGGCGCGGCGCGCGCGCCAGGCCGCGAAGCCGGGCGGCAGGATGACGAGCAGGGCCAGGACGGCCTGGGTCGCGCCCAGAATCCGCTCGATCGTGGTGCCGGTGCTGGCGACGGCGACGGCGGTTCCGTGTGCGAAGTAACCGAGCGACACTGTGCCGGCCCAGAGCAGCCCGCGTGCAGGATTCCGCCTGAGCGCGACAGCGACCGGTAACCACGGCAATAGCGCGAGCACCGTCATTGCCCACGGCGACGCCTGCCGCGGCGGAGCGAGCCACCCGTGCCATGCAGGCTGCAGCGCGATCGTCGCCACGACGCCAGCAAGGCAAAGCAGATCGCCCCGGGTCCAGACCCTGCGGCCCGCGCGGTTCACTCCGCTGCGTCGCACAGGGTGCGCGCGAGTCTTGCCACGCGTTCGCCGAGGTGCTGCGCCAGTTGCGCCTCATCTGCAGAGATCGACAGCTCATTGCGCAGCCCCGACACATGACTGGCTCCGTAGGGCGTGCCGCCGCCCGTCGTGCGTGCCAGCGCGGGTTCGGTGTAGGGAATTCCCACGAGAAACATGCCGTGGTGCATGAGTGGCACCAGCATCGACAGCAGCGTCAGCTCCTGTCCACCGTGCATGCTCGACGTGCTGGTAAAGGCGGCTGCCGGCTTTCCCGCCAGCGCGCCGGACGCCCACTCGGCGGCGGTGCCATCGAGGAAGTACTTCAGAGCCGCCGCCATGTTGCCGAACCGGGTGGGACTCCCCAGCACCACTCCGGCGCATTCGCGCAAGTCATCGCCGGTCGCACTCGGCGGACCGGTTTCCGCGGCCGCTGTGGCAGCCCGCGTCGCGGTGCCGACCGGGGCAACCGTACGCACACGCGCCTGCATGCCATCCACACTGTCGACGCCACGCGCGACCTGACGTGCCAGCGCCTCGGTCTTGCCGTGCAGCGAGTAGTACACGATGAGTATTTCGCGCTTCACCACGCTCCCGGGAACGCTCTACGCCAGCGTCTGACTATAGCGACCGCGCCGGGGGACGCATGCATGCCCTGCCTGCATCCCGACAGCAATCCGCAAAAAACGACGGCGCCCGCAGGCGCCGTCCCGTAAGTGAGTTCCTGGTCAATCAGTGGCGGGAGTAGTGCCGGCGACCGTGGTGGTCGACCCGGTAGCGACGTGGCGGATCGTAGCGATAGCTGTCGCGGTAGTAGGGATCGTCGCGAATGACGACGACCGGGCGATCGTAGTAACCACGTGCCCGATGCCGGATCAACGGCCGCGGCGCATGCCGGTAATAGCGAGGTCGGTGGTGATGATCGTAAGTGATGTACAGCGGTGTGCGGTCGTAACGGTAGTAGGGCTGGCCGTAGGAAAACGACACATCGCCCAGGTCGACGTAGATGCGGCCATCGTCCCAGGCGTGTGCGGTCGAGGGCAGGATCGTGGCGCCGAAGGCGGCGGCCGCGGCGAAGAGCATGGACATCATTGCAGTGCGCATGGGTACCTCCAGGGTTGGTGATGGAAACAGCCTGTGATTGCGACGGTGAACGAGCGTGGAATCCGGCGAACCGCGTTCAGGGAACTTTGCAATCCGCATTGGCGCGTCATCAGTGCAAACCGCGGATCGGCGCCGCTCGTCGGCCGTCTTCACCCCCTGGTAAACGTCCGGGGACGCAGCCTGTTTACGACGGATCCATTCGCCGTTTGGCTCCCGGTCAGGAAATTGGGGCGGTCGGTGTCGATACACTGCGCCGATGAAGTTTCCGGCTTTCTTCGAGCGCGCCCGGGTCCAACTCAAACGGGATGAGGAACGCATTCGCGCGTTCGCGGCTTTCGTGTGGCGGCGCTTCCTCGATGACCGCTGTCTCGAGTCCGCAGGCGCGTTGAGCTACACCACGCTGTTCTCGCTGGTCCCGCTGCTGGTGGCCGCGTTCGGCGCGTTGTCCGCATTCGCGTTTTTCGAGGGCTGGCTGGAAGCCATCACCGGTTGGATCTTCCAGAATTTCGTGCCGTCCTCCGGCGTCGTCGTGCAGGAATACCTGATCGGCTTCGCGGACAACGCGTCGAAGCTGACCGGCATCGGCGTGGCGGGTGTGCTGGTGTCGGCCGTGATGATGATGTGGAGCGTGGAGGACGCCTACAACCGAATCTGGCGTGTGGCGCGATCGCGTGGCGGTCTGTCCCGATTCAAGAGCTACTGGACCACGCTGACGCTCGGTCCATTGCTGGCGATCGGAGTCGCGGCCGCCAGCAGCTATTTCTGGGCGCTGCCTGTGGTACGCAGTGCCAGTTCGTATGGCGGACTCGGCGCAATCACGCTCGCGGTCGTGCCGGTCATCGTGCTCTGGGGCGCGATCTCGGCGAGCTATCTGCTGATTCCACATGCCAAGGTCCAGGCGCGGCACGCCGCGCTCGGTGGCGTGGTCGCCACACTGCTCTTCGTCTCGGCGCAGCATCTCTTCAGCCAGTACCTCGGGCGTGCAACCACGTACCAGCAGATCTACGGCGCACTGGCGGCATTGCCGCTGTTCCTGCTCTGGATCTACCTGTCGTGGACGATCGTGCTGCTCGGTGCTTCACTGGCGGCGAGTCTTTCCGCCTGGCGTTTCCAGCCGCGCGCGTTGAGAGTGCCGCGGGGCCTCGAGTTCTTCGCAATGCTGAAATCGCTGCGCGCGGCGATTGCGGCGGACCGTCGGGGCGAGCCGCTCACGCGCGCGGACCTGCTGGATCTGCAACCCGGTCTCACCGACAAGCAACTCGATCACGTGATTCGGCACCTTCGAGCGCAACGCGTCGTCCACCTCGATGAGCGCCAGCACCTCATTCCGCTGCGTGAACCCGAAGACCTGAGTTTCCTGGAGCTGTTCGAAGGCGGTCGCTATGCGTGGCCTACGGGCAACGACGTCGCACGTCTGTCGGCTCTGGCCGACGACAGCGACCAGCCCTTGTCGGAGCTGATGCAGGCGCTGCATGCTGCGCTTGCGGCGCCCCTGCGTTCAACCGCGGTGGGCGCGCTGGAACCTGTTGCGCCGCCCGCGGTCGGAGAGACGGCTGGCACACAGGGCGACATTCCCGTTGACGAGCCCGCACCCACAGCGCCGTCGGCGTGACACTGTTGAGAGACCTCCAGGGAGAGAACCGAATGAATCCTGCCCGCTTGTCCGCCGTTCTGATCGCGTGCTCGCTGCTGGCGCTTGTGCCTGCCTTGGCAGCGGCAGCGCAGTCTGAAACGCCAGCCACCGCCAGCGCCAGCGCCACCGCGGTCGCCGCCAAGCCGGTTGTCGCCGAAGCCGGTGACGTGGGCTCGATGCCCGACTTCGTCGGAACCGCACTCGACGGCAGCCGCATCGATTTCTCCAAACGGCGCGGCCGCTGGCAAGTGGTGAATTTCTGGGCGACGTGGTGCGCGCCGTGTGTCAAGGAGATTCCCGAACTCGCACGCTTCGATGCGGCACGCACCGATGTCGACGTTGTCGGACTCGCGTTCGAGGACACCGAAGAAAACGAGATTCGCGAGTTTCTCAAGAAGCATCCGGCCAACTATCCGGTGGTGCACGTCGATCCCTATGAACCGCTCGCGGGCTTCGCGCAGCCGCGCGGATTGCCCACCACCTACCTCATCGCGCCGGACGGACGGATTGCAGAGCGACTCATCGGCCCGGTGGACGGCAAGTTGCTGGCGCAGGCAATCGGCCGTCATGCCGACGACTCGAAGGATTCCGCGGAGCCCTCCAGTCCCGCTCCGATCCTGCCACGGCCGAAGCCGAAGACGTGAGCGCGCGGACCGGACGGCGCGATCCCGGGATCCTTTGATCATTCCGTGACCAGGGCACTGTTCGCGATCGGCGTGCTGCTCCTGGGCGCGTCGGCCCATGCAGCCGTGTTCAGTTCGGTCGAGTACGGCGCGGTGGAAGGTGAGGTACTGCTGCTCGATGTGCGCATGCCGGACAAGCCCGGACCCTTTCCGGTCTGGGCCGAGTGGATCGCGCCAGGGGCCGTGCCACTGCTGGCACAGGACCGGGAACTGCACGCGGCTGACACGGTGCTGGTACGCGCCGTGCAACCTGCGGAGCGCACCGCGCGGCGTGCCGCAGCATCCCACCTGATGGCCTGGCTGAGCCGTTCTGTTTCGCGCTACGCGGGCGATCGCGAGCGCATGCTCGTGATTGCGCGGGGCGATGCGGCGCAGTCGCTACTGGATCTGGGTGAGCGTCCAGTCATGATCGCCGGGTCGGAATCCACGCCACTGACAGGACTGCGTGCGCTGGTTCTGATCGAGCCGCCTGATGATCTCGCCGGTTCCGAGGGGTGGCCCGAGGTACCCGTGTTGCTGGTCGATGGGCCGCAACGGGCCGCATCGCTCTGGCGCACGGCGCTGCGTCTGCGCAACCGGGGCATTGCCGCGGAGCCGGTGCTCGTCCGCGATCCTGCCCATGCGCCTTCCGAACTGTCCCGACAGCTGGCCGCGGTGATGCAGGCCAGCACGGTGCCGCGCGTACAGCGATTCGAGCAGCTCGCCTATGACCCACCTTCGACCCTGCGGCGGCCGGTTCTCGATGCGTTGTCTGATCCGCGCGGCGTGCTGGCGCTGCAGCAGCGAGCGGGTACGAAGATCGTGTCGCTTTCGATCCTGGATGCGGCAGGACATGCCCGGGAAATCGCGCGCGGCGCCTGGGGGAAAAAGGCCCGGCTGCTCAGAATGGGGACCACTCCCATGCTGGCCGCGGCGGATTCCGACGGTCGACCGCTGATCGAATGGGAACACGCGGACGGCAGCTGGCGTCGCCTGGATTCCGCAGTTGCAAGCGTGCCGATCGAACTCGCAGGTGCGCAAGGCGGTGCCAGCGCCGCGGTGCTGCTCTGGCGCGAGCGACGTGCCGTGAAGGGTCGGCAGCGTTTCTGGCTGCAGCGGCTGGAGCCAGGCGGCAGCGCGTCTCCGCGTGTGGCTGCGCTGTTGCCGGTCGAAGATGCGGTGCGAGCGATGGCATTGGCCGCTGGCGATGCGGTCGTGGCCGTGGCAGGCGGGAACATGGATGCGGAAGCGTCGACATCCGTGCGGCTCTGGCGCTGGTCGCTGCAGAATGCGCGTCTCGAACCGATCCAGGGCGCACCGCCAGGGAACTGGCAGGCGCTGTACGGTCTGACGCCGCCCATGGCCGTCGACGTGTCGGGCCCGACGCTTCTTGGTCTTCGCGATGGCCGGCTTTTTTCGATAGATCTCGCCTGCAAGCCGGTGTGCATGCGCGACGAGATGGACCTGGCCGCGGTCGAGGCCGACGACGCGATCACGGCATCGACGAGCAAAGCCGCGTCGACCAAAAATGCCAAGCCCATCGGCCGCAGCCGGCCCGGTCGTGCGCCACCGCTCGCGCGCTGGCTGCAGCATCCCGACACAGGCGAGACGCTGCTCGGGCTTTTTCTGCAGGATGCAGTGGGTGCGACCGGGCAGGGCCAACGCTGGCTGATCCGGCAGGCATCCGCGCGGTATGCACTCGCGCAGGTTCCGCTGCCTGCCGGTTCTGCGCTGCTCGGTGTTTTCGGTCCTCTGCCGGGAGGTTCCCACCGCAACCGCTTTGTCGCGATCGCAGCCGGGAACCAGGGATCCACGTGGCTGACGGCCCAACTGACGCGCGCGGCAGCGCGTCCCGGCCTCTGGTTCGACCGCAACCGCACGGGACACGGGATCGAGCTCAGACGGATCGACCGTTACTGGCAGGCGACGGTCTACACCTTCGATGCAGGGGGGCAGCCGATCTGGTATCGCGAAGATGGTGACATCAGCGGGGGGCGCTGGCAGTCATCTGCGGATGGATTGCTGAGGTACCGGAGAGAGAAGGGCAGGGGCGAGGTGAAAATAGACCGGAGGTCGGCGCAGTCGCTCAGTATCGATTTCGGACCCACAGGCGATGCCGCGGACTGCGACCCGGTTTCTCGACCGGGTGCGCCCGCGCTGGCCGCGGTCACCTTGACTGTCGGGGAGGACGTGTCGTCCTTTTGCATCGAGCCGATGCTGCTTGCGCCCGCGGGTCGTCCCGCAGTCGATGTCGATGGCACGTGGAGCGCGCGGGAAGATCACTCGCCCTGGCAGTTGTCGTTGTCGAATCAGGGTCTCGATCCCGATGCCCGCATCTCCGTTTTCCTCACGTACTTCGACGCTTCAGGTGCGCCGCGCTGGGCCTACGGGGTCGCTGGTTGGCGGCAGGGCCGCACCAGCATCGATCTCAACGCCGTGCGCGGCCCCTGCCCCCTGTGTGAAGCGCGACCCCTGGTTTCCCGTCGCTTCGGCGTGCTGGATCTTCGAGCGCGCGGCGAGTGCGGACAGGTAAAACTGCTGGCGGAGTTCAGGATCGATCCCGCGAGTGCCGAGGCTGGCATTTTCCCCCGGACCCTGGACCTGCTGGCGGTAGCCCCACTCGGCTGCTACTGAACCCCGCGCCAGCGCCTACGCGATTTCGCGCCCAACCCTTGCGACATGGGTCCACGGGTGCAGGAGCACGCGAGGCGCACCAGCGTGGAGGCATCGGGACCTCTTCAGGCGGATGCAAAACAAGCAGGATCGTCATTCCCGCGAAAGCGCCTCACTGTCCTTGATGTTTCCCCAGCGCGGTGCGATGGCGACTCCACGCACTACTCCCACCCTCGTCGTACCGGCGAAAGCGGGCATGACGAGGCTGGTTGACGGTGGCAGGACCTCGATGCAAGGTCAGTGGCCAAATCTCCGGACAACAGCGCGGACTGGAGACGACGCCTTCGTGACTGCGTCGCTCCCGCACGAGCAGTGCGGGCACGCGGTCGAGGCAACGCTGAAGCTCAGGGGCGTTCGTGTTCCTGCAGGCGGGGCCGCAGCGTCGCGAGGTTGCACGGTTTTGTGCGTGCGTCGAGCTGCGCGGCGATGATCTCGTCCCACGCGGTCCGACAGGCCGAAGTCGATCCGGGCAGGCAAAACACGAAGGTGCCATTCGCCAGACCCGCGAAGGCGCGCGACTGCAAGGCGCTGGTGCCGATATCGCGGTGGGAGATCGATCGAAACAACTCGCCAAAGCCGGGCATTTCCTTGTCGAGCAGCGGCGCGATGGCCTCGGGTGTCGAATCACGTCCCGTGAAACCGGTGCCGCCGGTGACGATGACGCCGTCGCATTCGGAGTCTGCAATGAACGCGGAAACCAACGCGCGGATGCGGTAGCGATCATCGCGCGTCAGCGCGCGCGCATGCAGGCGATGACCGGCCGCAAGCAGGGCTTCCTGCAACCAGTCGCCGGAGGCGTCGTCGGCTGTGGTGCGTGAATCCGAGACGGTCAACACGGCGATGCCGAGTGCCTGGAATTCGGCTGGTGTTGCGCCCGACGACTTGCTCAAGACACGCGCTCCTCAGTGGATGATGCGGCCGCCGCCATCAAGCGCGAAGCACTCGGGAGGCTGCCCCGAGCGGTGCCGTTCCGACATGTGGCCAAGCAGCATGGCGAAATCGCGCGCGAAACGCTGCATGTCGAACAAGGGCGCGATGCGACGGCGCCGCGCAATGTCGCCGCGCAATGCCACGAGCCGTTCCGCGTCGGAACCGAATTCGATGGCCCGCGCGACATATTCCACCCTCGATTCCACCAGCAGATCGCGCAGGCCGAGGGTGCGCAGCAGCGAGCCCGCGACGCGACTGGCGAATGTATCGCCGGGCCATGTGAGCAGCGGACAGCCCGACCAGAGTGCGTCGCTCGCAGTGGTGTGCGCGTTGTAGGGCCACGTGTCGAGAAAGAGATCCACATGCCTGTAGCGTGCGAGATACTCCGCGTGCGGCAACTTGTGCATGAACCTCAATCGCTCCGGATCGATGCCTGCGGCTTTGGCCTGCTGCCCGAGTCGCGCGGCGAAGCCCGACTCCTGCGCATCCAGCAGCCACAGTACGCTGTCGTCGACGCCGCCAAGAATCTCCATCCAGGCAGCGAACGGATCGGGACCGATCTTGTAGCCGTTGTTGAAACTGGCAAACACCGGCCCTGCTTGCGGCAGTCCGCATTCAGATCGGGACGGCGGATCCTCGATTACGCGCGTGCTGTCGGAGGGCTGAAAGCAATAGGGCATCGACGCGATGCACTCGCTGAAATCTTCGCGGTGCTCCGACGGTGCGACGAAGCGGTCGGCCACCATATAGTCGATGAAGGGAGCCCCCGAGGTGCCGGGGTAGGCAAGCCAGTTCACCTGCACCGGCGCGGGACGCAGGGCGAAGGCCGGCGTCACCGATCCGCCACCGTGTCCTCTGAGGTCGATGAGGATTTCGGCGCCACTGGCGCGCAGTTTCCGGGCCAGCGCCGGCATGGACAATCCGGAAACGTCGTGGAATTCGTGGAAGGACTGCCGCAACCGCCGGCGCAGGTCGCCCCCGTCGTCGGCGGTGGTGGCGAAACCCAGGGTGATGATCGGAGTCTCGCGCAGTTGCTCGATCAGCTCGACGATCAGTGCAGCGGTGGGATGCTGATTGAACCCGGACGAGACGAAGCCGACCCGCACGGCGCCCTGCGGCACCGCCGTGTCGGCGGGCAGGCCGTCGGCTTCCACTTCCGCCATCGCAGCCAGTGAGCGCAGCCGCGCACAGGCCAGTTGTTCGGCGCCGCTCGCGGGCTCCGACAGAAATGCAAAGGGCTCGACTCCAGCTTCGCCCTCGCGCACCGCCTTGCGGACGCGCGACGACAGTGCATCGAGGCTGCCCCACTTCGCCAGCCGGCGATTGAGAAAGAGCAGGTGCGCCCGAGCGGCGTGCTGTTCGGAGTCGATATCAAGCACGCGCGTGAAAGCGCGGGCGGCGCCGGCATAGTCGCGCGCCTCGTCGAGCGCGGCGCCAAGATTGAACCAGGCCCGGAGATGCAGCGGCGTGCATTCCACGGCGCGGCGGTAGGCGGTGATGGCCTCGACATGGCGCGACTGTGCACCGAGCACGGTGCCCAGCACGAAGTGGGCGTCCGCGCTGTCGGAATCGGCAGCGACCGCAGCGCGTGCCGTTCGTTCTGCATCTGCGAGCAAACCCTGGTCGAGCTCAATGCTGGCGAGATCGAGGCGGGCTCGAACGTTTCCCGGTTGCGCATCGATGACGGACGCGAGCGCGCGCCGATCCAGATCGACATCGCGGGCAGCGCGGGCGAGCGCCGCGATCCGCAGCCAGAGTTCTGCATCCCGTGGCGCGACGTCGGCGGCTCGATGCACGCTCGCCAGGAGATCCTCGCGTTGCCCGAGCGAGCCGTACAGCTCGGCCAGTGCCAGCCAGTTGGCCGCACTGCGGGTGTCGATCGCGACGGCGCGGGTCAGGGCATCGAAGCCCGCGCGCGCATCCCCGCAAGCCAGCAGCGCCAGTCCATGCAAGCGCTGCGCACGGTCATCGAGCGGGAAGTCGCGGGCCAGCGCCGCGGCGCTGGCAAGCGCGGCCCTGGGCGCCTTCGGCAGTTGCGACTGCGCATTGGCGAGGCGGAAGTCCTCGGCCCTGAGCGGCGGCGTACGACTCATGCGCTGTCGCCGAGCGCGCGCAGGGCGTCTGCCTGATGTTCGCGCGTCAGTGCCGAGAGCAGCGGATCGAGTCCACCTGCCAGTACCTCGTCCAGTGCATGCAAGGTCAGATTGATGCGGTGATCGGTAATCCGACCCTGCGGGAAGTTGTAGGTGCGGATGCGCTGACTGCGATCACCTGATCCGACCTGGAGGCGGCGGGATTCCGCCTGCGCCTGCGTCTGCTTGGAGCGCTCGGCATCGAGCAGCCGGGCCTTGAGCAGTGACATCGCTCGAGCGCGGTTCTTGTGCTGGCTGCGCTCTTCCTGGCATTCGACCACGAGTCCCGACGGCAGATGCGTCAGACGTATGGCCGAGTCGGTCTTGTTCACGTGCTGACCGCCAGCTCCGGACGCACGGAACGTATCCACGCGCAGATCCGCGTCGCGCACTTCGATCTCGGCGATGTCGTCCTGCTCCGGCAGGATCGCAACCGTGGCCGCGGACGTGTGGATGCGCCCCTGGGATTCGGTCTCCGGAACACGTTGCACCCGATGCGTGCCCGACTCGAACTTGAGCTTGGAGAAGACGCCGCGACCCTCGATGCGCGCAACCGCCTCCCGGTAACCGCCATGATCGCCGGCGTTGCTTGTGAGCAACTCCGTCTGCCAGCCCTGTGTCTCGGCGAAGCGCAGATACATGCGCAGCAGATCGCCGGCGAAAAGAGCCGCCTCGTCCCCGCCGGTGCCAGCGCGGACCTCGAGAAACACGTTGGCCTCGTCGCGCGGATCGACCGGAACAAGCTGGATTTCGAGCGCCTCGACGAGTTGCACGCGCTCGCGTTCCAGCGCATCGATTTCCTCTCGAGCGAGGCCGCCGAGGTCGGGATCGTTGCCGTTGGCGATGCCGTGCGCTTCCTCGAGTGCGGCCGCATTGCGATCGTGCCGATCGAGAAGTCCCACCAGATCCGTCAGTTTTGAATACTCGCGCGACTGCGCCGCGAACTGCTGCGCGTCCGCGGTGGCGTCGGGTTCCGCCAGCAACCGGGCCAGTTCTTCATGACGCTCGGCGAGTGCCTGCAGCTTGCGCCGTATCGACGGCGTCATGGCTCGTCGGATTCGTTGAGCGGCGCCGCATTGGAAGCAAACAGCCGCCCCGCGGCCCGCAGCAGCTCCGCGTCGCCCTGCGCCGCGGCATCGCGAAGATTCGCCGTCGGAGCATGCAGCAGCCGGCCCGTCAGCGTGTGCGCGAGCCACTGCAGCACCTGGACGGGATCGCGTCCCGCTCGAAGCTGGGACTGCGCCTGCGCCAACACCTCGTCGCGCGTCGAGGTGCCTTCCGCGCGCAGGCTCCGCAGCGGGCCGAGACCGCCCAGTGCACGCAGCCAGGTCATGAAGCGCTCGACCTGCAGTTCGATAATCGCTTCGGCCGCCTGCGCCGCTTCGCGTCGCGAGGAAAGATTCTCTTCGATCACCCGGCCAAGATCGTCGATCGTGTAGAGATAGGCATCGTCGAGCTCTGCGACGTCCGGCGCGATATCGCGCGGCACTGCCAGATCGATCAGCAGCATGGGACGGCTGCGGCGATGATCCAGAGCGCGCGAAACCGCCTCGCGGGAAAGAATGGGCAGGGCGCTCGCGGTCGAACTGATGACCAGATCCGCCTCGTGCAGGTGCCGTTCCAGTTGATCCAGGGCGATCGCCTGCGCGTCGAGGGTCGAGGCCAGCAGCTGCGCGTTCGCGAGGGTGCGGTTGGCGATCAGCAGCCGCTCCGTGCCTTCCTGACGCAGATGGCGCGCCGCCAGTTCGATGGTGTCGCCGGCGCCGATCAGCAGCGCCGTGATCTTGCGCGGGTCGGCAAACTGCTCGCGCACCAGACGCACCGCGGCGAAGGCCACCGACACCGGATGCGCGCCGATACGCGTCTCCGTGCGCACGCGTTTTGCCACGGAAAAGGTGTGCTGAAACATCCGGTCGAGCGTCGAGTCGAGCGCGCGCGCGTCGCGTGCGGCATGCCAGGCGCGCTTGACCTGACCCAGGATCTGCGGTTCGCCCAGCACCATCGAGTCCAGTCCTGTGGCGACCCGGAAGACATGACGAACCGCCGCCGCATCGGTATGTCGGTACAGAAATTCCTCGAAGCGACCCGCGAGCGCCGCGTGATGCTCGCGCAGCCAGATGCCGGGAGCCATCTCCGCGCCCGGATCGACATGGCAATAGAGTTCGGTGCGGTTGCAGGTGGAGAGAATCGCCGCCTCGCGAATGCCGCCCGCCGCCCGCAGTGCAGTCACGGCAGAGCCGAGATCCGCGTCCGGAAACGCCACGCGCTCGCGAAGCTCGAGAGGAGCCGTCTGGTGATTGAGGCCGAGGGCGATCAGAGTCATGTCGTGCCAGAATGCGGGCCCCGACCCGGTGCTGTGTCGCGCGCGCCCCGGGAACGAACGCCCTGTGAACGGGGTCGGAAGCCGGGTGAGTATACGGGCCGCAAAGCCCGGTCATCGTACCGGAGCCTTGCTCCGAAGCCCGCAGCGGGCATCCGGCACTGCAAGGCACAGGCAGACACATCGAGTGGGAGTGGGCATGAACAACCGAGCGTCAGCGTTTCCGGGCAGGACGAACCACGGGTCGAAGCCGTTGCACACGTGCCTGTCTATCGCCATCGCGGCAGTGCTGCTTGCAATCGGCTCGGGCCTCGCCGCCCAACAGGCTCCGATGCCTGGCGAGCAGCCGCAAGGTGCGCGGATCCAGCGCGTGCCGGTTGAGACGACACAACCGGTCTTCACCCCTCCGGCGAGTCCTGCTGCCGGCGAGTCCGATTCGGCAAGGCGCGTTGCACAGGCGGAATCTGCCACGCACAGCACCGACGCAACCGCGAGTGACGAAGGCAATTCCGACTCAAGCGCCGACGATGCCTTGATCGACCCGGCGCAGCAGTCCCCTGACGATGCAGCGGCGATGGCCGAAGGCGACGGAGCTGCAGACGACGAGGCTGGCACGATCGAAACGCTGGTGCCCGAAGACGGCACCGATCGCGAATTGTTCACGGCACTCATGGCGGCGGAATTCTCGCTGCAGGACGGTCGCGTCGAGTCCGCCGCCAAGCACTACGCACGCGCCGCGTTGCTCAGTTCCGATCCGAAGGTGGCCGAACAGGCGGCACGGATCGCATTGCAGGCAGGGCGCAGCGATCTCGCAGAGGCCTCGCTCCGGCGTTGGCGCGAGCTGGCGCCGGAAGCCGGCAGCGCGCTGCAGGGTACCGATGCCGGCGTTGCGCTGGCAAAGGGCGACGTGGAAGGCGCAGTGACTTTCTTGCGGCCACTGCTCGCCGGTAGCGAAGACGACCGTCGCGCGCTGGTGCAGGTGCTGCTGGCACCGGGCTCACGCGAGCATCTCGGTGCGACGCTCGATGCACTCGCAGCGGGCGCCGGCCACGGTGGCGCCGATGGTCTCGTGCTCCTGAGCCAGATCGCCGATCAGATCAAGGATCGCGAACGCGCTTCGCGTTTGGCCGACACGGCCGTCGCGGAAGCGCCGGATGAGTCCGAAGTCCGCGTTTGGCGCGCGCATCTGCGATTCGCGGCGAAAGACATCAAGGGCGGACGCGCGGACATGGACCGTGCGCTCGCCAGCGGTGAGGACAAACAGGCGCTGCGTTTCAACTATGCCGCGATGCTGTCGACCGCGGGTGATCACAAAGCCGCCGACGCGATGTTGCGCGATCTGCCGGTTGACGACGCGGTGCTGGCCGCACGCGCCGCCTATGCCGCGCGCAGCAACGACGACGCGCGCCTGCGCGAGGTCTACGCCGCTCTTGAGCAGTTGCCGGAGCCCCGCTCGCCGGAGCGCATCGAACTCCTCGCCAACCTCGCCGAACTGCTGGACAACGACGCCGATGCCCTGCGCTGGTACCGGACGATTGCAGCGACTGACGAGCGCTTCCTGGCCTCGCAGATGCGCGTCGCCCTGTTGCGCAACAAGTTGGGAGAGCGCACCGAGGCCGTTGCCATGCTCCGCGACCTGCGCGCGGCGGGTATCGATGATCCGGAAAAACTCGCCGAGAGCTACATGCTCGAAGCCGAGATCCTGCGCGAAGACGGCAAGCCCACCGAGGTCCTTGCGGTTTACGACCGCGCCATCCAGCTGCTGCCGGAACAGCGGCAACTCGGATACGGGCGGGCGGTATTTCTCGAGTCCATTGGTCGAGTGGAAGATTCGATCACTGAATTGCGCAAGATGCTCATCCGGTATCCCGACGATCCGGACGCGCTCAATGCGCTCGGCTACACGCTCGCGGACCGCACTGAAAAACACGACGAAGCACTTGAGCTGATCCGGCGCGCGCTGGAGCTCAAACCGGACGAACCGGCGATCGTCGACAGCATGGGCTGGGCGCTGTATCGCGTGGGTCGCAACGACGAGGCGCTGGTGCAACTGCAGCGTGCGTGGGACTTGCGCCCGGACCCTGAGGTCGGCGCTCATCTCGGTGAGTTGCTCTGGGTGCGCGGCGATGAGTCCGGCGCCCGACGCATCTGGAAGGAAGCCGCGGAGCGTGATGCGGACAACAAGGTGCTGGCCGAAACCCGAAAGCGCCTGGATCGGTGAGGCTTCGCGCTCAATTCCAGCGCCCTCGGTGGGAACTCGCGGTGTGCCTGATTCTGTTGTCGGGTATTGCCGGATGCGCGGGCAATCGCGCCGTCTCAAGGCCCGCAGCGGCTGTGGATTCGGCGCAAGCCGAGCGGGAACGCGCGGTCGATGCACTCTCATCCTGGTCCTTTTCCGGTCGCATCGCCGTCAGTGATGGCCGCGACGGCGGCTCGGCACGGATCGAATGGCAGCAGTCGACCGACCGCGCCGAGATCACGCTGCGCGCGCCGGTCAGCGGCCAGACCTGGAAATTGTCCGGCGACGACGCCAGTGGCTGGACGCTGCACGGCACGCGCGCCGGAGGCGTGCAGGGCGCGAACGCCGAAGCCCTGCTGCTGCGCGAGACCGGCTGGCGATTGCCATTCAGCGCACTTCGGCGCTGGCTGTTCGGCCTGCGCGCCGGTGCGGGAGACGAGATCCTGCTGCGCGAGGGCGGACTGCCATCGAAACTGGTTTCGGCTGATGGCTGGTCGATCGAATTCGTTGACTACGACGAGTCCCTGCGTCCCGCGCTCGCAACACGACTGCGCGCCGATCGGCCACCGCACAAAGTGCGGCTTGCGATCTCGACGTGGCAACTGCCCTGACGCCTCCGGGCGCGGCCGACGGCGCGGTGCTGCGGCTGCCCGCTCCGGCGAAGATCAATCTGTTCCTGCACGTTCTGGGTCGTCGGCCGGACGGTATGCATCGTCTGCAGACTGTTTTTCAGCTGCTCGACTGGGGCGACGAGGTTGAACTCACTCCCCGCGCCGACCGGGAAGTGCGAATGGCGGCTCCGACGCCCGGTGTGCCAGGCGACAGCGATCTCGCCTACCGGGCGGCGCTGCTGCACGCGCGGCAATCGGGCGGCGGGCGCGGCGTCGACATTCGCATCCGCAAACGAATTCCGCTGGGTGGAGGTCTTGGCGGCGCCAGCAGCGACGCTGCCACCGTTCTGCATGGGCTCGACGCTCTGGCGTCCTGTCCGCTCGGCGAAGCCCGCTTGCTGGAACTCGCGCTGGAGCTCGGTGCCGACGTGCCACTGTTTGTGCGGGGCCGCACCGCATGGGCCGAAGGCGTGGGAGAGCAGCTGGCGCCCCTCGACATTCCGGAACGATGGTTCGTGGTGGTCTGGCCAGGGGTGTCGGTATCGACGGCGGAGGCGTTTTCGAGTTCCGGTTTGACACGGGATTCCGCGCCCGTGACAATTTCCGGTTTTCTGGGCGGTGACGCGGTCCGCAACGACCTCGAACCGGTCGCGGTTTCCCTGCAGCCTGAAGTAGGCGCGGCGCTCGACTGGTTGGGCCAGCATGGTTCGGCGCGCATGTCCGGTAGCGGGAGCTCTGTTTTCATGGACTGCGCCAGCGAGGAAGCGGCGCTGGCTCTGGTCGCCATGGTTCCCGATCGCTGGCGTGCCTGGAGCGCAAAAGGGGTCGCGGAGTCGCCCTTGCGCCGGGCTCTGGCCGGATTGACCAGGGACTCGCGCTTCGCCTAGCGGAAAATTCACCCAAAGTCGGGCAGGAGCCCGGAGTCTTGCCTGGAGGTCACATCCGGGCACTCCCGGCACAGGAGGTGCCGGCGCGCGCCGCAAGGCGCAGCGGAAAAGGTGCGCGGGCTCGGCCCGCGCCGTTTTCGCGGAAGTCGGGCAGGAGCCCGATCTTCCGCACAAATAATGGGACGTCGCCAAGTCAGGTTAAGGCACGGGATTTTGATTCCCGCATACGAAGGTTCGAATCCTTCCGTCCCAGCCAATATGATGGCGATGTCGCGTGTTGCATGCGTCGACATCGGCAGGCCCAGGCCGCGCATCCATCGCGCAGCTCTTGCCGCAAAGCCGGAAAGGTAGCCGGCAACGGCGATCGGTGTTTCACTGGCAAGCGGTGTTCCGCTGGAGATTGTCGTGGCGCAGCCTTCCAACAGCGATTCCGACAGCATCCAGATTTTTTCGGGCAACGCGAACCGTGCGCTGGCGAAGGCCATCTGCCGGGAGTTGAATCTCCCGCTCGGCAAGGCGCAGGTCGGAAAGTTCTCCGACGGCGAAGTACAGGTGGAAATCGAGGAAAACGTACGTCGACAGGAGGTCTACGTGGTGCAGCCCACCTGTGCGCCAACGGCCGAAAACTTCATGGAACTGGTGGCGCTGGTGGACGCGTTCCAGCGTGCTTCGGCAGGGACGATCACCGCGGTGCTGCCGTATTTCGGCTATGCACGGCAAGACCGGCGCCCGCGTTCGACGCGGGTGCCGATCACCGCCAAGGTCGCGGCGAAGATCCTGTCGACGGTGGGAACCGATCGCGTGCTGACAGTGGACCTGCACGCGGAACAGATCCAGGGCTTTTTCGACGTGCCGGTCGACAACGTCTATGCTTCGCCCCTGCTGCTCGCCGATATCTGGCGGACGCAAGGTACGGATGACCTGATTGTGGTGTCGCCGGACGTGGGCGGTGTGGTGCGCGCGCGTGCCATCGCCAAACGCCTCGACGACGCCGATCTCGCCATCATCGACAAACGGCGCCCGCGGGCCAACGAGTCGGTGGTTATGAACATCATCGGCGACGTGGAAGGAAAGGTCTGCGTGCTGGTGGACGACATCGTGGACACAGCGGGAACGCTGTGCGCAGCTGCCGCGGCCCTCAAGGCCGAAGGCGCGCGCAAAGTGGTCGCCTATTGCACCCATCCCGTATTGTCGGGCCCGGCGATCGACAACATCGAGCGTTCGGAACTCGACGAGATGGTGGTGACGGACACAATTCCGCTGACGGCAGCGGGTCGTGCCTGCAAGCGGATCCGGCAGTTGAGCGTTGCGGAGTTGCTGGCGGAAACCATCCGGCGCATTGCGTTCGGACAGTCGGTTTCCAGCCTCTACGTCGACTGAGCGTGCCGGCGCGCGGGTGCTGCACGCAACAGGATTTCAACCAGCGCAAATGATGCGCCAGCACGCCTGAAACCGAAGGCAACAGACATCGGCCGTCTCCGCGAGCACCGGGAGGCAGCCAGAATTTCCCCGGCTTTGGTCGCGAAGCCGGGATCATCGACCGCAGTGCGGTCATCCAACAGAGGTCAAGTCAATGGCAGAACAACACAACATCACGGCCGAAAGCCGCACCGACTCAGGGAAGGGTGCGAGCCGCCGCCTGCGTCGCGCGGGCAAGGTCCCGGGCATCGTCTATGGCGGCAAGGACGAGCCCAAGTCCATCCAGATGAACCAGCTGCAGACCATGCGCTACGCGGAGAACGAGTGGTTCTTCTCGTCGCTGCTGGAACTGGAGATCGACGGCAAGTCGGAGCGGGTCCTGCTGCGCGATATGCAGCGACATCCCTTCAAGGCGATGCTGATGCACCTGGATTTCCAGCGTGTCACGGCTGACCAGGCGATCCGGGTTCGTGTGCCGCTGCACTTCCTCAACGAGGACGAGAGTCCCGCCGGCAAGACCCGCACCGTGGTCATCAGCCACAACCTCAACGAGGTCGAGATTTCCTGCCTGCCCCGGAACCTCCCCGAGTTCATCGAGGTCGATCTTGCCGGACTCGAGACCGATGACATCGTGCATCTCTCCGACATCAAGTTGCCGGAAGGCGTGGAGATGGCCGAGCTCAAGCTGGGCCGCGAACACGACCACGCCGTGGTCACGGCGCACGAAGTGCGCGAGGAAGTCGTCGAGGAGACCGATGGCGTCGAAGGCACCGAGGCCGCCGCTGGCGCTGCGAAGGACGAAACAGACGACGCGGCAGACAAGGACGACAAGGCGTAACAGCCGGTCGGGAGTTGCCGGCCCCAGAACCGGGGCCGGCCGCTTGCGCTCATGGCGGGTCTGCGTCTCATCGTCGGCTTCGGCAATCCCGGCGCCGAACATGCGGAGCAACGGCACAACGCGGGTTTTCGTTGGATCGACGCCGTAGCCGCCGGCGGCGGCGTCGTTCTGCGTCCCGAAGCCAAGCTCCATGGCAGCGCTGCGCAGATCGAGCTCGGCGGCGAGTCCGTGCGCCTGCTCAAACCCTCAACCTTCATGAATCGAAGCGGTCTCTCGGTTGCTGCGGCCTTGCGCTATTTCCGCATCGAACCCGAAGAAATGCTGATCGCACACGACGAGCTTGATCTGGCGCCGGGGGTGGCGCGGCTCAAGTTCGACGGCGGCCATGGCGGCCAGAATGGATTGCGCGACACGATGGAGGTGCTCGGGCACGGGAGTTTTCACCGTCTGCGCCTCGGCATCGGACATCCCGGTCACAAGGATCGCGTCACTCCCTGGGTGCTGAGCCGGCCTTCGCGCGAAGACTTCGAGTCGATCGGCCATGCAATCGAGGACGCGCTGTCGGTTCTTCCCGCAGCGATCGCGGGCGATTTCAACGGTGCCATGAAGCGCCTGCATACGGCGCGCGAATAGCAGCGCCAGCGGCGTCTCGAGCGCTGTCGTCCTGTCGCACCTTCGCATTCCATCCATTTCCGGAAATTACGTATCCATGGCAATTCAATGCGGCATCGTCGGTCTGCCCAACGTAGGCAAGTCCACGCTTTTCAACGCGTTGACGTCGGCGGGTATTGAGGCGGCGAACTATCCCTTCTGCACCATCGAGCCGAACAAGGGCATCGTGGCAGTGCCCGACCGGCGTCTCGGTGAACTGGTGGCGATCGCCAATCCGCAGAAGACGATTCCGACGACGATGGAATTCGTGGACATCGCGGGCCTGGTCGCCGGCGCCTCGAAAGGCGAGGGACTCGGCAACCAGTTCCTCGCGCACATCCGTGAGGTCGACGCGATCGCGCACGTGGTGCGCTGCTTTGAAAACGAGGACGTCGTGCATGTTTCCGGGCGCATCGATCCGATCTCCGACATCGCGACCATCGATACCGAGCTGGCGCTGGCGGATCTCGAATCGGTCGAGAAGTCGCTCAATCGCGCCGAACGGACCGCGCGCACCGGCGACAAGGATGCGGCGGCGCGTCGGGATGTGCTGTTGCGCGTGCAGGCGGAGTTGAACGAAGGTCGCCCTGCACGCGGGCTCGAATACGACGCCGGCGAGCGAATACTGCTGCGCGAGCTGTTCCTGCTGACGATGAAGCCCGTGATGTACATCGCCAACGTGCGCGAAGACGGATTCGAGAACAATCCATTCCTCGATCGCGTGCGCGAGCATGCCGCCGCCGAGGGCGCGGAAGTGGTGCCCGTCTGCGCTTCCATCGAAGAGGAACTGACGCAGCTCGACGCCGAGGAGCGCGAGGTGTTCCTGAGCGATATGGGCCTGGATGAGCCCGGCCTGGATCGCGTGATCCATGCCGGCTATCGCCTGCTTGGTCTGCAGACCTATTTCACGGTCGGCCCCAAGGAAGTGCGTGCGTGGACGATCCGCAAGGGATCCACCGCACCGCAGGCAGCGGGCGTCATCCATACCGATTTCGAGAAGGGATTCATCCGCGCCGAGACCATTGCGTACGACGACTACCTGAAATACCGCGGCGAAGCAGGAGCGCGCGACGCGGGACGCCTGCGTCTGGAGGGCAAGGAGTACATCGTCAAGGAAGGTGACGTGCTGCACTTCCGTTTCAACGTCTAACAACGCGAGGCCACTCACCAGGGTGGCAAACCGGATCGCGCGATAGCGATCCGGCATCCATGCCCACCTATCCCGCAAAGCGATCCAGCGCCTTCTCGGCCTGCATGCGCTCATAGTCGGAAAGCCCGCGTGCCACGGAACGGTAACTCTCGATGAGTTCGGCCGAGTCGGGCATATGGGTGGCAAGCTGCACCAGTACTTCGCGCTTTTCGAAGTCCGAGTGCATCTCCGCGACCACTCCCAGCACCGCCTCGGCCGTGGCGACATCACTCCGTCGCTGAAGCAGGGCCGACAGCGCCTGGCGTCGTTCGAAGTCCGAGGACATTCCGCGCACCACCGCAGCGTATGCGCGCGTCAGGCTCGGATTTCCCTGGAATCGTCCAGAGTAGCTTTCGAGCGCAGATCGCTTTTCGAAGTCCGAATGCATCTTGCCCATCGATTCGAATGCGGCTGCGATCAGGCTCGGCGGGACACTCGAATGCCCGGCCACTGCCGCCAGTGCCTCCCGTCGCTCGAAGTCACTGTCGAGTTGATCGAGCGTTGCAGCCCAGGCGGCAGCAATCCGAGGCTGATCCGAAAGCGTCGGCGCGAGCGCGACGAGCACCGTGCGTTGCTCGAAATCGGACTGCATCGATGCCACCAGTCGCAACAGGGCCAGTTGTTGCACCGGCTGGAAATGCTGCCTTGCGACAAGTGCGACGAACGCCTCGCGCCGTTCGAAGTCCGAACGTATGCGGGAAGCCAGAGTGAGTATGCGCTGCAGCTCCACAGGCTCCATGGCACCGAGCGTGGCGATGGCCTCCACGTGTCGCCTGCGCGCGTATTCGCCGCGCACACGGTCGATCTCCAGCGCGGCGCCTGCAAAGCCAAGACGCTGGTGGATGCGCTGCATGCGCGCTTCCACGTCAAATGCCGATTCGCGCAGCAGCGTTGGTATGGCGGCAGCGAGCCAGGCACGGGCCTGGGCATCGAACGCCTGGGTGTGACCGTCGCGGCGATAGCTGCGCGTCACTCGTTGGCCTACCTGCGCGAAGTCGATGCGATGCACGACGCCGTCGATCTTCTGCTCGATCCGCGCCGAGCCGTCGTTGCCCATTCCGACGATATCGTCCTCGCCGGCACTGAAGCGGATGTCGCCGCGCAGGTCGGCCTTTAGGTCGAATGCTCCGTCTTCAATCGTGATGCGCGTGCGTGTTTGGGAGAAGGGTGCGCTCAGGGATTCGATCAGGGTCCGGTGTCCATCCGTGCCGCGCGAAATCGCGACCACGGGCAGCAACGCGATTACCGCAATACTGCCCGCTGCGAGCAGCAGCCATTGCAGGAGACGGGGATTTTTCTTCATGGGATGTTCCTCGAGGATGTGCTCAACCCGATTGAGCACGGATGCGCGCCCCACCATGGCAAAGCCGGGAGTGAGTTCAGGGGGCAGATTGCCGAGTGCGCGCACGCACTGGGCCAGTGATTGGGCCAGAGCCCGACGATTTCCGGTGACGCCCACTGCCCACGCGTCGGCGCCGAACTCTGCAAGCGACTCGATGCGTGCGGCAGCGAGGCGATTGAGGGGCTGGAACCAGAAAATCTGGCGGACGAGCATCGAGGCGCAGCGCCACTTGAGGTCGTGGCGTGCGATGTGGCCAATCTCGTGCGAAAGCATTGCCTCGAGTTTCGACGTGTTCCGCTCCTTAAGGACCCAATGCGGCAGCACGAGTACGCCCCCGGGGTTTGCACTGGGACTGCGCGAGTCGGGATCAGAGACGATGTGAGGCGCGCGCAGGCCACGCGCTGTGCAGACCTGACGCACGCAGGCCAGCACTCTGGGATCAGCGCAAGCCAGTAGCCCGGCCACGCGACGGCGTCCCCGCAGGAACCGTCGCCCGGAGAGAGCCACCCGCACCAGAGATACGATCATCCAGATCAGCACGATCCAGGTCGCGGATTTCCCGAAGCTTGCCGGCGCGTCGAGTTGCCAGATACCGGGATGCGCGCGCCTGGCGCTCTCGCGAGCGAATTCCTCGTTGGCGTGTGTCGCGGGTGGGGCTGCATTCGCAAGTGGATGGAATGTGGGCGGCATGCGTTCGCCGACTGCGGCTTCCACCGCCTGCGGGCTGGGCAACGGAGCCGAAAGCGAAACAGTTCCGGGCGAGAGCGCTCGAATTTCACCGGGAAGTCCGATTGCACTTGCACCCGATCCTTCGACCAGTACGGGCATCAACACCCAGACCGAGGCGGTCGCGATACCCGCCAGCAACGCGCAGCGCCACATCCATTCGGTCGCGCTCCGGCCCCGGACCCAGTGCAGGCGCTGTGCGAGCCACGCCATCGACAGAATCACCGAGCTGTGGACGAAATAGGTGCCGAGCCAGGTCAGCATCAGCAGCAGCGCGTTCATCGTTCCGCATCCTGCGCGTTTTCAAGCAGGGTCTCGATGCGTTCGAGATCGCCCGCGTTCACTTCGTCCTCCCGCACCAGATGGGCCAGCAACGCACCGCCGTCGCCATCGAACAGACTGCCGAGGAGACTGGCGACCATCGAACGGCGAACCTGGGCTTCGGTGACCCGGGCCTCGTAGTGCAATTGCCGGCTATTGCGCACGACCGCGACCAGGCCCCGCTTCTCGAGGCGCGTCAGCAGCGTGGCTACGGTGGTGTGCGCCAACGGGCGCGACACCGCGAGTGCTTCCACCACGTCAGCGGTGCTGGCGCCCGGCTGTTGCCAGAGCACGCGCATGACGGCGAGCTGCAGGTCGCTCAGGGACACTTCAATCCGCTTCGGCATCGCATTCTTCTACAGTAGTAGTACTACAGTTGTAGAACAAATTGATCCGTAGCGCAACTCTCCGGAAGTCACAGTGCTCGAAGGGCTCCATTCTTCTACTACGCACCAATCCCCTGTAGGAGCGCCGCAGGCGCGAAGGCGCACCGTTCAGATTTCATAGAAAGTCCTGCCCCGCATGCCGACTTCGCGACTGCGTCGCTCTCATCAAACAAGAAATAAGCGATTGATTTTGAGCGTCGTTTTTTACAGTGAGACTGGGGTTCCGGCACGTGATTGGCGCCTCAAACATGACGCGGGGACTCGCACCCTCACCCCCTCTCCCACGGGAGAGGGGAGTGCTTCGCGGCGACCCTGCGCTCTTCCCTTCTCCCCGTGGGAGACTGCAGCTGCAGGAGCAGCTGCGAACGCCGAAGGCGGCCCGCAGGGCGCACCACAGGGATGTGGTGCGTAAGGTGGCGCGCAGCGCCGGATGAGGGTCCGAGGTCGACATAGGTCCTAAAAGCGCGTGGTCAATGGCGCTTCCAGCGAATGCAACCCGCGATGCCCGCACCCTGTTTGCTACGCGACAGCGCGCCGACAAAGTCGGGGTGGAATCTCCTACAGGCGCTGGTCTGCGCCCGAGGCGATCACTTCGATCCATGGTGGGGTGAGCGATGGATCGGGTGGGCCCGTGTCAACATGGCCGCATCCTTATCGTCTTCAACTTCCCGGAGAAAACATGCGATCAAATTCAAGTGTCGGCGCCTGGGTCCTCATCATCCTTGGCGTGTACTTCCTCCTGCTCAAGCAGGGCTGGCTGCCCGGTCTCGCGCCATTGATCGCCGATTGGTGGCCCCTCATCCTGATCGGCATCGGCGTCGCGATCCTGCT
>JBBQNY010000018.1:0-28648 GCA_038330365.1 Lysobacterales bacterium | reverse complement strand
AGTGACTACTTCGACTATCACCACACTGACAACGACACACTCGACAAGATCGATGCGGCAGCGCTGCACCAGAACGTAGGTGCGTGGGCAGCGCTCGCGTGGCTCGCCGCCAACGCCAACATAGACTTCGGCCGGCTTCCGCCTCCAACCCCCGCGGCGAAATGATCGCAGACCACAACACCCGCGCCGTCCACGGTATCGAGCTTTTGTAGGAGCGCGTTCACGCGCGATGGCGCGATGCAGCTTGGTAGCGCAAATGCCGCCAGCGCGCTCCTACAGGATGCGGGAGTGGGTACGGGGGTCGGGCATGAGCAGGGCGGCGGTGAGTGCCACCGCCATGCAGGCGCTGACGTAGTAGTAGAACCAGGGCTCGTGACCGATGGATTTCAGCCACAGCGCGACGTACTCCGCGGTGCCGCCGAACACCGAAACGCCGACGGCGTAAGGCAGTCCGACCCCCAGTGCGCGCACCGGTGCGGGAAAGAGTTCCGCCTTGAACAATCCTCCGATGGAGGTGTAGCAACTCAGCACGGCGAACGCGGCCATGACCAGCAGAAATGCATCGCCAAAGCTTCGCGCGCCGGCAAGCGCGTGCATCAGGGGCACCGTACCCAGGGTTCCCAGAACGCCGAACACGATCAGTTGCGGGCGCCGCCCGAAGCGGTCCGACAAGGCTCCGAAGACCGGTTGCATCAGCATGAATCCCACCAGCGTGGCGGTCGCGAGCTGCGTCGCCGACGCCTTGCTCCAGCCCGCCGTGTTCACCAGGAATTTCTGCACATAGGTCGTGAAGGTATAGAACGCGAGCGATCCGCCCATGGTCAGGCCGAGCACGATCGCCAGCTCACGCGGGTAGCCCAGAAGCACGCGAATGGAGCCGCGACGCTGCGTCGCGTCCTGTTTCTTGAACGAGTCGGTTTCGAGGATGCCGCGCCGCAGGAACATCGCGTATGCCGCGCACAGCGCGCCGATCACGAATGGAATGCGCCAGCCCCAGTGATCGAGTGCCGACTCGCTCATCCATGCCTGCAGCACCAGCAGCACGGCGAGCGCCAGCAACTGCCCCGAGATCAAGGTCACGTACTGGAAGCTGGCGACGAAGCCGCGATGGCGCGGCCCGGCCAGTTCGCTCAAATAAGTCGCGGACGCCGCGTATTCGCCGCCCACCGAGAGGCCCTGCAGCAGTCGTGCGACAACCAGCAGGGTGGGAGCGGCGACACCGATGCTCGAGTATCCAGGCGTCAACGCGATCATCAGCGAACCGCCGCACATCATCACCACCGAGAGCGTCAGCGCCGCGCGACGTCCGTGGCGGTCTGCGTAGCGACCGAGCAGCCACGCCCCCACGGGACGCATCAGGAATCCCACCGCGAACACCGCCGCGACGTTGAGCAGTTGCGCGGTGCGGTCGCCCTGCGGGAAAAAGCTGTGCGCGAAATAGAGCGCGAACGCGGCGTAGACGTACCAGTCGTACCACTCGACCAGGTTGCCCACCGAACCCCCGATGATCGAACGCAGACGACCCGGAGGGCTGGCGTCGCCGCTGCGGCTCATGTGCGCGAAGTCCGTGGTGTCGACGTGCATCCGCACAGGCTTGCCCGGTCGTGCGCTCGCATGACCGGCACCCTCAGCGCAGCAGCTCGCTGACCGCAAGCGTGGTCGAATCACCTCCGATGACCTCGCGCGACGCCGTGCGCAGCGATGCGATATCCACGCGGCCCTTGTCGCGCAACAGTCGCACGACATGATCGAGTCGCTTCTTGTTGCCGGTGCGCTTGCGGATCTCCCGGTCCAGGTCGCGGAACAGCAGTACGGCGCGCGCGGTTGTGGCACCGGTCGAGTGCGACGCGCGGAGTCGGGTAACCGCTGTCGATCGCTTGCGCATCCACTTCATGGTGCGCTCGAAACGTGCCCGCGTAATGGTTCCGGCGCGGCGCATGATCTCCACCGAGTAATACTCGGCGATGCCCTCCGCGATCCAGTCAGCGCCATCCGCGCCGGTGATTCCGGTAATGACGTGGGTCAATTCGTGCAGCAGCGAACTCGTTGAGTTCTCGCTGATCAGCGGGCGCTCGGAGTGCATCCAGAGCGAGCGTGGCCCGCTCAGGCCCCCGCGCCACATTGGATCGCCGGCGCCCGCGATCAGGATCTTGCGCGGCAAACCGGAAAAGGCGCTATCCATCTCCCGCAGATGCCAGTTCACCATCGCGAGAATGTCCTGTCGGCGCATCCCCTGCCCTACGGGCGACGCTACGGAAACGCGCGTGCCCTCGATGACGTCGCGCCGCGTGCCGATGCGACCGGCCACGATCCAGCCGGTGGGCCGGTCGAAATTGCGCCGGGAATTGGTGACGACCATGCCGCCGTCCGCTTGCGTCGAACGTACATAAGGCGTCTCCACGCTGGGCCAGGTCTTGGGCAGCTTGAAGTGCAGTCGCGCGCGCGCATCCGATCCTCGCGTCGCCGTAGTGACCGCGGCGGGAAAGAGATCATCACCACGCACGACGACCCAGTCGCGGGTGATGCGTGCGTCGTAGGCCCCCGACTTGCGGCGATGATCGATCAGGTGGAAAAAGGAAAGCTGGCCCCCTGCGCGCGGCACCACCCAAACCACCCGCTCGCCATTGCGCGTGATGCGCCCGTCGCCCCGCAACTCGGAATAGCGCGAGGACGGCATCAGGAAATCCAGAACCTTGAGGCGGCCCGCGTCGGGCTTGACTGCCAGCGTCACGCGAGCACCCTTGCGCGCCGGCAGGAACTCGGCGCTGTAGTCGAGGCGGTATTTCGGTACCCGCGACGTTGATTCAAGCGCCTTGGTGCTCGCGGCACTGATGCCTTTCTTCGAGGGCTGGGCCTGGGCCTGGGCCTGCGCTTGCGCTTGCGTTTTTGGCTCCGCATGCGCGGCGCACACCAGCAACAGCGCGCACAGAAGGAGCATGGCGCGCGCAACAGGCAGCAGCGCGTTGCGCTTGCTGCAACCGATCATCCGAAGTTTCGACATGAGTCACTTTCCTCGTTCGTCACCCAGCGTCGCGAGCCCATCGCAACGGCGCGCAGCTTACACGGACCCTTCGCGCAGTACGTGTGGGCAGGCTTGACAGCATCGCGGCAAGGTCACTTTTGCAGGAGCAACCGCCCCGACATTATCGGCGCGCTGTCGCGCAGCAACCAGGGTGGCATCCGCTGGAAGCGCCATTGACCAGGCGCTTTCGGGATCTGTGTCGACCTCGGACCCTCATCCGGCGCTGCGCGCCACCTTCTCCCACGGGGAGAAGGGAGAAGATGCATCCGGCCGCCGCGAACCGCTCCCCGCTCCAGTGGGAGAGAGGTTGGGGCCCCGCGTCATGGGGGATCGCGCCAATCACGAAGCGGATTGATGCTCCGCCGGGCGGAGGCCCCGTGGCGTGCGGGTGTCAGTGGTTGGCGTGATGCAGCGGATGCGCCTCAAGCTCGACTTCGAGCGCCCGCGTCACGGCCTCCGGCGATCCCGTGCGGCGGGCGAGACGCAGGTAAACGACCGGAATGACAATCAGGCTGAGCAGGGTCGAGAACAGCAGGCCAAACACGACCGTGACGCCGATTGCCTGGCGGCTCGAAGCACCGGCGCCGCCGGCGAACAGCAGCGGCAACGCGCCGAACATGGTTGCGATGGAGGTCATGAGGATCGGGCGCAGCCGCGTGGTCGCCGCCTCCACCACGGCGGCGCGTATGTCGCGCCCGGCATCACGCAACTGGTTCGCGAACTCGACGATCAGGATGCCGTTCTTGGCCGCGAGGCCGATCAGCATGACGATGCCGATCTGGCTGTAGATGTTGAGGCTCTGTCCGCACACCAGCAGCCCGAGCAGGGCGCCCAGCACGGCCAGCGGCACCGTGAGCATGATGGTGAAGGGGTGCACGAAGCTTTCGAACTGCGCCGCCAGCACGAGGAACACGACCAGCAGCGCCAGTGCCAGCGTGAATACAATTGAGGATCCGGTCTTGAGGTATTCGCGCGCCTCGCCTTTCCAGTCGATGGCGTTGGCGGCGCCCGGTTGCTCGGTGCGTGCTTCCTCCCCGAGCCAGGCGATGGCCTCGCCCAGGGTGTATCCCGGCGCGAGATTCGCGGACACGGTGATGGCGCGGGCGCGATTGAAGCGATTGAGTGAACCCGGTTCCGCGAGTTCGCGCAGGGTCACCAGGTTCGCCAGCGCAACCAGGTCCCCGTTCTGCGCGCGGACTTCAATGCTGGCGAGATCCACTGGATCGCGGCGATCATCGCGACGCGCCTGCAGCAGCACGTCGTACTCTTCGCCTTGGCGCTGGTACGTGGTGACGCGGCGTCCGGTCATCAGCGTATCCAGCGCGGAGCCGATTTCCTGCACGCTGACGCCGAGTTGTGCCGCGCGTTCGCGGTCCACGTCAACGCGCAGCTGCGGTCGCGTGTCCTTGTAATCCGAATCGGCGGCGACGAGGCCCGGATTTTCCTCCATCCGCACCAGCACGCGATCGCGCCAGGCGGTCAGCTCGTCATAGGTCGCACCCTGCAGCACGAGTTGCAGCGGCGGACCGAAATTCCGCACCAGTCCGCTGCGCGCCTGCGCCGACACGCGCACTCCGGGCAGACTTTCCAGCAGTGCTCCGGCTCTTTGCACCACGTCCTCGGTGGACTCGTCGCGCTCGTCCCAGTCCTTCAGCAGCAGGGTGGCCTGGCCGCTGTTCATGTCCTCGGTCGAACCGCCACGTCCACGCGGCGTGCGGATGTTCATGCGCGCGACCGATCCTTTCTCGACCAACGTCATCAGCCGTGCTTCCACTTCCGCCATGCGCGGCTGCATGTAGTCGAAGCCCGCGCCTTCGGGACCCGACACCTGCACGAAGAAAGCGCCTCGATCCTCCGGCGGCGTCAACTCCTTCGGCAGGAAAGCGACCAGCAACCCGACCGCGACCAGCGCCAGCACCATCGATGCCATCAACACCAGCGGATGCCCGAGCAGCCGTTCGAGCAGCCGCCGGTAGCGTTCGGTGATCCACGCCAGACCCTGCTCCACGCGCCAGGTCAATCCGCTCTCGGCCTCATGCGGAACCAGCAGTTTCGAGCACATCATCGGGCTCAGGCTGAGGGCTACGAAGGCCGAGATCGCGACGGCGGAGGCGATGGCGACCGAGAGTTCCCGGAACAGCCGCCCGAGCGTTCCTTCCATGAAAGCGATCGGCAGGAACACCGCGACCAGTACCGCCGTGGTGGCGATCACGGCAAATGCCACCTGGCGCGCGCCGCGATAGGCCGCCAGCAGGCGCGGCTCGCCGAGATCCACACGCCGCTGGCAGTTCTCGAGCACGACGATGGCGTCGTCGACGACGAGGCCGATCGAAAGCACCATTGCCAGCAGCGTGAGCAGGTTGATCGAGAATCCGAACGCCGCCAGTGCAATGCATGCGCCGAGCAGGGACACGGGCAGCGTGACGGCGGGCACCAGCGCGGCACGCCAACTGCCCAGGAACAGCCAGATCACGATCACGACCAGCAACGTGGCTTCCAGCAAGGTCTTGTACACCTCGTCCAGCGCAGCCTCGATGAATTGCGTGGTATCGAACGCGACCAGCAGGCGCACGTCCTCCGGCAGGGTGGCGTTGATCGCGTCCATCTCGGTACGCGCGGCGCGCGCGACCTCCAGCGAGTTCGCAGTGGAGGTCTTGACCAGGCCCAGCCCGAGCTGTTGCGCGCCATTGCCGCGGTATTCGCTGCGGACCTCCGCCGATCCGAACTCGACGTCCGCGACTTCGGACAGCGTCACCACCCGACCCTCGCGCTGCGCGACGGGAAGCGTCTGGAAATCCTCCACGCTGCGGTAGGCGCGCGACAACCGCAGGATGAAATCGCGTTCGGCGGACTCCAGTCGGCCTGCAGGCAGCTCCACATTCTCGCGTCGCAATGCGGCGGCCACGTCTGCCACGGTGAGCCCGCGAGCAGCCAGTTCGTCGCGTTTGAGCCACACGCGCATCGCGTAGCGTTGCCGGCCACCCACGAGCACGTTGGCGACCCCTTCGATGCTGGAGAGTCGATCGACAATCTGGCGCTCGGCGAAGTCGGTCAATTCGAGTGCGTCCATCGACGGCGCGGCAAGATTGAGCCACATGACCACTTCGGAGTCGGCGTCCGCCTTCTCCACCGTCGGCGACTCGGCTTCTTCCGGCAGATTGTCGAGATTGCGCGATACCGCATCGCGCACGTCGTTGGCGGCACTCTCGATGTCGCGCCCGATCGAAAACTCGATCGTGATGTTCGAGCGACCGTTCTGGCTCGACGACTGCAGCAGCTCGATGCCCTCGATCCCCGCGATGGCGTCTTCGAGCGGCTGCGTGATGCGCGCCTCGACCACGCCGGCATTCGCGCCGACGTAGGTCGTCTGTACCGAAACCACGGGCGGATCGACGCTGGGAATCTCGCGCAGGGGCAAGCGCGCGAAGGCCATCGCGCCGACCACGACGATGATGAGGCTGCCGACAATCGCCATCACCGGGCGACGCACGGCGAGGTCGGAAATCACCATTCCTTCGATCCCGCGTTGCACGCCTGTCGCGAATCAAACAGGGTGCAGGCAGGCGTGAGGGGAAAGCGGATTGCGCATTGAGGCAAGCACGCTTCCATGCGACGGCAATCCGGCCTGGCCTTCACTGCCCGGGATTTCGAGACAGCGAGAATGCTTCCGGTCGCCGTCGACAACTCCCCTCGCCCTCCGGGAGAGGGGCTGGGGGTGAGGGTCCGAGTCCCCGCGTCATGTTGAACAACGCGAATCCCGAGCCGTGACCGCCGATTGAACCCAAAAAGCAGACTCACCGAATCAATCGCTCATTTCTGGTTTGCCGGAAGCGGCCGACCGCAGAGCTGCCTTCACCGGCTGGCCGTGAATGTCGACTTCCTCGATGCGGGCACCATCTCGAAGCTTGACCAGACCATCAGTCACGATTCTCTCGCCAGGCTCGAGTCCTTGTGTAATCTCGACCATGCCGGCGCGTCGGGAGCCGACTTCAACCGAACGCTCACGCGCGACGCCTCCAGGACCGGCCACCATCACGTACTGCGTTTCGCCGCGTCCCTGCACGGCGATTTCCGGCACCACGACGGCGTCGCGAGCCGCGGCCACCAGCGCCACGCTCAGCAGCATGCCGGGCCGGAGTCGGGCGTCGGGGTTGTCGATGCGCACGCGCACCGTGGCCGTCCTCGAGGCGGGTTCGATGCGGCTGTCTACCGCCGTGATCTGCCCGCCGAAATGCTCGCCCGGGAATGCCGCCGCGGTGGCGGCAACCTGCTCACCCGCGTGCACCCGGCCGAGATCGCGCTCGGGAATCGCAAGATCGAGCTTGATGCTGGACACATCGTCCAGCGTCACGATGGGATCGCCAGGGCCAAGCACCACGCCCGTGCTGATGCGGCGCAGTCCCAACACGCCTGCGAAAGGCGCGCGGATCACCCGGTCGCCGAGACGTGCCCGCGCCGAAGCCACCCGCGCACGGGCGGCGTCGCGCACGCCGCGCTGGGTCTCGAGTTCCGCGCGCGCAACGATGCCGCGTTCGGCCAGCGGCTCGAGTCGCCGCACCTGCCGTTCGGCCTCGCCGACGGCAGCCTGCGCCTCGGCGATGCCTGCGTTTTCCTCGCTGCTGGCGAGTTCGACAAGAACCTGGCCCGCTGCGACTTTGTCACCGTCGTCGAAGGCCACGCGCGTGGCCCGTTCGGTGCCATTGGCGGTGAGGGTCACGGACTCGTTGGCCTGCGCGGTCCCCGTGGCCGGTAATACGTCTCCCCAGGAAGCGCGCTCGGCCGCGACCAGCACGACGCCGACAGTCTTTTGCCCGCCACCACCGCGTCCACCCCGCTCCCGCCGAGGCTCGTCGTCGCGACTGCAGGCAGCGCTCAGCATCACCAGCACCAGCACGGCCACGGCAGTCAGCAGTCGCGCGGAAAAAATCGCGGAGCCGCGAGACCGTTCGAAGGGGAGTCGCATCAGAAAGCATCGTCTGCAAGGGAGTGGGAGCCGTCGCAAAACGGCGGGTCTGCGGTACGCAGACAGGCGCACAACCAGGCGGTGCGCGCCTTTTGGATCGAGAATCCGCGCGATCGTTCCGTGCAGGTCGATCTCGAACCGTCGCACCAGGGCACCGAGGCGCTGTTCCCGCACCCACACCAGCGACGCTGCTCGCCTTCCTCAAGTTGCACCACGAATGGAAGGCGGGCCCGGATCTCCCCCGGCGGTCGCTGATTCAAAGCGCGCGCGTCAGCGCCACTGCCCTAGCGCTGCGAGACCGTTGTCGCGGGCGCGTTTCGCGACCATGCGTTGCGCCTCGGCGAAGTTGGAGTTCATGTCCTTGGCCCAGTGCGTCAAGGCAGCGGTCTGCATGGCGCGGCCGTAGGAAAAAGACAGCGGCCACGGCAGATTCTCGACCTGGTTCATGGCGTTGAGGTGCGCGGTGGCGTTCTCGTCGCTCTGTCCGCCGGAGAGGAACACGATGCCGGGAACGGTGGCCGGTACGCAGGCGCGCAGGCAACGCAGCGTGTATTCCGCCACATCGTCGACGTCCGCCTGCTCCGGGCAGGACTTGCCCGGCAGGACCATGCTCGCCTTGAGGATGGTGCCCTCGAGGATCACGCCGTGATCGTAGAGCGCCGTGAACAGCGACCGCAGCACCGCCTCGGTGACGTCGTAGGCGGTGTCGATGTCGTGTTCGCCATCCATCAGCACCTCGGGCTCGACCATCGGCACGATGCCGGCTTCCTGGCAGAGGGCGGCGTAGCGCGCCAGTGCGTGCGCGTTCGATTCCATGCACGTGGCGGTCGGCGCATCCGCGCCGATGGTGATGACGGCTCGCCACTTCG
This sequence comes from Lysobacterales bacterium, assembly GCA_038330365.1. Lineage (GTDB taxonomy): Bacteria > Pseudomonadota > Gammaproteobacteria > Xanthomonadales > Ahniellaceae > JBBQNY01. The sequence continues at coordinate 19,794 of JBBQNY010000018.1, read as the reverse complement.
CGAAGCGCGCTCCGAGATCGGCATATTCGCGGAGGCGATCGCGCAGGCCATCGAGGCCCTCGGTCACCATCTCGTCGGGAAATCCGGCCAGCGGATGCGCGCCCCGGTCCACCTTGATGCCGGGCAGGATGCCGGCCTCGGCCATGATTTCGGTGAAACGACGGCCGGTGCGGCTCGACTGGCGCAGTGTCTCGTCGTACAGGATCGCGCCGGAAATGTGGTCCGACAGGTCGGGCGTGGTCAGCAACATTTCGCGATAGGCGCGCCTGTTCGCCTCGGTGCACTCGATGCCGACGCTGTCGAAGCGCTTCTGGATCGTTCCGGTCGACTCGTCGATGGCGATGATGCCCTTGCCGGGCGCAACCATGGCCTGTGCGGTCTCGATGATCTGCTCGATGCTCATGGTCACTTCCTTTCCGGTGTCTGCGAGCCGCGATTCTAGTGCAGACGCACTTGGGGACCCTACAGCGTGTCGAGCCCCTCGGCTTCCCCGGCGGCCCCGACCTGCAGGAAGCGCAGCGTGTTGGTCGCGCCGCGCTGTTCCATGGTGTCACCGCTGGTGAACAGCACGCGATCGCCGGCAGCCAGGTCGCCACGCGCGTGCAGCATCCGGATCGACTCGCGTGCGGCCTGGCCCGAGGTCTTGCCGCGGGAGTCGTAGGCAACCGGATAGACGTCGCGCATGAGCGCCATCCAGCGACGCGCATGTTCGTGTCGCGACAGTCCGAAGATCGGCACCGGTGAGCGATAGCGGGACAGCCATCGCGCCGTGTTGCCGGATTCGGTCAACGCCAGGATGGCCCGAACCTGGATGTGCTCCGCGATGAACATGCCGGCCATCGCGATGGCCTGGTCCACGCGCTCAAGATCGCGCGGCTCGGCCTCGAAGTCGGTGTCCGCGTCGAACTGGCGCTCGGCGCCGCGACAGATGCGCACCATGGCCTCCACCGCCTTGAGCGGATAGGCGCCGGCGGCGGACTCCTGCGACAGCATCACTGCATCGGTGCCGTCGATCACGGCATTGGCGACATCGAGCACTTCGGCGCGCGTGGGAATGGGCGAGGACACCATCGACTGCAGCATCTGCGTGGCGGTGATGACCATGCGCCCGCGGGCCAGTGACTCGCGGATGATCTTTTTCTGCAGGCCCGGCAGCTCGGCATCGCCAATTTCGACACCGAGATCGCCGCGGGCCACCATCACCGCATCGCTGGCGCGGATGATGGCATCGAGATTCACGATGGACTCCGCGCGTTCGATCTTGGCGACGATGCCGGCACGCAGGCCCGCCGCAAGCGCCAGCGAGCGCGCCTGCTCGATGTCGGACGCGTCCCGGCAAAACGACACCGCCAGGAAATCGACGCCGATGGCAGCGGCCGCCTTGATGTCGGCGCGATCCTTGTCGGTCAGCGCACCCAGAGACAACCCGCCGCCGAGACGGTTGAGGCCCTTGCGGTCCGACAGTTCTCCGTCGGTGACCACGCGCGTCTCGATGCGCGCGCCATCGATGCGGTGGACCTCGAGCTGCATCAGTCCGTCGTCCAACAGCAGCATGTCGCCGGCGCGTACGTCGTCGACGAGTCCGAGATAACTGACGCCCACCTGCGTGTGGTCGCCCGGTGGCGCCGCGGTCGACGCGATGAGCGTGAACGGATCGCCTTCCTTCAGGACCACGCGGCCTGTGGCAAAACGCTCGATACGGATCTTCGGACCCTGCAGGTCGGCAAGGATGCCGACCTCGCGCCCGAGGCTCGCGGCCATCGAGCGCACAGCCTGGGCGCGCGCGGCCTGCGCCGCATGGTCGCCGTGCGAGAAATTCAGTCGAACCACGTCCACTCCGGCGCGCACCAGCGCCTCCAGCACGCCGGGAGCGTCCGTGGCAGGGCCAAGCGTTGCAATGATCTTGGTGCGGCGGGCCGGTTCGGTCATCGCGTAGTTCCCGCAGGGTCAGCGGTCATTGTAGGTCGCTGCCATGACAGCCGGAGCGCCATGCCGTCCGCCCGATGCATGGGCCTCGTGCCAAAGGCGCGTTGACGCACGATGTGCTCACCTCGTGTAGGAGCGCGTTGACGCGCGATGGCGGCATTCGCAAGCGGAGCGTAAGACCCACGCCAACATGACGCCATCGCGCGCAAGCGCGCTCCTGCAAAAATTTCGGGCGACGCGCGATGTTCAAGCCTCGTGTAGGAGCGCGTTGACGCGCGATGGCGGCATGGATGTGCGGAGCGCAGAATCCACGACCGCGTCGCTCCTGCCGCGACTCGCGTCAATCCCTCAGGCGAAAGCGGAGGGAAGATTGGCCGGTGCTGCCACCAGCGCATCGGCGCCGGCGCGCTCAAGTTCCTCACGCGTGCCGAAGCCCCAGAGCACGCCGACAGAATGCATGCCATGGTCGCGCGCGCCCGCGATATCAAAGCGTCGATCGCCCAGCATCGTGCACGCCGAAGGCGGCACGTTGAGTCGCACCAGCGCTTCGGCGATCAGTTCCGTCTTGTCGCTGCGCGAGGCATCGAGCGTCGCGCCGATCACGTCCTCGAAATGGCGCGAGAAGGGCAGGCTTTCGACGATGCGCTGCGCGTGCAGCTCGTTCTTGGCGGTGACCACCGCCATGCGATGCCCCGCAGCTGCGAGTTCCGCGACGGCCTCCGCAATTCCAGGGTAGATCGTGTGCTCCTGCCAGCCGACGCAGTCGAAGCGCGTGCGATAGTGCGCAACCGCCGTCTCAATGCGCGCGTCCACCGGATCGCCGAACCAGCTGCCGAAGCTCACGCGCAGCGGTGGCCCGATCCAGTCGCGCAGCGCCTCCGGCGCGGGTGGCGCCTCCCCGAGCTGGTCGAACGCATGCTCGATGCAGCGCACGATGCCCTGAAAGGAATCGATAAGCGTACCGTCCAGGTCGAACAGCAGCACCGGGCGCTCCGAATTCATGCAGCGGCCCGCAGGGCGCCGTCGAGTTCGCGGCGCAGATCCTCGACGTCTTCCACACCCACCGAGAGCCGAACCAGATTGTCGGAGATGCCGAGTTTCGCCCGCGTCTCGGCAGGCACGGAGGCGTGCGTCATGATCGCGGGGTGGTTGATGAGGCTCTCGACCCCACCGAGCGACTCCGCCAGCCCGAACAACTCACACGCTTCCATCATGCGCCGCGTCTCGGGCAAGCCGCCCTTGATGACAACGCTGACGATGCCTCCAAATCCGTCCATCTGGCGCGCAGCCAGCGCCTGCTGCGGATGCGAGGCCAGCCCCGGATAGATCACGCGCTCGACCTGTGGATGCGTTTCGAGCCAGGTGGCCAGCTCCAGCGCTGCCGCGCAGTGCGCGCGCATGCGCAGGTGCAGCGTCTTGATGCCGCGCAGGGCGAGAAACGAATCAAACGGTCCCTGCACCGCCCCGACCGCGTTCTGCAGAAACTCCATGCGCCCGGCGAGCTCGGAATCATCGCCGACCACCAGCACGCCACCGACCATGTCGGAATGGCCGTTGAGATATTTCGTGGCCGAATGCATGACCATGTGCGCGCCGTATTCAAGCGGTCGCTGCACGATGGGCGAAGCAAAAGTGTTGTCGACCGCCAGCCAGATGCCGCGCTCGCGCGCAAAGCGTCCGAGCCTGTCCAGGTCGATCAGTTTCAGCATGGGGTTGGTGGGCGTCTCTGCCCAGATCAGGCGCGTATTGGGCTTGACGGCCGCGGCCAGCGCAGCGGCATCGTCTAGATCAACAAAGGTGAAATCGAGTCCCGCACTCTGGCGCCTGACGCGTTCGAACAGCCGGAACGTGCCGCCGTAGACATCGTCCATCACCACCACGTGGCTGCCCGTGGGCAGCAGGTCGAGCACGGTGGCGGTGGCCGCGAGTCCCGATGCAAACGCGAACCCGCGCGTGCCGCCTTCCAGATCGGCGATGCAGCGTTCCCACGCGAAGCGCGTCGGATTGTGCGAGCGCGAGTACTCGAAACCCTGGTGTTCGCCCGGACTCGACTGCACGTAGGTCGAGGTCTGGTAGATCGGCGTCATGATCGCGCCGGTCGAAGGGTCCGGGCTCTGGCCGGCGTGGATCGCACGCGTGCCAAGCCCTTGGGCTTTACCTGATGGATCGCTCATTGAAAAACCATGGCTGCAGCGAGTCGGCCATTGTGCCGGCCCGTCGCCATCGACGCCACCGCGCCCGTACCAACCCGGTGTAGGAGCGCGCTCGCGCGCGATGGCGCCATGTTGGAACGGAGCGAGCGGCACGCCCTGGCATGACGCCATCGCGCGCAAGCACGCTCCTACAACAGCGCGGAGGTCCCCACGTCACGATGGAAGTGATATCACCCCGGAGTGTGGAAGCCGCGGGACTGCCGAAAGCGGTGCCGCCGGTACAGCGGAAGGTGCTCTCAGATGGGAGCACCTTCCGCTGCCCAACACTGGCAGACTCGGCACCTCCGACTGCACCCTGACCCCAGTCAAGGTGAACATTGTCCCGAGCCACACGTTGGCCTTGTGCAATCCTGCAGCGACGAAAATGCCCAACCTGTTCGACGATCCGACCCGTTACCCCTACCGCCTCGATCTCGATGCGCGGTGCATGGACGTGCTCGAAGTCGATCGTGATTTCTTTTCGGCACCGTTTCTTGACGAGCGCGCGCTCGAGGGACGCCGCATCGGTGGTTGGCAGATCCCACTCGACGAGGTCCTGTCCGCGCATCGCGAATGGCGCGAGAGGGAACCCTCGCCATGCAAGCCAGGTCGCTGGATCTTCCACGTCGGCCATTGCGGCTCCACCTTGCTGAGCCGGCTGCTCGACACCCTGCCCAGCGTGCTCGGATTGCGCGAGCCGCTGTCGCTGCTCGCACTCGCCGCCGCCGAGATGGAGCGCGATGCACCTCTGGCCCGGCACGCGCCGGAGACCATCGACGCCCTGCTCGCCGCCACCACCGATTTGCTGATGCGCGGATTCGATCCCGCGGATCGCGCGGTCATCAAGGCCACCAGTACCGCGGCGCTGCTAGCGCCCCGGCTGTTGCACACTCGAACCGAAGATCGCGCAGTGCTGATCACGCTGCCGCTCCAGCGCTATCTGGCGGTGTATCTGCGTGATCCCGCGCTGCGTGCGCAAGCGCGCGCCGATGCACTGCCGCGGCTCGCCACCTGGCATCAATGCATCGGTGATACATCGCTGCGACTGTGGCAACTCGACGCTGCGCAGTGCATCGCGCTCAACTGGCGCGTCGACACCGATCGCTTCGCGCGCCTCGCCGCCGATCCCGCGACCGCAGCGCGTGTACGCGTCGTCGACGGAGAACGCCTCATCAACGATTCCGCATCCCAACTTCCGGACATTGCCCATCATCTGGAACTGGGCGACGGAGACAGCACGCCCGACACGCGCCCATCAAGTACGTTGCTCACCACCTACACGAAGGACACCCGCCAGAAATTCGACCCGCTGGTGCGCGAAGCCGAGCTCCGCAGGATCGAGACCACCCTCGAACCCGAAATCCACGCCGCAACCGAATGGCTGGCTGGCCTCGCCGCTCCGGATGGGCTTCGAGACGAGTCGTAAAGAGTTTCTCGCAAGCGACCTGGACCGAGAGCGCCCGCTGCAAATAGCCCGATCAGAAATGCACACGAGGCCGAGCCAGGGAGCTCGGGACTCTAGAAAAAGAAGGTGGTCATGGCGTAGCGGGTGCCGGCGGTGAGGTCGGTGACTTCGTGCAGCAGTGAGCAGGAGAACAGCAGCGCGCCGCCGGTCGGGGCTTCGTATGTGCGCGTGCCGAATTCCGGGAATCGAAGCTGACCGCCTTCGTACTCACCGCTGTTGAGGTTCAGTGTCATCGCGAAGCGACGATGCGCGACATCACGCGCGTCGTTGTCGCGGTGCGCCCGGAAGTAGCCGCCGGCGTCGCTTGCGGCATAGCGCAACACCTTGAAGGCTTCGCGCTGGCGCACCTCGAAGGCGAATGCGCGCGCCATCTCCGGCAACGCGCGGCGCATGATGCGCTCGTGCACGGCGCCTTCAAGTTCAGCGTCGTCGAGATGGGCTTCGCGGCGCATCTTGACCGCGGGATCAAGCCGGAACTGCTGCACGCCCTTGTCGTGCACCAGCACGCCGGAGTCGCGACCTTCGCCACCGCCGCGGAACCACGTGAGCACGCGTGCGACGAGATCGGGCTCCAGCACGCGGGGCACGATCAGTACCGGCGCCGTCGAGCCGCGCGACCCGGTAGCGGGCTGGCCCGCCGCCCTCACTCCTCCTGCAACGGACGAACCCTGGACGGACGCCGATGCAGGATCTCCCGACGGCGCGCGCCGGGTAGCGACACCGGCTGCATCCAGCGCCCGTTGCAGGCGCGCTTCCAGGGCCGCGGGATCTGTACCCGCGTCGCTTGCCTCGACGCGCGCCAGAACACGCATCGACGGCTCGAGCAGCAATACGCCGGAGTCTTCCGCACTCGCACCTGTCACGCGCTGATACAGCGGCGCAGGCACGCGCACATCGCCCTGGAGTGCTTCGCCCTCCTCCTCTGCCCTGCGCAGATGCAGGAACCCCGCTCCCAGCGCATTCGCGGCGGATCGCTGCATGGCCAGGTTGTCGGGATCCGCGCTCCAACCCAGCAGCCAGCACTCTCCCTTGGCCGCGTTGTAGAGCGCCTGCGTGGTGTCGCCCTGTTGCACGGCGACGTCGGGAAACCGGTCCCCTACCTCGAAGCGATCAGTCACGGCCAGGGCCCGCGCTCAGGCGGCGCGACGCCGCAGGAAGTTCAGAAGGTCAATGCGCGTGACGAGGCCCACGAATTTTTCGCCCTCCATCACGATCGCGACGTGGCCCTTGTCGAACACTGGCAAAAGCGACTCCATCGAAGATGTCACGTCGAGCATCTCGAGATTGCTCACCATCGCGGTCGCGACCGGATCGTTGAAGCGCGATTCGTCGCCATACACGTGCAACAGCACATCGGACTCGTCGACGATGCCCACGATGCGGTCTTCCTCCAGCACCGGCAGCTGCGAGACGTCGTAGAGCTTCATGCGCTGGTAGGCGGTGACGAGCAGATCCTTCGGCCCGATCACCACCGTGTCGCGTTGCGCGTAGGGGCGGAGCACCAGGTCGCGAAGATCGTTGCTCGGTTCGCGATCAAGAAAGCCCTGGTCGAGCATCCAGTAATCGTTGTACATCTTGGACAGGTATTTGTTGCCGGTGTCGCAGACGAACACGACCACGCGTTTGCATTCCGTCTGCTCGCGGCAATAGCGCAGTGCAGCGGCAAGCAGAGTGCCGGTCGAGGAACCGCCAAGAATGCCCTCGGCTTCCAACAGCGCGCGGCCGGTGAGGAAGCTCTCGCGATCGGTAATCGCATAGGCTTTCTTCACGCGCGAGAAGTCGGCAATATCAGGCAGGAAATCCTCGCCGATACCTTCCACCAGCCACGACGCACTCTTGGTGGAGAGCGTGCCTTCGTTGATGTACTGCGTGAGGATCGATCCCACAGGATCCGCCAGGATCAACTCGGTCGCGGGCGAGGACTCGGCCAGAAAGCGCGAGAGCCCGGTCATGGTGCCGGAACTGCCGCAGCCGAACACGATCGCGTCGACGTGCCCGTTCATCTGCGCGAGAATCTCCGGACCGGTGCTCTCGTAGTGCGCGCGTGGATTGTCGGGGTTGCCGAACTGGTTGATGAAGTAGGCCCCCGGTGTGTCGCGCGCGATCTGCGCGGCGAGGTCCTGGTAGTACTGCGGATGGCCCTTGGCGACGTCCGAGCGCGTCAGCACTACTTCGGCGCCCATGGCCTTGAGATTGAAGATCTTCTCGCGGCTCATCTTGTCCGGCACCACCAGAATGAGCTTGTAGCCGCGTTGCTGGGCAACCAGCGCCAGGCCGATACCGGTGTTGCCCGCGGTGCCTTCGACCAGGGTTCCGCCGCGCTTGATGTCGCCGCGCGCTTCCGCCGCGTCGATCATCGAGAGTCCGATGCGGTCCTTGATCGAGCCGCCGGGGTTCTGGTTCTCAAGCTTGAAGTACAGCTCGCACGGGCCGGTATCGAGTCGCCGTGCGCGCACCATCGGCGTGTTGCCGATCAGATCCAGCACACTTTCCGCAACCACACCTGCTGTCGTATCAACGCGTGCCATCGGAGCTCCACTGCCGTCAACGGATCGGTGCCACATGATAGCGGTGCGGTTCCGACCCGCCCTGTGAGCGGGGCTGCCATTGCAGTTCCGCCGTGCGCGAGGTACCGCCACCGGCAAATTTTGTGGCGCGCAATGGGCATTCCAGGGCGCACTGATGCGCCAACTACTGCGCTCAGCCCTCGTGTACGCGATTGCGGCCTGCGGCCTTGGCGCGGTAAAGCGCAGCATCGGATCGTGCCAGCGTTTCGGCCATTGGCTCGGCGGCGCGGCGTTCGGCCGTACCGATGCTGATCGTGATCGCACGGGGTCCATTTGCGGCGGTGGTCGCTTCTACAGCTTGTCGTGCGGCCTCCGCCACGCGTATCGCTTCCACGCGCGTTGCGCCCGACAGCAGCGCGACGAATTCCTCCCCGCCGTAGCGGGCGAGCATCGCGCCGGCGGGGAGCGCTTCGCGCAACTGGCAGGCAATGGCGCGCAGGGCTTCATCGCCGCTGGCATGTCCGTAGCGATCGTTGAACGACTTGAAGTGATCGAGATCCGCAAACAGCACGCAGCCGGCGATTGCCGCCTCGTTCCAGCGCTCGAGTTCGGCATCAAGCGCACGCCTTGATGCGGCGCCGGTCAGGGCATCCGCATGCGCGAGCTGGCGAAAACTGGCAAGCGTCACTTCCGTATGCAGCCGCGCCTGATCCGCGCGGTCACGCTCGATGCGCAGTCGCAGCGCCCGGTCAGCGAGGCCCAATCCGAATACCAGTGCCTCGAACAGGAACGCAACACGAGGCGCGTAGCGAATCCAGAACGTGTTCTCGATGACGCCGTATTCCCCCAGCAGGCGCACTGGAATCGCCAGCAGCGGCAAGCTCCAGCCGACCAGGAAGTAGATCGCGGAGGGGTTGCCCGCCCGATGGCAACGCCATGCCTGCCACAGCAGCAGGGGCGCCATGACCGTCACTCCAGCGGTGCCGACGTGCTGCACCCAGCCGCTGAAGGGTGGATACCAGACCAGCGACGATGTCCCGGTCAGGGCGAACCAGGTTGTGAGCAGCAGCAGCCATCGACGCGCGCTCGAATCGAGCGGCGCCAGGAAGGCACGGAAGAAGACGACCGCCGCAAGCCCGAACAGGCTCAGCAGCAGGATGTGCGCCATCACGTTCAGCGCTGCAAGATTGCGGAGCACCGGAACGGTGTAGAGGGTGCCGTCGAGACTGGATGTGATCAGCACGAGCGTGAGCGCGAAGGCGATATAGGCCGCCAGCGCACGATCGCGCAACTTGAACCAGAACAGGCCGACCAGCAGCAGCATCATGCCGGGTACTACCACCGAGATGACGTGTACGGACTGCGTTCGTCGCTCTCGGTGCAACAGCTCCGCGGTGTTGACACGGTCGATCTGGGGACTGAAAACGCCGAGCTTCCTGACCTGCAGGGATACCACGGTCGGGCCGGCACTGGCGGGCAGCGGCATCACGAACGATGCGGTCGAGAACGCCTCGGCCGCCCCCGGACGCAGGAAACTGAATTGCTGCTCCGGACCGCCGTCGATCGAGACGGCCAGCCCGATCAACGAAGCACGCTCGATGGTCAGCCAGCACGCTGCGGGCGTGGGGGGCAGCCAGAAACGGACTTCGGTGTCGGTCACGCGCAGTCGCGAGGGCAGCACCAGGCGCGAAGCCAGGACCTGCCATCGCTCTTCGCCGGCAGGCCGCAATTCGAAATGGTCCGGCACGTAAGCGCACGCAGCCGTCGACGCGGACGGCAGCGCGATGCCGATCACCAGCAGCAGCAGCGCGAGGACGATGCAGCGGCGCTCCCCGCGGATGTGCCCGCGAAAAAAAGTCATTTCCAGCACAAGCAGGCAGCGCAAATGCAACGGGCCCGTCGCGGGCCCGTTGTCGGTCATCGGCGTGAAAACGCGATGCAGTCGGCTATGCCGGCTATGTCTCGACCCACAACTGGGTCAATCGGTCTTTTGCCCACAATTTTTCTTTCTTGAGCTCGTGCAGCTTCATGTCGTCCATCGGAAGAACCCCGAGTTCGGCATCGAGAACCTGCCGGTCGAGTTCCTGGTGCCGGTTGTAGAGCTGCCGGAACTCGGAATCGGACTCCATCTTGGCTTCGACTTCTTGCTGCTTACCTTCAAACATAGGCTACCTCCGTCGTCGGCTGGCCTCGTCCGCGAGCACCAGGCTCGCGGGGATGCACAAAATAAGGGGTGGCAAGGCTCAAGCGCCGCGGACAACTGCCAACTGCGGCCGGCCTCGTCGCGAGGCGCGGAACAGTGCAGGGGCGGGCTTGAATGATCATTCTTGACTCGCTGGCGCAGGACGCATGAGCGGGCACTGCAGCCCTGAACCTACTCCGATTGGAAACGTCCGGCAACCGCGAAAACATCGTCTGGACTTGGCGGGAAACAGCAAGAGAACGGCGCGGGCGCACGGCGCAAGCTCTGGCCTGTACCTTGCTTCCGAAACAGGAGCGCTCTGGTATGTTCACTGCATCGGATGGCGCACCCGCCTGGCCCTTTTTCGTCGAGGATTCCGCATGGACATCGGTTATTTTCTGAAGCTGATGGCGGACAAGGGCGCGTCCGACATGTTCCTGACCACCGGCGCCCCGGTCTACATCAAGGTCGAGGGCAAACTCTATCCGCTCGGCAGTACGGGCCTGCCGGCCGGCATGGTCAAGAAGATCGCCTATTCGCTGATGGATGAAGGCCAGGTGCCCGCCTTCGAGCGCGATCTTGAAATGAACATGGCCATCGCAGTCAAGGATGCGGGCCGCTTCCGCGTCAATGTGTTCAAGCAGCGCGGCGAAGTCGGCATGGTGATCCGCGCGATCAAGAGCGAGATTCCATCGATCGAGGATTTAAGGCTGCCGCCGATTCTCAAGGAACTGATCATGGAGCCGCGCGGACTGATTCTCGTGGTCGGTTCAACCGGCTCGGGCAAGTCGACTGCATTGGCCTCGATGATCGATCACCGCAACTCCGCGTCGACCGGGCACATCCTCACCATCGAGGACCCGATCGAATACCTGCATCGGCACAAGAAATCGATCGTCAACCAGCGTGAAGTCGGTCTTGATACGCACGCATTCCACGCGGCGCTGAAGAACGCCATGCGCGAGGCGCCCGACGTGATCCTGATCGGCGAAATCCTCGACGCGACCACCATGGAATCCGCCATCGCTTTCGCCGAGACCGGCCACATCTGCCTGGCGACGCTGCATTCCAACAATGCCGACCAGACGCTCGAGCGCATCCTCAACTTCTTCCCCGAGAATGCGCACAAGAACATCCTGATGAACCTCTCGCTGAATCTGAAAGCCGTCATTTCGCTGCGCCTGGTCAAGGGCCCGGACGGCAAGCGGCGGCCCGCGACCGAAGTGCTGATCAACACACCGATGATCCGCGACCTCATCCGCCGCGGTCAGGTGCACGAGGTCAAGGAAGCGATGGAGAAAAGTCTCGAAGAGGGCATGCAGAGTTTCGACCAGTCCCTGTTCCGTCTCTACAAGGACGGCAAGATCGATCTCGAGGAAGCGCTGCGCTCCGCCGACTCGCGCGATGGCCTCTCGCTCCGTATCCGGCTGTCCGAAGGCAGCGACAAGCTCGGTGGCGGCGACGACATCAATTCGGCGGATCCGTTTACCGGCTACTGAGCGCACAAGCGTCGTGTAGGAGCGCGCTCGCGCGCGATGGCGCCATGCAGGGGTGCGCTCCTCGCTTCACACAGAAATGACGCCATCGCGCGCAAGCGCGCTCCTACGAAGAGCACGCTGCGCGATGCATGTGTCCCCTGCAGGGGCGCTCGGGCGGCTCCACGTCACGTGGAGAGCGAACCGCTATTGAGGCTCGGCGCTCGCGGCTTTCTGCAGCGGCTGCACTTCGACGTGACCACTCCAGAGGGAGTCGGTTTCCTTCCAGTATTCCGTCGGGTACCAGCGCTCGCGCGCCCAGAGTTTTCCGGGAATGTCATCGAATTTCCTGTTGCCGGGGAAGGTGACGCCGATGTCTTCCAGCGTGGCTCCCGTGCGACTTCCGGTCGCGTGCACCAGCGCATACCTCAATCGCCGTTCCAGTCGCGGCTTCGACGTCGCGTCGCCGAAGCGCTCGAAGATCCGGACACCAATACCTGACACTGCATCACGCTCGCTTTCCGTCAGCTCCGACCACATCTTTTCGCGCAGCAGCAACAGGTCGCGGTAGCCGCGCTCGGCTGCAAGGTCGGCCCACACATAGGCCGCGGCCCGGTCTCGCGCCACGCCGTCGCCGTGCCAGTACATGAGGCTCAGACGGTGCTGCGAATATTTGTCCGCGTACAGTGCGGCGCGCTCGAAGTACGCCGCGGCCGCCGATTTTCTGCCCAGCTGCACAGCCTCAAGTCCATACAGCCGCCACAGTTCGTTCGGATGTCCCCACGCCAGGAGCTTGTAGCTGTTGATCTCGCGGAGGCTCATTGATTCCTGCGCGGGCCCTGCGGGGACATCGCCGGCGACCACATCTTCAAGACCGCGATGGATTTCGGCAGAGCCAGCGCTGGCAACACCGGCGATCAACACGGCAAACACGATTGACTTCAGCATCGGCCCAGCCTCCCAGTACTGCGACAAGGACTCCTGCCGGTCTTTATCCTCCCGTCGCATGGCGCTCGCAAGTTCAGGGTCGGCACCGTGCGGTGCGGCGCGATCCTCCAGATTCTCGAGCGGCCGTTGCTGGATCAGGTGTCGGCAGGTTTGTCGGGCTGCTGGTCGGGGTGGGCCGCGACGAATTCCGGCAGCCTGGCGCAGGCCGCGTCGATGGCCACCAGTCGTGGATAGGCATCCAGCGGCAGATCAAAGCGGCGTGCGTTGTAGAGCTGCGGCACGATGAAGCACTCCGCCATGCCGGGGCGTTCGCCGCCGACATAGGTCCCGAGTGCGATGTTGTGTTCGAGCATGGTCTCGATCGCGGCGAGACCGCGGCCCAGCCAATGGTGCATCCACCGCATGCGTCCCGCTTCATCGAGGCCGAGTTCGCGCTCGAGATACTGCAGTACGGACAGATTGTTGAGCGGATGCACATCGCACGCGATGGCGAGCGCCACTGCACGCGCGAACGCGCGCTCGCGCGGCCCATCCGGCAGCAGTGGATGATCCGCGTGCAATTCTTCCAGATACTCGATGATCGCCAGCGATTGCGTCACCACCCGCTCGCCTTCACGCAGCGCGGGCACGAATCCCTGCGGATTGAGCTTGAGATAGTCGTCCTGGTGCTGTTCGCCGCCGTCGCGGACGAGATGGACGCCCATCGTCGTGTACTCGATGTGCTTGAGCGCAAGCGCGATCCGCACCCGGTAGGCGGCGCTGGAACGCCAGTAGCTGTAAAGACTGACGGTCTGGTTCACGATGATCTCCGCGCGTGGCTCAGCGGGGTTGCACCACCACCCGCTGCTCGATGGCTCCGAAGATACTCCGTCCATCGGTGTCCAGCATCTCAATGCGCACGATATCGCCCGAACGCATGAAGGGCGTGGAGGCCTTGCCGTCGCGCAGCGTTTCCACCGTCCTCAGCTCAGCGAAGCACGAGGCACCGAGGGTGGTGTCTTCGTTGGCGACGGTGCCCGATCCGATGATGGTGCCGGCAACGAGCGGCCGGGTCTTCGCCACGTGCGCCACGAGCTGCGCGAAATCGAACTGCATGTCGACGCCTGCCTCCGGCGCCCCGAACCATTCCCCGTTGTAGTGCGTGGTGAGCGGGCGGTGCAGCTTGTTGTCCCGCCACGCGTCGCCGAGTTCGTCCGGTGTCACCAGCACGGGAGACAGTGCCGAGCGCGGCTTGGATTGCAGAAAACCGAATCCCTTGCCCAGTTCGGCCGGGATGAGATTGCGCAGGCTGACGTCATTGACCAGTCCGACCAGCTGGATGTGGTCGGCGGCCTCGGCCGCTGTCGCCGCCATCGGCACGTCGTCGGTGACAACGATGATCTCCGCCTCGAGATCGATGCCGTAGGCCTCGCTATTGGCCACGATGTCCTCGCGGGGCGCGAGGAAGCCCGCACTGGTGGCCTGATACATGAGCGGGTCGGTGTAGAACGACTCGGGCACTTCCGCCCCGCGCGCACGGCGCACGCGCACAACATGCGGGAGGTAGGCGCTACCGTCGACGAACTCGAAAGCGCGCGGCAGCGGTGAGGCGAGCTTGTCCACATCGAGCTGGAACACGCTCTCGCCTTCAACCTCCGCAGCTCCGGCGGCAAGCGCTTCGGCTATTGCTCCAAGACGCGGCGCACATGCGCTCCAGCTTTCCAGTGCGATCTGCAGCGTCGGCGCGACCCTGGTTGCGCGGACGGCACGGACGAGGTCTCGCGACACCACGATCAGTGTGCCGTCACGCCCACCCTCTTTCAGGCTTCCCAGTTTCATATCGCCGGTTCGCTGTGCGGATCAAAGGACATTGTTGCGCATCGACGCAATCCGCGGGTTGCGCGGACCCGTCATCCTGAAATCAGGAGCAGCCCTCGACATAGTCGATCGCGGGCTCAATGCCAATGCGCCATTCCGTGACGACACCGCCTTCGTCGGTCTCGAACAGCAGTATCGAATCGCCGGAGGGATTTTCCACGCGCAGATATTCACCATCCGTGTACTTGTGGGGCACACGCTCAACATCGCCGTCGTAGCGATCAACGATTTCGTCGGCGTCCATGCCGACACGGCCACCACCGGGCGCTACCAGGCGCGGATTGTCGACATCAAAGCGCACGAAACGGCCCTGCTCGAACATCAGCGCGGGCTGCGCGGATCCGCCCCGCCCTTCGAGATAGAAGCAGGACTCCTGGTCAGCGGCGGAAAGCGGTGCGAACTGGCCCGGGAAGTCGTCCATCACCTCATCGACATCCATACCCAGCGTGACATCGCCAAGACCGTCCCAGTGCGGGCGCCAGGCAACGGGTCGCGCGGGGAGTGGCGGGGGTGCATCGTCGTCGATGCCGTCGTCGCGCTGCGGGAATTCGCGCGGCGATTCATTGGCGTCCGCGTAATCGTCCCGCGCGTCGCCGCGCTCGACGTCGTTGCGATCGGCGCGCGCAGGCTCACTGTCGACTGCGGGAGGCTTCTTCGCGGGCGATGATGCGGGGGATCGCTTTCGCGGGGGTGCCTTCTCGATCCCTGACGGAATCGCAGGAGCCACGGCCGGCTGTGCGGCCGGGTCACCGGCGGTCACGGGCGGAATCGAAGCGGCCGCTTCCGGAGGCGGCGGCGTGCGCTGGCAACCGGCGGCCAGTACGCCAAGCACCAGCGTTATCAGTAGTGCCGGGGAAATGCGTTTCATGCAAAGGCTCCAGTACGAGGCGCGCGACCGCGTGAGCGGGCCACTCAAGCTGCGAAGAATCCGACAGTGCGCCTGAATGCCTGCTGCAGCGGCGATCAAGGGCGGGTGTACTTCGGCTCGGGATCAGCTACCGGGCGGCTGAAAATGCTTGCGCAGGCCGGCCCAGCACGCCTGGTAATCGCGCTGACGGTGCGACGCCTCGAGCGCCTGCCCGGTCGGCCGCAGTACCGCGCGCGTCTCGAACATGAAGGCCATCGTGTCCTGGATCTCGTCCGGCTTCGCCAAGTCCGCCGCGCTCGCCTTGTCGAAAGTTCCGGCGTCCGGTCCGTGGCCCGTCATGCAGTTGTGCAACGAGGCACCGCCCGGCGCGAAGCCTTCTGCCTTCGCATCGTAGGCGCCATGCACCAGACCCATGAACTCGCTCGCGACATTGCGGTGAAACCACGGCGGCCGGAATGTGTCCTGCGCCACCAGCCAGCGCGGCGGGAAGATCACGAAATCCATGTTCGCCGTTCCCGGCGTGTCGCTGGGCGAGGTCAACACCGTGAAGATGGAGGGATCGGGATGATCGAAGCTGATCGAACCGATCGCGTTGAATCGCCGCAGGTCGTAACGATACGGCGCGTGATTGCCGTGCCAGGCGACCACGTCGAGCGGCGAATGATCGATGTCCGCGCGCCACAGATGACCCTGGAACTTGGCGATCAGCTCGGACGGTTCATCCCGGTCCTCGTACCACGCGCGGGGCGTTTCGAAATCGCGCGGATTGGCGAGGCCATTGCTGCCGATGGGCCCGAGATCCGGCAATCGCAGCGCGGTACCGAAATTTTCGCAAACGTAACCGCGCGCATTTCCGTCGGGCAGTTCCACCCGAAATCGAATGCCACGCGGAATCACGGCGATCTGTTGCGGCTCGATGTCGATTACGCCGAGTTCGGTCGCGATACGCAACCGGCCCGATTGCGGCACGAACAGAAGCTCGCCGTCCGCGCTATAGAAATACCGGTGACGCATGTCGCGGTTGGCGGCATACACGTGGATGCCGACTCCGAGCTGCGAGGCGGCCGAACCGTTGCCGGCCATGGTGAACATTCCGTCGACGAAATCGATCTCGTGCCCGGATGAAGGTTCCGGCATCGGATTCCAGCGCATCTGGTCGGGCGAAATGGCACCCGTTCCGAAGTCGTCGTGCAGCGTCCCTTTGCCGTGCTTCGGCGCGTAGCGTTCGAACGATCCGTGCATGGCCGCCGGACGTATGCGATAGAGCCAGCTACGCCGATTCTCGCTACGCGGCGCAGTAAATGCGGTCCCTGACAACTGCTCCGCATACAACCCATGCGCGACCCGCTGCGGCGAGTTGCGACCCACCGGCAACGTGCCCGCCACCGCTTCGGTAGCAAACTCATTGCCAAACCCCGTCCTGTACCCGCCACTCGTACTCATGCGCTCATCTCGCCGTTAAAGCCCCTCTCCCCGTGGGAGAGGGGTTGGGGTGAGGGTACCCGGCCCCGCGTCATCTCCATTCAACGCGCGACGTGCATCCAAAAAGCACCGCGTCCATCTCGCAGCGGCGGCGACGTGCATCCAAAAAGCACCGCGTCCATCTCGCAGCGGCGGAATGCTGACTGATCGCACCGTCGCACCCTCACCCCTGCCCCTCTCCCACGGGAGAGGGGAACAACGGTGCGCGACTGCCGACTGCGCCCAAAACACCCATTCCCGCCTGACATCTCGCCGCTAAAGCCCCTCTCCCCGTGGGAGAGGGGTTGGGGTGAGGGTCCCCGGCCCCGCGTCATCTCCATTCAACGCGTTCCATATTGCAGCCAACACCGCGTCCATCTCGCCAAGAACTTCGTTGTCCCAGAAACGCAGGATACGGAATCCACGACTCTCGATATACGCCGCTCGGATCCTGTCCGGCTCGACTCCATGCTGCGATCCATCCAGCTCGACAACCATGCATGCCTCGAGGCAAACAAAGTCGGCGATATAGGGAGGGATCGGATGCTGACGCCTGAACTTCCATCCGCCCAGTCTTCCACTGCGAAGCTGGAACCAGATCTTCTGCTCGGCGTCGGTCGACTCCGTGCGGAGCTTGCGGGCATTTTCCCGCGTTCGACTTGCCAGCGGCGGAATGTCGCGACTGCGCACTTTCGGACCCTCACCCCTGCCCCTCTCCCAATGGGAGAGGGAACCAAAAGCCGCGTTCGACTTGCCAGCGGCGGAATGTCGCGACTGCGCACTGTCGGACCCTCACCCCTGCCCCTCTCCCAATGCGAGAGGGGTTGTCTTGATCACAGCACGCCGCGCTGCATCTGGTCGCGCTCGATGGATTCGAACAGGGCCTGGAAGTTGCCCTCACCGAAGCCCTCGTTGCCTTTGCGCTGGATGATCTCGAAGAAGATCGGACCAATCGCGTTCTGGGTGAAGATCTGCAGCAGCTTGCGCTGTTTTGTCTCGGGATCGGCGTCGATCAGGATCCGGTTGCGCGCAAGACGTGCCACGTCCTCGCCGTGATCCGGCACGCGCTCGTCGATCACGTCGAAATAGGACGCCGGCGTGTCGAGGAACGTGATACCTGACTCGCGCATGCGCTCCACGGTCGTGTAGATATCGTCAGTGAAACAGGCAATGTGCTGGATGCCCTCGCCCTTGTAGCTGTCGAGGTACTCGTTGATCTGCGACTTCGGATCGTTGGACTCGTTGAGCGGAATCCGCACGATGCCGTCCGGCGCAGTCATGGCCTTCGACACCAGCCCGGTCTTGGCGCCCTTGATGTCGAAGTAGCGGATCTCGCGGAAGTTGAACAGGCGCTCGTAGTAATCCGACCACTTCTGCATGTTGCCGAAGTAGAGGTTGTGCGTCAGGTGATCGATGAAGGTAAGCCCGAATCCGGCCGGATCCTGCTCCGCGCCCTCGATGGGCTCGAAGTCCTCGTACATCGACCCGGCCGCACCGTAGCGGTCGACGAGATACAGCATGCAGTCACCAATGCCCTTCACGACGGGCGCATCGACGGCGCGCGTTTCGGCCTTGTCAGTGATCTGCTCGCCACCGTTGCCGATCACCGTCGCCAGAACTTCCGCTGCCGGCTTCTTGAAGCGGATGGCGAAACCGCAGGCGCTCGGCCCGTGCGCACGTGCGAAATCGGCCGCGAACGAGTCCGGATCGTCATTGACCAGGAAGTTCACGCCGCCCTGGCGGTAGATCGTGATCGGGCGCGTGCGGTGACGGAGCGCCGCCGTGAATCCCATGCGCCTGAAGTAATCGTGCAGCAGCGCGCGCCGATCCTCGGGCGCAGCGAATTCGACGAACTCGAAGCCGTCGATGCCCATCGGATTCTCGAAGGTGGTGACCTCCATGCCAAGGTTGGGCTGAGCGTTCATGGACCATCTCCGATTGCGTAGGGGCTTCGCTTGCGGCGATGCTGTGCGTTCGCACAGCCAGGCGGCGACGCCGTGATCACGATGAGCCTGATTTTACCCACAACCCGGAGTTGCACCCCGCTGCGCCGTCAGGCGCCGCCTCCCAGGCGCGTTCTGCCATGAGTTTCGTGCGCTGTCTGCGTGGCGTGGCATCGGGCGTCGAATACCCCGCTGATCAGCTGATGAATCTCGACCCGGCGGACGGACGGCCGCTCGAAATGGTGATCGACCTTGAGCGTCTCGCGCGCGAACGACCGGACAACGGCTGGTATCGGCCCGCGCGCCGCGACATGTGGCGCTTCGGCGGCCTGATGGCGCTCGATGCCGACGATCCCGTCGACGCTGCGCATCTGGTTCCCCTCGGTGAGGGTGCGACGCCCCTGCTCGACTATGCCGCGCACCCTGTTGCCGATGCGGCGGGGCTCAGACTCTTTCTGAAGGACGAGGGCCAGCCGCACGCGGGCTACGGCGCCAATCCGACGCGCAGCTTCAAGGATCGCGGCATGGCGATGGTGGCGGCGCAGGCGCGGCGATTCGGTCTGCAGCGCCTCGCGGTGCCGACGCAGGGCAACGCGGGCGACTCGCTGGTGCGCTACGCGTTGGCCGGCGGGCTCGACGTGGTGGTGGCGATGCCCGACGACACACCGATGCCAATCCTTGGACAGGTCGCCGCGCTGGCTCGCATGCATCCCGACCGCGTCACCCTGGAACTGGTGCAGGGCACGATCCGCGAAGCGGCTGCATTACTGCGTGAGCGCTACTGGTCGAACGGCTGGTTCAACGTGGCGACGTTCCAGGAGCCGGGTTGGCGCATCGAAGGCAAGAAGTCGCTGGGTCTGGAGATCGCGGAACCGCACGACCCCGCGCACGACAGCGCATGGGCGTTGCCCGATGCCATCGTCTATCCCACCGGCGGCGGCACCGGCGTACTCGGCATGTGGAAAGCATT
>JBBQNY010000017.1:0-29816 GCA_038330365.1 Lysobacterales bacterium | reverse complement strand
GCCACCGACCAGCCCGCAAGCGCCAGCAGGATCGCCGCACTGCCGCCCGCTACGCCGGCGCCCACGATCAGCACGTCGACATCGTGTTTCATCGCGCGTTGCGGATTGCGACCAGACGCTGCGAGAACAGGCCCGCCTCGGTTTCCGAGAGACCCCAGTGGCCGGAGGCGCGAATCGACGGTGGCCAGAGTGCCGAGAGCTCCTGCCCCCGGAATCCCGCGTGCACGCTGACCACCGCGTCGTGGCGCGTTACGGCATTGCAGCCGACGAATCCGAGCAGGTGGCTGCCCAGGAGCGGCAAACGCGCGCGGCGCGGCTCCAGCGCAATCACGGCTTGCGCGCACTGCGCAAGGCCGGCGAACAGGCGCTCCAGTTCGGTGTTCTGAAAGTGATGCAGAAAGAGATTGGCCATCACGACGGTATTGTCGCGAGGCGGAGCGCGTTCAAGCCAATCGAACACGTCGGCGGCTTCCACCCTTACGTGCCAGCCCGACTCGGCAATTGCCGTCAACGTTTCGGTCGCGATGACCGGCTGACGATCCAGCAGCGTAACCTGGACGGCGGGGCCATTGCGCCCACGTCGCCGCGCAAGCTGCTGCATTACGCGGCCATCGCCGGCACCGAGTTCGACGAGATGCAACGGCGCTCCCCGCGCCGCCACGGCGAAGAGAGGATCGAGCGCCTGCAGCAGCAGTCCAGCAGTTCCCATCAGACGATTGACGCGCACGAGATCACGGCGCGAACGGATCGCCTCAGGATGATCCGCGGGCAGCTCGTCCAGCAACTCCGGCTCCACCCGACGCGGCAGCGGACCGCCATCATCGGCGCGAGAAGGCAAGGCGCTCAAGCCACTTCCAGCAGGGCGCCGTGGCAGTTGAAGCCCGCGCCGAACGACGACATCCACCAGTGGCCGCCGGGTGCCTCATCCGCGAGCGCTGCCTGCAACACGAAATACACGAATGCGCTGCTGAGATTGCCATGCTCGCGGAGCATCTTTGCGCTATAGCGGAGATCCTCCTCCGCCAGACCCAGACGCGACCGCAGCGCCTGCAGCACGTCGCGCCCACCGGCATGCCAGATCCACACATCGATGTCGTCTACGCCGAGACCGGCGTCAGCGAGTGTCGCGTGCAGCACACGCTCGGCATGTTCGGCCGCGAGCTTCGGCACAGGCCGCGTCAGGATATTGCGCAGCATGCCGCCCTTGTGTTCGAAGCGCAGCGCATCGCGGTGTGCTGGATCGGTAATGCTTCGCGCCCGCTTGAACTCGACCCGGCGACGCGGCGCGGGTGGCGGGATCGCGGAAAGCACCGCCGCGCCTGCACCGTCACCGAACAGACAGGCGCTGATCAGCACGCCCGGATCGTTGTCGAGATACATCGCGGCGCTGCTGACTTCAACGCAGATCGAAAGCACGTGGCGGCAGTCACCGGCACGTAGCAGCGCATCCGCCATGCGCCAGTTCGGCAGTGCGGCACCGCAGCCCTGACCGACGAGGTCGAATGCCTGCACATCGCTGCGCAGACCCAGCGACTCGATGGCGTAACTCGACAGGCCAGGACAGAGATAGCCCGTGCAGGTGCTGACCACTACGGCGTCAATGTCCCCCGCAGCGAGACCGGAGTCCTCCAAGGCGCGCTGCGCCGCCTCCCGCGAGAGACGCGGCGCGTGCAGGGCGAAGCGCGCGGCCAGCGTGTCCGGGTCGATCTGGAAGCTGTCGGCGAGATTTTCGAGTGCGAGATGGCGCGCTTCGATGCCGTTGTCGCGCGTCAGCACCGTCTGCGCAATGGCACGCGAGCGCCGGTCGAGCTTGCCGAACCATTCCGATTCGGCAAAGGACTCCCAGCAGTCGAGTTTTGTGTAGCGCTGCGCAGGATGCGCAGTTCCAAGGCCGTGCAGGAACATGAGGCTCCAATGGCAGGATCAATCGGGAGTTGCCGCTCAGCAAACAGAAGCAGAACGCTGTGGAATGCGCGACACATTAGCCGCAGCACTGCCGGGACTGGGTGAAGAATGACTGAAATCCCGACTGACTCCTGCGCTGCGCCCACGAGCATGACGAAACCCTACGGTGGTTCGCGCTAGGGTGCGCGCCTCTTCAGCAAGCGATGACATTCCGATGATCGTCCGCACCGATAGCCTCTCCGCCGCAGCGACCGCAGCTGCAAGCGGCAACCCAGCCAGAAGTCGCTTCGGGCCGAACCGGATCAGTGCGATCGGCAATGCCTTGGCCGGCGCGCTGATGCTGATCATCTCCACGATGGTCAGCGCCGAGCAGCCGGCGGAACTGAGGGCCCTGCTCACGGGACTCAAGGGCACCGCACCGGCCGACGGCCAACTCACACTGACCTACGACCAGCGCAATGACAAGGACATCGACCCGCCCCCGCAGCCCGCGACAATCAACGCCGAGGTTGTCGCTACCGGGAACGGTGTACGGGTTGCGGTAGGCCGCGCGACGCTGGACCGCGCGCTCGCGGAGTCACGTGAAACCGAGACAGAGAACCGCAAGCCGGTGGGGCTGGCGCTGTCGCAGGTCTCTACGGTAGTGGCGGATCGCTATCTGAATGCTGCCCCACACCTGCTGGCCCTGCTCGAACGCGGCAAGGTCAACAAAGTTTCCCAGGGACGATGGCGGGGACGCCCCGCGACAATTCTCGAGCTGGTCGTGGAGCCGCGGCTGAGCAAGCAGCAGCGCAAGTACATCCGCGAGCTCGACGCTTCCGCACGCATCTGGCTCGACGCCAGCGGCTATCCGTTGGCCGCAGAAGAGCGCATGGATCTAAGTGGACGCGCATTGCTGGTGATCAATTTTGACTCCACGGTCCGTGAGCGCTTCGAGTTTGCGCACCGCGACGACCGGCTGATTGCTACACGCCACCGCCGCAGGGAGGCCAGCTCGGGCGGCGGGGAGAGCGGCTCGCGGACCACGGAGGCGCGGCTCGTGCTGACGCGAACGACCGCTGCCGAAACCGGGATCAACGCCGCGACGGCGCATCCAGCCCCCTGATCCACCGCGCCCTGGCGCTGTGTCGCCTGGGCGCTGGGGGCCGCTATTCTGTTTGACCGCGTGTCAGCCGAGACTGCCGTCATCCTGTGCGTCCGCAATACAGACGCGGTTGCGCCCTTCGCGCTTCGCCCGATACAAGGCCGCGTCCGCTTCGTGCAGCAGGGCGACCGTGAGCTCTCCCGGCTGTGGCACGCGGCTTAGCAAGCCGGCGCTGACGGTAAGTCCCACCGTGTCGTTCCCAAGTGCGCGCGGCGGCAATGCTTCCACCAGAGTGCGCATGCGCTCCGCCACGCGATGCGTGACTCCGAGATCGGCGTCGACCAGCAGACAGGCGAACTCCTCGCCACCGAAGCGCGCGACCAGATCCTGACCGCGCGTCGCGGCCGCCAGCGCCTGCGCCACCGCGCGCAATGCGGTGTCGCCCGCCACATGGCCGAACTGGTCGTTGTAGTCCTTGAAGCGATCGACATCGACCACGACGAGACCGATGGGCATGTCGCGCGCGGCAGCGCGTTCGATCTCGGCCTCCAGCGACTCCATCAGCCGCCGCCGGTTCGCCAGTCCGGTCAGCGGATCGCGGTAGCTCAGCTCCGTCAACTGCTGGTTCGCCACGTTGAGTTCCTCCGTGCGCATCGCGACTTCGATGCGCAGCCGCCGCTGACGAAGGCGCAGCCCGCGGTTGTACAGCTGCACGAGGCCCAGAGCCGCGAGCACCAGGGCGAAGATGACGAGTGCGCGAATACTGGTGCGCTGCCACCAGTGCGGCTGGACATGGAATTCCAGCGAACGGGATTGCGTCCGGGTTCCGAGGTGATCACGCGCCGTCACCTCGAATGCGTAGCGGCCCGGCGGCAATACGGAGAACACGCGGCTGTGTTCGGCCGTCCACGGTCCCGGCTCGTCATCGAGACCCACCATGCGCGTGCGATAGGTCGACTCGGTTTCGCGACGGTCGGTGAGCAGGCTGTATTCGACGCGCAGATCACGCGTGCCCGCAGGAATCTCGACCCTGCCCCCCCAGTGCGCCGGTACGCGATCGCCGTCCACGCCGACGGCGGTCAATCGCAGCTTGTGGGCCTCTCGCGTACCGGCAGCTGTCGTGCGGCGCGGGTCGAAAACGCTGAGACCACCGAGGGTCCCTACCCAGTAGCGATCATGCGCATCGATGAATTGTGCATTGGTGTTGCATTCGTCGTGCACCAGGCCATCGCGGCGGCGGTAAACGCGCTGGTTGTATCCACCGGACGCTGTGGGCGTCAGCTGCTGCACGCCATTGTTGGTGCAGACGTACAGGCGGCCGACACTGTCGGGGAGGACGCCGTAGACCGTGGGATCCGGCGGCTCGGGAATTCGCGAATCGGCAATCGCGCGCGGCTTCGCGGGATCTGTGACATCAAGGCGCACGATGCCATTGCGCGAGCTGCTTGCCCACATTTCAGTGCGCCCCGCTCGTTCGAGAAAGATCATGGAAAGCACCGCATCCGCCGGCATTCCGGGCACGTCGGCGACCCGCTGCCAGCGCTCGCCATCAAAGCGCTCAAGACCGTGATTGCTCGAGGACCAGATCCAGCTCTTCCCCTTGGCGTCGATCTGCTTCGCCAATGAGGTCACGCGCCAGTTCGCCGGAATGCCTGCGGACGGAAAGCGCGTCCATTCGCTTCCGCGAAGCCGGTAGATGCCGCTGCGGAAGGTCGCAAACCAGAGCTCATCCTGGCCCTCGAACCGACGCGGCAACACGAAGCTCACGGCTTCGGCATCATGCGGATTCCACGGCACGGCAAGCTCGCTGAAACCCAGCGCGTCGTCGATTCGCAACACCGTGCCCCGGGACAATCCCATCAGACGCCAGATTTTTCCGTCCGGCCCCGGAACCCGCCAGATGCCGCGTACCCCTGCCGCCGGCAGGGTGCCATCCGGCTGAGTGAAATAGCGCCATTGGCCGTCCTGGAGCATGCCGACGCCTTCCTTGGTCGTTCCCACCCAGAGGCGCTCGCCGCCATGTCCGTCGGGCTCGACCAGCACCGCGAAGACCCCGTTTTCGCGCGCACCCAGCAGCGAAACCGTTCGCCATCGGCTCTCTGCCATCACGATGCGCGCAGCGCCGCTCTCGGTGGCCATCCAGAGCCGGTCGATGCCGTCTGGGCCCAGCCTCAACTTGAGGCCGCGCACCGCATCGGCGGGTAGACCGTGGCGGCGATCAAGCACCGTCACGTCGTCACCACGGATCCGCAGTAGTCCCGCCCGCGAAGAGACCCAGAGAATTCGGCGACCTTCAGCGGACTGGGTCACAACTCCGGTGTACATCGCCTCTGTAGGCAAGGCGCCATTGGCGGACCGCCACCAGCGCACACCATCGTTGCGGATGCGCGCGATGCCATTGCCGTAGGTCAGCAGCCACAGCTCTTCCTCTCCCGCGTCCACACTCTGCACGAGGTCGGTATACGGCAAGCGGTCAAATTCCGGATTCTCGAAGTGGATCCAGGGACCTGGCGGCGCCGGAGAGCGCACCTCGCGGTACCAGAGGCCGGTCTGCGTGGTCGCGAGCCACTGCCTGGGAGCGGCGAACAGCGTCTGGGTCTGGGCAATGGCCACCGTGCGACCGATACGGACGAGATCATTGCCCGGATCTGCCTTCCAGCGGTCCTTCTCGAGGTGCCAGAGGCCCTCGTTCTGGCTGACCCAGAGTTCGCGCCGGCCTTCCGCTCCGCGCGTCACGGAAAAGCGGTTGGTCGATCCCGGAATATCGTCGCGCAGTTGCCAACTCACTCCGTCGTAGCGTGCGAGTCCTTCGGCTTCGAACAGCGCCCAGAGCACGCCACTGTCGTCCGTTGCGAAATCGCGTACGAGACTGGCGAGCCCGGGCAAAGGCCAACGATTCCAGCGGTAGCCGTCGAAGCGCGCGAGCGAGGATGCGAGGCCTGCCCAGACGAAGCCGTCGCGGTCGAATCCAATAGCGTTCCAGACCTCGTCCGACAACGATTCGTCTTTGGGGAACACGGAGATGAGGGGCGGTGACTGGTCAGGCACGTCGATCGGTGTCAGATCGGCTGCAGCCGCAGGGGCAGCGCGCGGTCCGGCTGCATCAACCGGGACAGAGCCCGTGGCTGGAGGTGATTGCGCGGCCGGCTCCACGACCATCGCGCCGCGGCTCACTGCGGCAATCAACAGGGCCGCGAGCAAAGCCGAAGCGAAAACCGCCAACCGCGTCATTCGCTAAGTCATCCTGCCGTGTGCCAGCCCCCGCGGCAGTATGCCCGAGACGCGCAACAACCCGAATGCTTGTCGGGCCGGCGGCGATCAGGGCGACGGGCAGCACGATGGCGGGACTGTCACTCGAATCTGCGTCGCCTCAGCGCGCCCTCGTCGAGCTTTTCCCCGAATGTGGACCCACAGTTGGGGCAAAACTTGACAGCCGATGCCTTGCCCAGGAATTGAATGGGACCGGCTCCCGCTCTGGTCAAGCGAAAGTGACAGTACGGACACAAAAGAATACGAACGCCGACGGCCATGCCGATGAAGGAAAGCAGAAAGCCGCCCACGATCAGGGTCCACCAGTGAGCCAAAGCAAATGCAGCCACGGGACTCGGGTGACCAGACCACAGCAAGGTGATTGCACACGCCGCGAATCCCGGCAGGTACGGGACCATTGCGAGCGCGTAGGCAATTCGGGCGCGCTTCGTCAGGTGCTCGATTGCCGTCATTCGTCCTGTCCTCTCCAAGTGCGCATATCGCAAGCGCGACCGTTACGAAGGCCTCCAGTCGGGCAGCCGTGCCGTATTCGGATCAATGCCCAAGCTGCGGGTGAAGTCTTGAAGTCTTGAAGTCTTGCGGATGAAGTCTTGTACTGAAGTCTTGGACACCTGAAGTCCTGGACACCCACGCCGGGAAATTGTCCAGAACGCACCGAAGTCCTGGACACCCACGCCGGGAAATTGTCCAGAACGTGGTGGTACAAGACGCATCCCTACGACTGCCGTGTTGAGCGCACTGCGAGTAGCGGGCCGTAGGTGTAGGGCGCCGGCGTCTGGCTCATGGGCGAGTTGGCGTACAGGCCCTCGGGCCCGAGATTCTGATTGACCACGGCGCAGGCCGCATTCATGCCTGCCTGCAGTGCACTCTCGATCCAGCCACCACACCAGCCGATGCTGTCGCCGGCGAAGAAGAGATCGCGGGCACCGAGGAAATGGCTGTAGAGCCGCTGGTTGTAACCGTCCTGTCCCGGCAGGTTGAGCTTGAAGGCGCCGAAGTAGTTGCGTTCGAGCTGCCAGTCGATCATGCGCGTGTGCTCGGGCAGGATTTCCGGCCGCAACGCGGCCACGAAATCACCGGCGCAGGCTTCGAGCGCGCGCAGGCAGGCATCCAGGCGTTCGGCGGGATCGGCGAGTGCGAGGTATTTGGTCGAGTCGTCGCCCCAGGTGTAGCTGATCAGCACGACGCCGTAGCCCTCATGCGGCGTCTCCGGGGTGTAGTCGAGACAATAGAGTCCGCGCGTGAGCGTGTCGGACTGGATGTTCGAGGGCAGGCTGACGCCAGGCGCCTGCCAGAACTTGCTGCGGGTGAGCACAAAGAGTTTCGATGAATTCATGAGGTGCAGCTCGCGCAGCGCCGAGTCAACTGCTTCTGGAATGACGCCCGGACCGCCATCGGTCAGGTTCATGTCGACCTGGATTGAACGGTTTGTGGTGGCCACGATCACCTGGTCGAACTCGCTGCTGTCGCGCTCGGCGAGCACCAGCACGCGCCGCACGGGATCGAGGCTGTACTCGATCGCGATGACGCGAGTGTCATAGCGGATGCAGTCGCGGATCCGGAGATCCGGTCGCGCGGCGTCCGGGGCGCAATCGAGGAAGCCATCGACCAGTTTCTGCATGCCTCCGGGATAGAACTGCTGGTCCGTCTCGAGGCCATTGATGACCAGGCGCGCAATCTCGGCGAAGTTCACCGAGTAGAGCGGCCCGAAGCCACCCGAGCCGACGCCGAGCGCACCGAACAGCTCGAAGTCGTCACCCGTCCATGGCGCCGTAAGGCCGTAGTCTGCGTAGTGTTCGACGAAGCACTCCGCGAGACCGGTGTAGAAGGAGATTCCGCTCAGGCCCTGCTCGGGACCCAGATTGCCGGTGGGATAGACCATCGCCTGCCACTGCGTCTGCGCGCTGGCGAGGGTTGCCGCGGTCGGCCTGACCAGCAGTTTGTAGAGTGCGGTCCAGTTCCCGGCGAGCGCCGTCCAGCCTGTCACCACGTTGTTGAAGACTGCCGGCGCCGATCCGCCCGCCGCCCATTCATAGGCCTTGTTGCGGTAGATGATGCGCGTCGCGACCTTGCCCGGATCGGGGAACTGCCCGCCGGGCTTGATGCCGAACTTCGTGCAATAGAACCCGTAGATCTGTTCGCACGGCGGCACGCGCATGGCGCCCATTTCAAACGCTGCCGGGGAGCCGGGCACCGGATAAATCGTGTGCAGCCGGCCGCCGGCCCGGTCGCTGGCCTCGTAGATCGTGATGTCCGCACCCAGAGCCAGCAACTGCTCCGCGGCGACAAGTCCGGCGGCGCCGGCGCCAATGATCGCGACGCGAGTCCCCTTGAGCGAGCCTGGTCCAACTCGACCCTGGTTGCACCGCAGATAGGCGGCGTGGTCGTACAGGATGTCGATGTAGGTGGCCGGATAGTCGGCCGGATCGACCGGTCCGGATCCCTTGGAAGGCGATGGGTGGGTGGCGGCGATGAACGACATGCGACAACTCCTTGTGCAGTGTGTGAGGAACTCTCAGCTGCTTCGATCGGCCGCCAGAAAGTCCGCGTGCAGACTGGCGCGATTGCGTCCCTGCTGCTTGGCGACGTAGAGCGCCTTGTCCGCATCGCTGATCAGCTCGGCAACCTGGGCCGGCGCGAGCGCGCTCCGGCGTGCGACGCCGAGGCTCAGGGACACGTGCTGCGCGGCGCGCGACCGGGCGTGGTCGATCGCCAGCGAATTGACGGCCGCCCGGATCGACTCGGCGAATGCCGCTCCGCTCGCCGGTTCGATTCCCGGCAGCAACACCGCGAACTCCTCGCCGCCGTAGCGCGCCACCATGCTGCCGGCTGGCAGTGGCAGCGCGGCCAGCGCCGCGGCGACACGCCGCAGTACCTCGTCACCAGCCGGGTGGCCGTAGTGGTCGTTGTAGGCCTTGAAGTCGTCGACGTCACAGAGCACGAAGACCACCGCCGCGCCTGCGGCCGCCAGCGTGTGCAGCGCCCGGTCGAGACTGCGGCGGTTCGCGACCTGGGTGAGACCGTCGACGTCCGCGAGACGCGAGAGCACGGTGTTGGCACGTTCCAGTTCAAGCGTGCGTTCGCGCACCCGCAGTTCAAGCTTGTCGGCGTAGCGCCGCTGCTCGCGGTAGAGGGCGGCATTCTCCAGTGCAATGGCCGCCGACCCGAGCAGCAGGCCGATGGTCTCAAGGCGATGGTGCCCAAAGGCGCCTGCCACCCCCGCGTTCTCGAGGTAGACAACGCCGCGCGTCTCGCCCTGACGCAGTAGCGGTGCGGCCAGCACGGAGCGCACACGCCGCCCTTCGAAGTAGGGCTCCTCGCGGAACGCGCTGCGGCGCGGACCTTCCTCAAGTACCGCAGCCAATCCGGTCCGCATCACGTACTGCACCATCTGCACGGGGCAGAGCAGGCTCTGCTCCAGCGGTTCGTCGAGGCGACCGCTCGCGGTTTCCGCGGCGACCCGCAGCACGCCGTCGTCGGCAAGCACCAGCACTCCGCGCTCGGCCCCGGCGTTCTCCACCACGATCGCGAGCAGCTGCAGCACCAGGCGGTCGAAATCGGTTTCGGCGTTGATGGCATCGTTGGCCTTGATCAGGCTCAGCACGTCGATGCCGTCACCTCGATCCGTTGAATCGGAGCGCCGCCGCGTGGAGTGCGAGGCGGTGTCGAACTCGGTCACCTCGAAATCGAGTTCGCGGACGTTCATCAGACAGCCTGCGCGGCGGTACAACTCGTTGGCGTCGCGGTCAAAACTCTCGACCACGTGATGCCCCTGGCGCCTCAGGGTTTCGGCCAGATACTGCGTCGCCTGCGCCTGCAGCAGTAGATAGCCCTGTGAACGCGCGTGCCGGATCGCCGCAAAATAACCGGCCACGGCGAGATCGAGATCGCCGTCGAGGCGAGCACTTTCCGCTCGCACCAGCGCGGCGGAGGCATCGAAATTGCGCGCGCACAATCCGGCGAGAAAGGCGATGCGAGCGGCAGCCTGGCGATGCAGTGCCATGATCCGGGCGACTTCCATCGCCTCCGTGCCACTGCCGGTGTCGGCGGCGACACGCGCACTGGCAATCGCGAGCATCACCAGATGCGTGAAGTTCAACAGCAGGTTGCCCGCCGCACCCGCGACAAACAGGGGGTGTGCGCGTTCGCACAGGGCGAGTGCGGCCGGGAAATCATCACGCATCAGTGCCAGACGGGCCATCTCCGTCAGCGATTCGCAGACGTCGGTGGCGTTCGCCTGCCCTGCGTATTCGGCCACCAGCATTTCGCAGTCGAGGGGTTCCGGCGTCAGGCCCATCATGGTCTGGATGCAGAACCTGCGGATGCGCGCCTGTCCAAGTTCCAGCGGCACATAGCGGGCGCAGTAGTCGGCCCAGGTTTCGCAGGTGGCCAGAATCTTCTGGCAATCCGCTGCCTCGGCAATCGAAATGAAGTGTTGCGTAATGAGGCCGTAGCTGGCGAACTGCATGTTGCCGCTTTCATGCAGCAGCCGTGCGCTCAGCCCGGCCTCCTCTGAAACTTCCGCATAGGGCCGCGTCCAGCTCAGCGTCATCGCCGCCGCGACCATGCGTCCGCCGCCGCCGTAGTAGTCGTTGCCGAGCCGTTCGTGGATCCGGCGCACGAACTCGGCGTAGCGAGTGGCAAGCCCGTGCCGGTCGCGCATGCACAGGATCATCGACCACCAGGCGAGGGCGAGCGCTGCCTCCGGCGTAAGCCCCGTTGCCAGCACGTGCGCCACGCTGCGCGCGGTGACGAAACCGAGCAGTTCGGGTCGGCTGAAATACACGCCGATGATGGCCTTGTCGAAGAGCCGGCTCACCCGCGCCGCGGCCTCGTCCGCCGCCGGCAGGCGTTCCAGCAGGTCCACGGCGTCGGGATTTGCGAGCCGTTCGAACAGCGCTTCGAATTCGGCTGCGAGTGCCGCCTGCGCATCTGCGTCGTCCGCTCCGGGCAGTTGCAGCGGATGCCCGAGCATCGCCAGTGCGAGTGCAACCTGTTCGAGCGCGCGTGCCGGTTGGCCCGAAGAATGCAGGGCGTCGCAAGTGCGCTCCAGCACGTGTGCGCGCTGCCCGTCAGTCTCGGTGAGCGTCAGCGCATTGCGAAAGATGATCAGCGCATCATCGAGATGGCCCGCGCCGGCCTGCGCTTCCGCCAGCAGCATCTGCAGTTCGCGCGCGAGATCAGGATCGGCGTCGGCCACGCTCGCCGGCAACAGGCTGATGGCATAGCCCGCGTACTCGAGACTGGCCGCGAACGCCGCCTGGCTGCGTGCCAGCCTGGCCGCTTCAGCGTTCATGAGTGCAACCTGCTGCAACTCTTTCGGCTCGCCAACCGCAGCGACGCCGCGGTTCAGTTGACCGAGCACATCAAAGAGACTGCGCGCCGGTTGGTGCCGCCACTGGCGCCCGATGGCGAGGTGGATCGAGGCGCGGTCGCTGTCCGTGGTGCCTGCCAGCGCAGCGTTGCGCAATTGTTCGTGGCTGAACCTGTACGTCCCGGTGTCACCCGTCGCCTCCACGAATCCCTGCTGCGCAAGATCGAGCAGCAGCGCCACAAGTTGCACGCGATCGCCGCAGCCGTCGGCCGCGACCAGCGTATCGACGTCGAAACGGACACCGGCACACGCGGCCAGCAGTAGCAGCCTGCGCAAGGGCGCATCCAGAGCGGCCACGCCGCGACGCAGGGACTCGAGCACATTGTCGGCGGCCTCCAGCGCCTGAGCAGCAGGCAGGTCCAGCCGCCAGAGACTGGTGCTTGTGGCGGGATCGGCCGCGAGCAGCCCGCGCCGCAGCAGATCGCCCAGAAATTGCCGCGTGAAGAATGGATTGCGGCGCGTCTTGGTACTGACGAGGTCAACCAGCGCGTCCCGGGTCGCCATACCGCCTTCGAATTCGCCAATGCCATCCACCAGCGACGCAACCGCAGCCGGGGTGAGCGGCCCGAGTTCGATCTGCTGCGGATGCACATCCGCAGCGGCGAGACGCTCAACCATTTCCGCGAAATCGCCACCGGCGGCATCGCTGTCTTCGGCGGTGATCAACAGCAGTGGCGAGAGGTCACTGGCCAGCACGCGCTCCACGATCTCCAGACTGGCCGCATCGACCGCCGGCGCGTCGTCCAGAAAAATCGCCAGCGGCTGTTGCCTGGTCGCTGCCGCCTGGAGGAATCCGCGCAGCGCCAGCGCGAAGCGGGCCTGCTCGGCGTTCGCGCCCAGCGGCAAAGGTGTCGACATGCTGCCGACGAGCTGCGCCAGCCGCGGCAGCATGGGTTCCAGCACCGCGATGTTGCTGCCGACATGGTGCTGCAGAAGCTCCTGGATCGACCCGATCCCGCTGTCGCTCGAGGCCAGCCAGCGCTGCAGGAGCATGTCGAAAGCGGCGGCCAGCGGCGCAAAGGGCGCCCCGCCCCGATCCACGCTGCCGCTGCCGGTCAACACCAGATTCTGTCCCGGCAAGGCATCGGCAAACGCCGACACCAGCGCCGACTTGCCACTGCCGGCCTCGCCGTACAGATGCACCCACAGTGGCCGTTCGCTCGCCGTGGCGGCGGCGAAGGCCGCGTGCAGCGCAGCGAGTTCGTCGGTCCGTCCGATCAGTCGCTCGTCGAGCAGCCGGGTCGCTTCGCGATCCCCGAGCCCGAGCGCGAACACGCGGTCAGGCTCACCCTGCTCGAGCTGTTCGCCGAAACGCTCGAGATCCGCCAGTAATCCACGCGCGCTCTGGTAGCGCTCGGCCGGCAGCTTGGCCAGCAGCTTGCCGATGATCGCGTCGATCATGGGCGGCATCGCGGGATTGAATTCGCGCACCGAGGGCGCCGGCAGGGCGAAGTGCGCATGCACCAGTGACGCGTCGTCGAGGTCGGTGAACACGCGGCGTCCGCAGGCCAGCTCGAACAGGGTGGCACCGAGCGAGTAGAGATCGGAGCGATGGTCCGGCATCAGATTCGACCGGCCGGTCTGTTCGGGTGCCATGTAGGACAGCGTTCCCGCCGAGCGCCCGGTTCGATCCCCTCCATCGAGTGATCGGGCCAGTTCGAAGTCGGTGATCTTGACGACGCAGCTCTGCGGATGGACCAGCAGGTTCGCCGGCGTCACGTCGCCGTGCATCAGCCCCTGATCGTGGATCTCGGCCAGCGCCCGCGCTGCGCCTTTCGCGATGCTGGTCAAACTATCCAGTGGCGCCGGACGACTGCCGTACAGCCAGCGCAGGCTGACCAGCCCGTCGTCGGCATAGACCAGCACGCTGCGATGGCCCTCGCGCAGCAGCTCCAGCACCGTAACGCCGTGAATGAGTTCAAGCTTGCCGGCTATCGCATACTCGCGCTCATAGCGGGCGGATTCATGCGCCGTGGGAAACTCGTTGCGCAACATCTTGACCACGACCGGTCGCGCGTCGGCCAGACGCACGCCTCGAAAAACGAACGACGAGCGGCCCTGGTGCAGTTCGCTGTCCAGGCGGAATCCGTTGATCGCTGGCCGCATCGAGGGGCTCGAGTCTTCCCTGCGGCCATGGTAGCGGCCACGACGCCTGCGGGGGTGGGTCTCGTGCGCCCACGCTGACGAGGCAACGGACTCGGGGTCGACCCGCATCAGCGCCGCGCATCGCCGCTCGCGAATCGGCGTCCCGGTCCGCGTCCGCTTCAGGCGCGCGTCGCCGCCCATCGCGAAAATCCGGTCCAGTGCGGAGACCCGTGCTCCGAAAGCGGGCCGACGGATCAGCGGATCGGGAACTGCAAGTCCCCACTCTCCAGGAACGACTGTCCCGAGACGGGGCGGGAAGCAATCCACACGCAGCGAAGTGCATCCGGCGATTCGCTGTCAGAAGCCCGCGGCCCATGCGCTAGACTTCCGCTGTTTGCCTGACTGCTGGAGTTGCCGTGTCGCTGCCTGAGCTGAAATATCGCCGCATTCTGCTCAAGCTGTCCGGCGAGGCGTTGATGGGCGAAGCCGATTACGGGATCGATCCCAAGGTGATCGTGCGCCTGGCCCGCGAAGTCATGGAACTGGTCGCGCATGGCGCGCAGGTGGGCGTGGTCATCGGCGGCGGCAACATTTTCCGCGGCGCGGGGCTCGCAGCCTCCGGCATGGACCGGGTCACCGGTGATCACATGGGCATGCTGGCCACGGTGATCAACGCGTTGGCAATGCAGGACGCGCTGGAAAAGCTCGGCGCCTTCGCGCGCGTCATGAGCGCGATCAAGATCAATCAGGTGTGCGAGGACTACATCCGCCGTCGCGCTATCCGGCACCTCGAGAAAGGCCGCATCGTGCTGTTCGCGGCCGGCACCGGCAACCCGTTCTTCACCACCGATTCGGCCGCGGCACTGCGTGCGATCGAGATCGGCGCGGACCTCATGCTGAAGGCGACCAAGGTCGACGGCATCTACAGCGCGGACCCCAAGATCTTCCACGATGCGACGCACATCCCGCATCTTTCCTACGACGAGGTCATCGCACGCAAGCTCGACGTCATGGACACGGCCGCAATGGCGCTCGCGCGCGGTCAGGGACTGCCGATGCGCATCTACGACATGAGCCGCGCCGGCGACCTGCTGCGCATCGTGTGCGGCGAGTCGATCGGAACCCTGGTGGACGCCAAGCTCTGAGGGCTGCCGCCGCGCCTGCGTAGGCCCGCCCTGTCGAACGCAAATCCCAGCCTCGCCTACAATCCTTCCCCTCGCAGCGGATGCGCCGGCCCTGGTGCCCGCGCATCTGCTGCAGCCATCCGAGGAACACGCATGATCGACGACATCAAGACCGACGCCGAGAACCGCATGTCACGCAGCGTCGAGGCGCTGCG
The DNA here is from genome assembly GCA_038330365.1 of Lysobacterales bacterium. GTDB lineage: Bacteria > Pseudomonadota > Gammaproteobacteria > Xanthomonadales > Ahniellaceae > JBBQNY01. Next base: position 14,759 of record JBBQNY010000017.1, on the reverse strand, counting down.
GCATGACCTCACGCGACTGCGTACCGGCCGCGCCAGCACCGCACTGGTGGAGCATCTCAAGGTGAACTACTACGGCTCGGACGTGCCGCTGTCACAGGTGGCGACGATCGCCGTGACCGACGCGCGCTCGCTCACCATCACGCCGTGGGAGAAGCCCATGGTCAGCGCGGTGGAGAAAGCCATCATGACCTCCGATCTCGGGCTCATGCCGACCACGGCGGGACAGGTCATCCGCATCAACCTGCCAGTGCTGACGGAAGAACGCCGCAAGGAGCTTTCCAAGCATGTCGCACACGAGGGCGAGAACGCGAAGATCGCGATCCGCAATGTCCGGCGCGATGCCATGCACCAGATCAAGGAACTGCTCAAGGACAAGGACATCACCGAGGACGACGAGCGCCGCGCCGAGGGCGACGTGCAGAAGTTGACCGATCACTGGGTCGCCGAGGTCGATCAGGTGGTGCAAGGCAAGGAGCAGGAACTGCTGGCGATGTGAAGGCCACACGGCCATGAGCACAGCGGCCGCTGCCGCATCATCCGCATCCGCCGAGGGCCCGGCCGACTCGCTGCCGGCCCATGTTGCCATCGTCATGGACGGCAACGGCCGCTGGGCCGAGCGCAGGCGCCGGCCGCGTACCTTTGGGCACCGTGCGGGCGTCAAGGCCGTGCGCACCACCATCGAACACTGCATGCGCCGCGGCGTGGGTGCACTGACGCTGTTCGCGTTCTCAAGCGAGAACTGGGCGCGACCGGCGAGTGAGGTCGGCGCCTTGATGGACCTGTTCCTGCGCGCGCTGGACCGCGAGGTCGATGGCCTGGCCGAGAACGGCGTGCGCATGCGCTTTATCGGTGACACCTCGGCGTTCGCGCCGGAACTGCGCGAGCGCATGCAGCGTGCGGAGGCGCGTACGCAGGCCAATGTGCGGCTCCAGCTCGCCATCGCAGTCAACTACGGCGGTCGCTGGGACATCGTGCAGGCCGCGCGCACGCTCGCCTCCGAAGCGCTGGATGGCACCCTTGCCATCGACGCCATCGACGCGCATGTCCTCGGCGCCCGACTGTCGCTGTCGGAACTGCCCGAGCCTGATCTTTTCGTGCGCACCGGTGGCGATCAGCGCATCAGTAATTTCCTGCTGTGGCAGCTGGCTTACTGCGAGCTCTATTTCACCGATACCCTGTGGCCCGATTTCGATGCGGCTGCACTGGACATGGCGCTGGCTGATTTCGGACGGCGCCAGCGCCGCTTCGGACGCACCGGCGCGCAGCTGGCGAGTGCCCCGATTCCCGCTACAGAAGGACAGGACTGATGCCCCCATGCTGAAACAGCGCGTCCTCACGGCACTGGTGCTGGCACCCGTCGGCGTCGGCGTGCTCCTGCTGGGAAGCCCCGCGGTGATCGCGGCCGTGCTCGGCCTCGTGCTGGCCGGCGGCATGCGCGAATGGGTCCGGCTCGCCGGATTCGGACGCCCTGCCCAGTGGATCGGCGCGATTGCGGGCCTCGCGCTGATGGCGATGGTGTGGTTCACGCGCACACCGGAACGGCTGCTGGCCTGGGCGATAGTCGGCGTCGCCTTCTGGATCCTGAGCCTGGCGTGGCTGGCACGCCCCGCAACCGGTCGCGAGCGCACGCCCGGCATCGCGTTGCTCAAGCTGGCGGCAGGAGTGCTGGTGATGGTGCCGGCGATGGCGGCGGCGCTGAGTCTCAGGGAGAGCGCTCCGCACGGTTCGTGGTGGCTGCTGCTGGCGGTGGCGCTGATGTGGTTCGGCGACAGTGGCGCCTATTTCACCGGCGTGCGCTTCGGCCGGCGCAAGCTCGCGCCGTCGATCAGTCCCGGCAAGTCCTGGGAGGGCGTGTACGGTGCGATCGTCGCGGTCGCAATTGCCGGCGTCGCCGCGGGCTGGCTGCTCGGACTGCGCGGGGAAATGCTCGCGCTGATGGTGCTGCTGGTGATCGTCACGCTCGCGTTTTCCATCGTCGGCGACCTGTTCGAAAGTCTGATGAAGCGCCACGCGGGCATGAAGGATTCCGGCACGCTGATGCCGGGCCACGGCGGCGTGCTGGACCGCTTCGACAGTCTGTTTGCCGCCCTGCCCGTCTTCGCGCTCGGCCGCCATCTGATCGGCGCATGAGCGCGGTTGCGGCTGCCGACGCCGCACCGCGCCGCATCGCGGTGCTGGGCGCAACCGGTTCGATCGGCGGCAGCGCGCTCGACGTCATCGCGCGGCATCCAGGGCGATTGCGCGCGTACTCGCTGTCGGCGCATCGCGACGTGGCCGCCCTGGTGGAACTCTGTCGCCGCCACCGGCCCGTGCATGCCGTAGTCGCGGATGAGTCGAAAATCGATGCATTGAGCGCGGGACTGCGGGATGCCGGTCTTGCAACCGTGCCAGCCGCAGGTGCCGCAGCGCTGGATGCATTGGCGTCGGATCCCGCAGTCGACACGGTGCTCGCGGCGATTGTCGGCAGTGCGGGGCTGGCTTCCACACTGGCGGCCGCGCGCAGCGGCAAGCGGCTGCTGCTGGCAAACAAGGAAGCCATCGTCATGACCGGCGCGCTGCTGCTCGAGGCGGTGGCAGCGGGCGGTGGCATGTTGCTGCCGGTCGATAGCGAGCACAACGCGGTATTCCAGTGCCTGCCGCAGGGTTTTGCCCGCAATCCAGCAGAACACGGCGTCGAACGCATCGTCCTGACCGCCTCGGGCGGGCCGTTCCGTGGCCGCAGCCGCGCCTCGCTGGCGGGCGTGACCCCCGACGAAGCCTGCGCGCATCCGAACTGGATCATGGGTCGCAAGATCTCCGTCGACTCCGCCACGCTGATGAACAAGGGCCTCGAGGTCATCGAGGCGCACTGGCTTTTCGGTCTCCCTGGGAATGCCATCGACGTGGTCGTGCATCCCCAGAGCCTCGTGCACGCGCTGGTCGGCTATCGCGACGGCTCGATGCTGGCCGAACTCGGCAATCCCGACATGCGCACGGCGCTAGCGCACGCGCTCGAATTTCCGCGTCGGATCGCCGCAGGCGTGCCGCTGCTGGACCTGATCGCGGCCGGTCGACTTGATTTCGAGCCACTCGACGGGGAACTTTTCCGGGGTCCCGGGCTCGCTTACGGGGCGCTGGACGCGGGCGGCACGGCCGCAACCGTCCTCAACGCTGCCAACGAAATCGCGGTAACCGCCTTCCTCGATGAGAGACTCGACTTTCTGGACATCGCCACCCTGATCGCCGCCACGCTGGAGAAGGTGCCGTCAGCTGTCGTCGCGTCGCTCGAAGACGTGCTCGAAGCCGACGCCCTCGCCCGCCGCGTCGCCACGGCCGAACTCCGCCGTCTCGGCGCGGGCGGCGGGTAGAATCGCGCCATGTCTACCGTTCTCGGTTCCATCTGGTGGTTGCTGGTCACCCTTGGCCTGCTCATCACCTTTCATGAATTCGGTCACTTCATCGTGGCGCGCCGTCTCGGCGTGCGGGTGTTGCGCTTTTCCGTGGGATTCGGCAAGCCCCTGTTTACGCGCATCGGCCGCGATGGCACGGAATACGTGGTAGCCGCGCTGCCGCTCGGCGGCTACGTGAAAATGCTGGACGAACGTGAAAGTGAAGTGCCTGCGGACGAGGCGCATATGGCCTTCAATCGCAAGCCGCTCGGATCGCGCATGGCAATCGTGGCCGCCGGCCCCGTCTTCAACCTGATATTCACCGTATTCGCGCTGTGGCTCATGTTCCTGGTCGGCCAGCCCGATTTCCTGCCGACCATCGGCCGCACGCAGGGCATCGCGGCCGCGGCAGGCTTCGTCCGCGGTGACCGCATCATCGACGTGGGTGGCCGCTCGGTTGCGACCTGGAGCGATGCGTCCATTGCGCTCGCAACGCGCAGCCTCGACCGGGACCCACTGCCGGTGCGCGTGGTGGACGCGCGCAACGAGGAGCGCGTGCGCACGCTCTCGTTCGCGAGCTTGCCTGACAACGGCAAACCCGCGTCCCTGAGGGAAATGGGCCTCTCAGTGCGCCAGTACGAACTACCCGCAGTGATCGGCACGGTGGCGCCGGACCATCCGGCGCAAAAGGCAGGCATCGAGGCCGGTGATCGTGTGGTCGAGGTTGATGGCCAGCGCGTCGCGACCTTCGACGAGATGGCCGCGGCGATAGGCGCCGCGGCAGCCGGGAAGGCCATTGCGTTCCGGATCGAGCGCAACGGCTCCCTGCGCACGATTGAAGTGACTCCGCGCGTGGAGGTCGACGACGGGGGCCAGTCCCGCACCCTGATCGGCGTGGGCCGCAAGGCGTCCGAGGTCGACTACGACACGGAGCGGCGCTTCGGGCCGATCGACGCGATTCCCGCCGCGCTGGGCGAAACCTGGCAAATGACGCGCGACACCTATGGCATTCTCGCCAAGCTGCTGACCGGCAGGGCTTCGCTGAGCACCATTTCTGGCCCGGTCGCGATCGCCCAGTTCGCCGATATTTCGGCCGACAGGGGACTCGCGTGGTTCCTGAGCTTCCTCGCGATGGTGTCACTCAGCCTGGCCGTCATGAACCTGCTGCCGATCCCGATCTTGGACGGTGGGCACCTGCTGTATTACCTTATCGAGTTGGTCAAGGGCAGTCCGGTCACTGAACGCACCCTCATGATGGGCCAGTTTGTAGGGCTCGCCATGCTGGTCGGCCTGATGGGACTTGCCTTCTTCAACGATATCCATCGCTTGATTTCGTAGAGTTTCCGCAGGATCCACCGTTGCCGCCGCGGGCGGCGCGGCCGCAAGGGCGGGAAAGCGCTGCGGCGCATTTCAGTCCGGGCGGAGTCGGCGATCGCGGCAGCGCCGCTTCACGAGTACGCGCGTCCCACGCATGGCCGCGCGGCTCCCCATGTGTCAGGAGTTCCGATGAAACGCGTTGCCGCACTGATCTTGTTGGCTGGCCTGTGTGCGCGCGACGCGCTCGCTTTCGAACCCTTCACCGTCGCCGACATCCGCGTGGATGGCATCGAGCGCATCTCGGCGGGCACCGTCTACACCTACCTGCCGGTGGAAAAGGGAGACTCGATCGACAACGCCGGCGCCGCCGAAGCGGTGCGCGCGCTGTTCCGCACGGGATTCTTCAACGATGTGGAGCTCGATCGCGAAGGCGACATCCTTGTGGTCAGGGTTTCGGAGCGCGCGGCGATCTCCAAGGTCAACATCAGCGGCAACAAGGACATCCAGACCGAGGACCTGCGCAAGGCCTTCCGCGAGATCGGCCTCAACGAGGGCGATACCTACGACCGGCTCGCGCTTGAGCGCGCCATCTCCGAGCTGCAGCGCCAGTACAACAATCGCGGCAAGTACAACGTCGGCATCGAGGGTCGGGTGCGCAAGCTCGAGCGCAACCGCGTGCAGATCGACATCACGATCGCCGAGGGCAAGGCGGCCAAGATCAAGCACCTCAACATCGTCGGCAACGAAACCTTCGCCGACAGCGACATCCGTGAGGATTTCGAGTCCAACACCACCAATTGGCTGTCCTGGTACAAGAGTGACGACCAGTATTCGCGCGAGAAGCTTTCGGGCGATCTTGAGAAGTTGCAGGCGTACTACCAGGATCGCGGCTACGCCGAGGCCAATGTCGAGTCGACCCAGGTCGCGATCAGCCCGGACCGCCGCAACATCTACGTCACCGCGAATATCCGCGAAGGCGAGGTCTACACCGTCGGCGAGGTGAAACTGACGGGCGACCTGATCCTCGAGGAGTCGATGATCCGTCCGCTGCTGCGTATCCGCCAGGGAGACACGTTCTCGCAGCGCCGCGTGGAGCAGTCGTCCGAGGCCATCAGCCGGGTGCTTTCGAATCTCGGATACGCGTTTTCCGACATCACGCCGATCCCGACGCTGGATCGCGACAAAAAGTCAGTGGAAATCATCTTCCTGGTCAATCCCGGCCCGCGCGTCTATGTGCGACGCATCGAGTTCAAGGGCAACACGCGCACGCAGGACGAAGTGCTGCGCCGCGAGATGCGCCAGTTCGAGGGCGGCTGGTATTCACAGGCCGCCATCGACCGTTCCAAGGCGCGTCTGCGCCGGCTGGGATACTTCAAGACCGTCACTATCGAGACCCCGAAGGTCGCGGGCACCGAAGACCAGGTCGATCTTGAAGTCGCGGTCGAGGAACAGAGCTCGGGCGCCTTTCAGTTCGGTCTTGGATTTTCGCAGCTGCAGGGCCTGCTGACCTCTGTTTCCGTCAGCCAGCGCAACTTCCTCGGCTCGGGCAACAGCGTCAATTTCACTGCGCAGAACAACCGCATCATCAAGCGTTTCGATTTCAGCTACTACGATCCCTACTTCACCGATGCGGGCGTCAGTCTCGGCTACAACCTGCGCTATTCGGAAGTCGATCAGGGTGAGGCCAACATCGCGGCCTACACTTCCAAGACGTCATTAGGCTCGATCATTTCGGCGATTCCGCTGACTGAAACCGACACGGTCAGTGCGTCGATCGGCATCGAGCGCAATCAGATCAGTATCTTCGATGGCCTGACGCCGCAACCTATCATTGACTACATCAACGACCTGGGTCGCCGCACGTTCAACACGTGGCGTCTCGAGGCGGGCTGGCAGCGCGATTCGCGCAACAAGTTCTTCGCGCCCACGCGTGGCAGCTACCAGCGGCTTTCCGGCGAAATCGCGTTGCCCGGTTCGACCGCGGAGTATTACAAGCTGCAGTATTTCTACTCGCGCTACTTCCCGCTGCGCGAATGGGCCACGTTGCTTGGCTCGGTCAACGTCGGCTATGGCGACGGCTACGGCGACGGCGATGTACTGCCGTTCTTCGAGAATTTCTACGGTGGTGGCGTGGTCAACGGTGTGCGCGGGTTCGAGGACAACACGCTCGGACCGTGTTTCCTGGCGGAAGGCTCGTTCGGCCGCTGCCAGCCGCTCGGTGGCGCGTTCAAGGTCGTGGGAACGGCTGAAGTCATCTTCCCGACGCCGTTCCTCAAGCGCAACGACGACACCACGCAGTTGTCGGCATTTGTCGACGTCGGCAACGTCTTCGAGGACCTTGATGCCTTTGACAGCGGCGACCTGCGTGCTGCGGCCGGACTTTCCTTCAAGTGGCAGGCGCCGGTCGGGCCGATCATCATCAACTTCTCGACGCCGATCAAGAAGCAGGACGGCGACCGTACCGAGACGATCCAGTTCTCGTTCGGCAACCAGTTCTGAGGACGCGCCGCAGCCGCGCCCATGAACGTCCGATCGCCAGGCCCAGCGGAGCCCTCGCCCGCCGTTGGCGAGCGTGAGCGGCCCGGTCGCGCGATGAGTGTCGTGCGACTCCGTCGCATTGCGTTGGCATCGATTCTGGCTCCCCTGATGCTTGCGTGCATGGTCTCCAGCCTGCACGCACAGTCTGGGGCGCCCGCATCGACTCCGGTCACGGCGCCCCGCATTGCCTACGTCGACATGAAGCGCCTGCTGGACAACGCGCCGCAAGTCGCCGCGGGTCGCGAGCGGCTGGCGCGGGAATTCCGCGAACGCGATGCGCAGCTCAAGGAACAGGAGGCGCGCCTCGCCGACATCAGGCGGCAGCGTCAGTCCCCGCCGGCCGCTGCGGACACCGGGCAGATGGATCGCGATATCGCCACGCTGTCACGCGGTATCGACCGCCTGCGCACGCAGCTGCGCAGCGAACTTGGCACCCGCGGCGCCGAGGAACTTGGGCAACGCTGGCCCGAGATCCAGGCAGCCATCGTCGAGTACGCGCGCGAGCAGCGATACGACCTCGTGCTGCAGGGTCCGGTGCTGTTCGCCGCCGCCAGCATCGACATCACCGATCGCATTCTCGAGCGCCTGCGCGCCCGACCCGGAGAGGCATCCCCCGAGCCGCTGGTGCCGTGAGCGCATCGCAGCCGTCACTGACGCTCGCGGCGCTGGCCGAGCGCTTCGGACTTGAGCTGCGCGGCGAAGGTGCAGCCAGGATCAACGGCGTTGCGACTTTGCACGAAGCCGGGTCGCAGCAGTTGTCATTCTTCGCGAACCCCCGCTACCGCAAGGCCCTGGCTGCGACCCGTGCCGCGGGGGTGATCCTCGCTTCCGACGAGGCTTCGGGCTGCCCTGTGCCATGTCTGGTGAGTGCGCGGCCTTACGCCGACTTCGCGCGCATCGGACGCGTGTTCGAACAGCGCCCGGAAGCGCCGCCGGGCATCCATGCCAGTGCTGTGGTCTCCGCCGATGCAACGGTTGACCCCACGGCCCACGTCGGCGCGCACGTGTCGATCGGCGCGCGCTCGCGCGTCGAGGCTGGCGCGGTGGTCGGTGCCGGCTGCGTGATCGGTGAGGACTGCACGGTCGGCGCCGGCTGCGTGCTGGTCGCGCGTGTCACGCTGGTCGCTCGCGTTTTCCTTGGCGCGCGCGTCACCGTGCATCCCGGCGCGGTACTCGGTGCAGAGGGTTTCGGCAACGTGTTTGAGCAGGGCGCCTGGATCAAGGTGCCGCAGCTTGGCGGAGTCCGCATCGGCGACGATTGCGAGATTGGTGCGAACACCTGCATCGATCGGGGCGCACTCGGCGACACCGTGCTGGAAGAGGACGTGCGACTGGATAACCTGATACAGATCGCGCACAACGTGCATGTCGGCGCCCACACCGCCATGGCGGCATGCGTGGGCATCGCGGGCAGCACGCGCATCGGTCGCAATTGCCTGATCGCCGGTCAGGCCGGCGTCGGCGGTCACCTCGACATCTGCGACAACGTGGTGCTGACCGCCGCCAGCGCCCTGACCCACAGCATCCACCAGCCCGGCACCTACTCCGGAGGTCTCCCGGTCACGGACAATGCCGTCTGGCGCCGCAACGCCGCGCGTTTTGCGCGACTGGACGCTACCCTGCGACGACTGCTCCGCGATGCTCGCGGCTCCGATCCATCCGAGAAATAGGTTTTCCATGGAAGTCACACTGCCTGTCGAGCTGACCCGAATCCTGGAATTGCTGCCGCACCGCTATCCATTCCTGCTGGTCGACCGGGTCATCGCCTTCGAGCAGGGCAAGTCGCTGCAGGCGATCAAGAACGTGACGTTCAACGAACCCTTCTTCCAGGGACATTTCCCCGGCCATCCGGTCATGCCGGGTGTGCTGATCATCGAGGCGCTGGCGCAGGCGTCTGGTGTGTTGACGCAACTCTCGGCGGCGGGCGGCGCCGAAAAAGACCCGCTCTACTACCTCGTCAAGGTCGACAAGGCGCGGTTTACACGCACGGTGGTTCCGGGCGATCAGCTTGTGCTCGACGTTCGCCTGCGCCGCATGCTGCGCGGCATGGGACTGTACGAGGGCCGCGCGCTGGTGGACGGGAAGGAAGTGGCAAGCGCGGAAATCCTCTGCGCGCAACGGAGCCGCTGAGTGATCCACCCGGCTGCCCTGGTGCACGAGGACGCGCGCATCGGGCGTGATGTCCGCATCGGTCCTTTCACAATTATCGAGGCCGAAGTCGAGATCGGCGACCGCTGCGAAATCGGTTCACACGTGCATCTGTCCGGCCCCACGCGCATGGGCGTCGAGAACCGCATCGCCTCGTTCTGCGCGATCGGGGGCGAGCCGCAGGACAAGAAGTACGCGGGCGAGCCGACCCGGCTCGAAATCGGCGACCGCAACACCATCCGTGAATTCGCGACGATCCATCGCGGCACCATCCAGGACGAGGGCGTAACGCGCATCGGCAGCGACAACTGGATCATGGCGTACGTGCATGTGGCACACGACTGCAAAGTCGGCAATCACATTGTTTTTGCCAATGCGGCATCGCTTGCGGGGCATGTGCGCGTTGACGACTACGCGATCCTCGGCGGCTTCACGCTGGTGCACCAGTTCTGCCAGATCGGCGCACACGCATTCACCGCGATGGGCGCGGTTGTCAATCGCGATGTACCGCCCTACGTGATGGTGGCCGGCACGTTTGCCGAACCCAAGGGCATCAACACCGAAGGCCTGCGCCGACGGGGATTCTCCAGCGACAGCATTCGCGCGATCCGGCGCAGCTACCGTACGCTCTACAAATCGGGGCTTGGCCTTTCGGAAGCGCGAGCGGCGCTGGAATCAGTGGCGGGAGAGAGCGCCGAAGTCCGACTGCTGCTTGATTTCATCGCGCGCAGCCAGCGCTCGCTGGTGCGCTGAGCGCGACACGAGCCTTCGGTGGCAATCGTCGATCCGGTCGAACATGCACTTTCGAAGCCACCGCTCCGCATCGCTCTGGTGGCGGGCGAAGCTTCCGGCGATCTACTCGGCGCAGAACTGATCGATGCCTTGCGGCGGCGCTGGCCCGCCGCACAGTTCGCCGGAGTTGCCGGCGAGCGCATGCGCGAGGCGGGCTGCGAAGCATGGTGGCCTGCGGACGCGCTCGCGGTGATGGGGCTCGCCGAAGTGATTCGCCACCTGCCGCGCCTGCTGCGTCTGCGCCGCGATCTGAGCCGGCGATTGCTCGCATGGCGACCGGACGTGTTCGTCGGTATCGACGCGCCGGACTTCAACCTTCGTCTGGAACGAATGCTGCGCATGCGGGGCATCCCCACCGTGCACTACGTGAGTCCGTCGGTCTGGGCGTGGCGTGAGCAGAGGGCAGCGCGTATGGGCGCGAGCGCACGGCGGGTGCTCTGCCTGTTTCCGATGGAGCCGCCCATCTACGAGCGGCACGGTGTGGACGCCGTGTTCGTCGGTCATCCACTCGCTGATCGGGCGCCGCTGGAGCCAGATCGCGACGCTGCGCGCGAGCGCCTCGGACTGCCCCCTCATGCACGTGTCCTCGCCTTGCTGCCCGGCAGCCGCCTGAGCGAGATCGACCGGTTGGCTCCGGTATTCCTGGGCGCGGCAGCGCTGCTACTGGCAGACCGGGTGCTTGCCCCCGCAGGAGCGACGGCAGTCACCCAGGCGACATACCCGTCCGTGCACAGCGTTCCAGACTCTCCGAACCTGCACATCATTGTGCCGCTGGCCGATGCACGCACGCGCCAGCGATTCCAGAGCGTGCTGGCCGATGAAGTCACGCGCAGCGATGATCTCGCGCGGCTGGTGCGTGAGACTCGGCTACACCTGGTCGAGCGCGACACCGCCACCGCGCTGGTCGCTGCCGATGCCGTGCTGCTCGCATCGGGTACCGCCGCGCTCGAAGCCCTGCTCGCGCGACGACCGGCCGTGATCGCCTACATCGTGGCACCGTTGACGGCCTGGCTCGTGCGCCGCTTCGGCCTCATCAAGTCGCGCTATTTTTCCCTGCCCAATGTGCTGGCCGGCGGGGAACTGATGCCGGAACTCCTGCAGGAGGCGTGCACCGCAGAGCGCATCGCGGCCGTGCTGCGGGAGCAGCTCTCGCTGTCGCCTGCCGCGCTTGCGGACTTTGACGCGCGCTGCGATGCAATCCATCGCAGCTTGCGCTGCAATGCGAGCGAGCGCGCGGCGGATGCGATCTCGGCGCTGCTGCCGCAGGCGTCGACATGAGCACAGCCATGGTCCGCGCCGTGGTGCTGCGTGGTCGCAAGGCGGCGCGGCTCGCCCTGCGTGTGGATCTACCTGAAGGTGCGTTGGTCGCAGGTGTTGACGAATCCGGACGCGGACCGCTCGCCGGGCCGGTCGTGGTTGCCGCGGTCATTCTTGACCGCGCGCGCCCCATCCGCGGCCTGGCCGATTCCAAGGTGCTGACCCCTGCTCGGCGCGAACTGCTGGCAGCCCGGATCCGGGAGCGCGCGATTGCCTGGCACGTCGAGTTTGTGGAAGTCGACGTCATCGAGCGGCTCAATATCCTGCAAGCGACCCTCTACGGCATGGCGCGCGCCGTCGCCGCGCTGCGCCCCGCGCCACTGCGTGCACTGGTCGATGGCAATCATCTGCCGCGCGATCTTTGCTGCGAGGCCCGCGCGATCATTGATGGCGACACGCACGTGCCTGCGATCAGCGCGGCCTCGATCCTTGCCAAGGTGGCGCGCGACGCGCATCTCGCCACCTTCGACGCGCGCTGGCCGGGATACGGTTTCGGGGCGCACAAGGGCTACTGCACACCCGAGCACCTTGCCGCACTGCGCATACTCGGCCCCTGCCCGCAGCACCGTCGCCACTTCGCCCCCGTGCGCGCCGCCGCCTGCCGCGACCTCTTCGATGCGCACGTCGAGCCTGCGACTGCGGTCTTGCCCTGACTCCGGCTTCGCAATCCGGTTCGATCTGTACGATGCAGAGTGCAAGGTGCGATATTTCACTCCATCGGGAACGCCGTTGGAGAGTCCCGTTCAAGCATTGAGTGTCACCTTGCCGCGTTCCCTCTGTTATCGGAAATGGTGATGCAGAAAATTCCAACCACTACTGCGCTGGTCACAGACGACACCGTTGTGCTCGGCTTGCTGGCCGTGGCGCTGGGTCTGGTGTTCTGGACGGCAGCGCGGCCCAGCGGTTTCTGGAAGCGCTTCTACACCTACGTGCCCGCGCTGCTGCTTTGCTATTTCATTCCCGCCGTGTTCAACAGCGTCGGGCTGATCGATGGCAACGCGAGCGGCCTGTATCCGATGGCGCGCGATTATCTGCTGCCGACGGCGCTGGTGTTGCTGACCCTTTCGATCGACTTCGAGGGCATCCGCCGGATGGGCCCGAAGATGATCATCATGTTCATGGTCGGCACGCTCGGCGTGATGCTCGGCGCGGTGTTCGCGTTCGCATTGTTCGAGATCATCTCGCCGAAGACCGTCGCCGGCGACACCTGGCGCGGCATGACCACGGTGGCCGGGGCATGGATCGGTGGCGGCGCGAACCAGGCGGCGATGAAGGAGGTCTTCGAGGTCGACAGCGACCTTTTCGGCCAGTTCATTGCGGTCGATGTGCTGGTCGCGAATCTATGGATGGCGGTGATCCTGTTCCTGGCGGGTCGTGCCGAGGCGTTTGATCGCTGGACCGGCGCCGACACGAGCGCGATCGACGACATGAAGCGGCGCATTGAAACCTTCAATGCGGAACACTCGCGCATTCCGGCGTTGAGCGACGTCATGGTGATCCTCGCCATCGGTATCGGCGCGATGGGCCTGTCACACGCCATCGGTTCGCCGCTCGCCGCCTGGATCAAGCAGGTCGCGCCGTCGCTCGAGCGCTACAGCCTTACGTCCGGATTTTTCTGGGTGGTGGTGATAGCGACGGCGATCGGCCTTGCGCTCAGCTTCACCCGTGCGCGTCAGCTCGAAGGCGCGGGTGCGTCGAAGATCGGCTCGACGGCGCTGTACATCCTCATCGCGACGCTCGGCATGCACATGGACATTGGCGCCGTGTTCGATCGACCACGCCTGTTTGCGCTCGGTTTCTGCTGGATCGCGGTGCACGCGCTGATCATGCTCACCATCGCCAAGCTCATCCGCGCGCCGCTGTTTTTCATGGCCGTCGGCTCGCAGGCCAACATCGGTGGCGCCGCCAGCGCACCGGTCGTCGCCAGCGCGTTCCATCCCAGCCTGGCGCCCGTTGGCGTGCTGATGGCCGTGCTCGGCTACGCGCTCGGAACCTACGCGGCCTGGCTGACCGGCCTGATGCTGCAGGGAATGGCCGGCTGAGGCGCTGACAACGATGTATTCGCGCGTCCACGGTTTCAACCATCGAAGGCAACGATCCACATGCGAACGTTTGTACTGAAGGCGCGGGCGGCACCTACGGACAGCGGCAAACTGCTGGCTGCGGTGGGCGCTGAGGCGCACACCGAGATTCTGGCGCATACGTTGATGAACGCGATCTTCGTGGCGCAGTCGCATCGGGCGGATGTGACGGTGTTCCTGGTGCTGGAGAGCACGCCGGATTTTTCCCGGACGATCCGATTCGACGCCAACTCGATGCATGACATCGGTGGCTTCCACGAGCAGGCACTGCTTGGCAAGGTCGCGACGGCGCTCGACATGTCCAGGGGTATGGGCAAGGACGAGATGCGGCCGGTGGAAACGGGCATTGCGGTTCGCACCGTCAGTTTTGAGCGACTGGTGCAGGAACTGTCGGAGGATCACCAACTCCTGGTGATGGACCGCAAGGGCACACCGATTCGGGAGCAGGTGTTCTCGGGCAATCCCTGCTTCCTGCTCACCGACCACATCCCGATGCCGAAGAAGACCTTCCACAGCCTCGAACGACTTGGGGCTTCGAAGATCGCGCTGGGATCAAAAATGCTGTTCGCCTCGCAGTGCGTCGTGTTGATTCACCACGAACTGGACCAGCGCTAGCTCGGGCACCAAAGCGCGGCAAACTCGAACCCTCCAACGGGAATCACGAGCACCGCAGGGTGCCTTCAAGCTCGCCGCATGGAAGCCCGGCAAGCCGGTTCTTGCCACGAAGTACGCTCGGATCGTGCGCAGAAATTGTTCGCGCCCGTCGCGCCAGTGAGTGCGACGTTGGCATCAGGGCGGCGTCGCCGGCGGATTCACGATGGGCTGGGGAGCGGAATTGAGCAGTAGATCGACCGCTTCCACCGGCATCGGGCGGTGTAGCAGGTAGCCCTGAAGGCTTTCGCAGCCCAGTGACAGCAGCAAATCGCGCTGGGCTTTGGTTTCCACGCCCTCGGCCACCACGCGCATGCCAAGGTTGCGGGCCAGCGCGATGATGGTGCGGATGATCGGCGCGTCCTCCTGCCCCGGAAGGGATTGGCTGCCGATCTCGCGGACGAAGGCCTGATCGATCTTCAGGGTGGTGACCGGGAGCCTGTGCAGATAGGCCAGGCACGAGTAGCCGGTGCCAAAATCATCAATCGCGATGCCCACGCCCAACTCCCGCAGCTCGAACAGGTTGGCGGAGGTTTCGCTGAGACTG
>JBBQNY010000016.1:0-30881 GCA_038330365.1 Lysobacterales bacterium | reverse complement strand
AAGGGCGGCAGGTTCTCTGGGTCTGTGACCCGATGCACGGCAACACCGAGTCACTCGCGGGCGGCGTGAAGACGCGCCGCTTCAGCAACATCCGCGCCGAACTGGATCAGGCATTCGACGCGCACGCGGCTGCCGGCACGCGGCTCGGTGGTGTGCATCTCGAGCTGACCGGCGACAATGTCACCGAATGCATGGGCGGCGCGCGCGAACTGCTGGAAAGCGATCTGGGACGTGCCTATCGCTCCAGCGTCGATCCGAGACTCAACTACGAGCAGTCGCTGGAAATCGCGCTGCTGATCGTGCGCAAGCACGAACAGATGACGGCGGCAAGAAATGAGTGCCAGTCGATCTGATCACATTGGTGAGAATGTGGCCGGGCTGACGCGACCCGCCTGCGGCTAGCCGATTTCGACTGGTGGGGCAGACAGGAGATCCCTCGTCACGACTCCTTCAGACTGAAGTCCACCGGCACGATGATCACGGACTCGATGGGGTTGCCATCAACGAGCTCCGGACGAAACGTGGACTTCTTGATCGAATCCAGCGCAGCGTCGTCCAGATCGGCATGTCCCGAACTTCGGAAAATTGAAACTTCGCGCCCTCGCCCGTCCGCGGCGATGCGAATTTGCACCAGCACCTGGCCCTTACGCATTTCGCGTACGGCCCTGGGCGGATACCGGGGAGTCGATCTTCGGGCAAAAGAAGCTTCCCGTGTCGAAATGCCGATGCGCGACTGCGATTCATCGGCTGGATCGGCGGGCCTTCTGCTGGAAGCCGCGAGCGAAGGCGCGCGTGGATAGATGATGACGGGGCTGTCTGGCTCCGCGAGCTTCGGCCTTTCGCTCCACTCGAAACGGTACTCAGTCCGTGACCGTTGCACGGCATCTGCATTTGCCGCCGCGTCGCGGACGACCGTGACGTGCTTGGGCAACATCGTGCGCTTCGCATACAGGCCGTGGATTTCAGTTGTGATCCTGAGATCCAGGCTCGATGCCGGATCTTTTGAGCCGCCATTTTTCAGCCCACTTTCCCGGGCGAAAACGTCCATCGCAGCAATCACTTCATCGCCGCGGCCGGTGGCTTCCAGCTCGGACTCGTATCGTAGAGTTACCTCGTCGGCACTCGCACTTTCCTCCACGCTCGTCTCGACGTGAAGCGGTAGCGAAATCCCGAAGAGTGGCGCATCACCTTCGAATTCTGCGGCGGGGGCGCCGGCTTCGGGCCGGTAGAGGTATCCGAGCATCCAATGCTCGTATCGATCGGCCATCCGGACGCGGACCAGATTCAAGCCGGCCTCGCTTCCCAGCGCTCGTGCAACCTCGCGCTGCTTAGGGTCCTTCGCGCTCCGTTCCATCGTGACCGAGAGCTGCCGGAGGCTGGCTTCGAACAACTCCGGCTCCAACAAACCGACGACCCATCCATTCGCGTCAAGCTGAATGTCAGCTTGGAACAGCGGGCCGGACGGCAAGTCTTCCTTCGGCACGTTTTTACCGTCCACCGACAGGGAGTCGACTCCCTCAAATCGCAATGCTCCGTGCAATCCCCTTCGTTCGTAGGAAACTCGATAGGTGAGCACTGACTTGCGCCCCGCCTTCTCAAACGTCTCCGTGACCGCCGCGTAGGTCCGATCAGGCCAGGGAAGTGCACTTTCCACCGCTTGCACTTGCGCTCGCGCGAAAGTCGCGCCGGCGGCCAGTAGCCACAGGAGCAACGCTGGAGAAATCACTCTCGACCAGAGGTTCAACACCAGCGGCGGTGTATCCATGAACGGGGCGCTCCGTTTACGACCCTGGGATGAGCGATTGTGCGCTCGTCTGAGCGCGAATAGGAGGTGTGCTGGCGTGCTCCATGGTCGAGGCAGCGCCGCCAGAAACTGCACCCCGCCGAATGCACGGTAGGAGCCAGTCCGTGACGCAGATCTAAACCATAGGCCATCCCTCTGCGCCCGTAGACGACAGTGGGGATCAGCCGCGTTGGGCGCGCTTGCGATCCATTTCCGTGCGCTGCTTCTTGCGCAGGCGGATGGCGACGGGCGTGATTTCCACCAGCTCGTCGTCATCGATGAACTCCAGAGCCTGTTCGAGCGACATTTTCACGGCCGGGGTCAGCGCGAGAGTGTCGTCCTTGCCGGAGGCACGGAAGTTCGTCAACTGCTTGGCACGAAGTGCATTGACCGTCAGGTCGTTGTCTTTCGCATGGATGCCGACGATCTGGCCTTCGTAGATCTCGTCGAGCGGCTCGATCATCAGGCGCCCGCGTTCCTGCATCGCGAACTGCGCATAGGCGGGCGAAGGGCCGGTGCCGTTCGAGACCAGAACACCATTGCTGCGCTTGCCGATCAAGCCATCGGCCTTGGGGCCGTAATGGTCGAACACGTGGAACAGAAGTCCGGTGCCCGCGGTCAAGGTGCGGAACTCGTTCTGGAATCCGATCAATCCGCGTGCCGGAATAATAAAGTCGAGACGCACGCGGCCCTTGCCGTCCGGTTCCATGTTCTGGAGGACGGCCTTGCGCTCGCCGAGCCGTGACATGACGTTGCCCTGGTACTGCTCCTCAAGATCCACCACCAGACTCTCGAAGGGCTCCATGGTCTGGCCGTCGATCTGACGCAGGATGACCTCGGGGCGGGAAACCGCAAGCTCGTAGCCCTCGCGCCGCATGGTTTCGATCAGGATCGAAAGATGCAGCTCGCCGCGACCCGAGACCTTGAATTTGTCGGCATCGTCCGTGTCCTCGACCTTGAGTGCGACGTTGTGCTGGGTTTCGCGCACGAGGCGATCGCGCAGCTGGCGCGAGGTCAGGAACTTGCCGCCACTGCGATCCTTCTTGCCCGCAAAGGGAGAATCATTGACCTGGAAGGTCATCGAGATGGTGGGCTCGTCCACCGTCAACACTTCCAGTTGCTCGGGCGCGGACGGATCGCAGATCGTCTCTGAAATGCCGAGGCCTTCGAGACCAGAGATGGCGATGATGTCGCCGGCCTGCGCCTCTTTGACTTCCATCCGTTCGAGGCCGTGGAAGCCGAGCACCTGCATGATCTTGCCGTTGCGCGGCTTGCCGTCGCGATCCAGAACCGTCACCAGCATGTTCGGGCGCACACGACCACGCTGGACGCGCCCCACGCCGATGATGCCGACGTAATTGTTGTAGTCGAGCGAGGTCACGCGCATCTGGAATGGGCCATCCAGACCCACCGGCGGCGGGGCCACGTGCTGAACAATGGTCTCGAACAGGGGCGTCATGTCGCCGGAACGCACGTCGGGGGAAAGGCCTGCGTAGCCATTGAGTGCGGACGCGTAGACCGTATGGAAATCGAGTTGCTCCTCGGTGGCGCCCAGACGGTCGAACAGATCGAAGGTCTGGCCAACCACCCAGTCCGGCCGCGCGCCGTCACGATCCACCTTGTTGACCACCACGATGGGCTTGAACCCCATCTGGAATGCCTTCTGGGTGACGAAGCGCGTCTGCGGCATCGGACCATCCATGGCATCGACCAGCAACAGCACCGAGTCGACCATGGAAAGGACGCGCTCGACTTCTCCGCCAAAGTCGGCGTGACCGGGCGTGTCGACGATGTTGATGCGCCATTCGACGCCGGAAGGGTCCTTCCAGCGGATCGCGGTGTTCTTGGAAAGGATGGTGATGCCGCGCTCCTTCTCCAGATCGCTCGAGTCCATGACACGGTCGGCGACGACGGCGCGCTCGCTGAAGGTACCCGACTGCTTGAGCAGCTGGTCGACCAGGGTGGTCTTGCCATGATCGACGTGGGCGACGATGGCGATGTTGCGGAGGCGTTCGATCGACATGGGGGAGCTGCGCCGTAGCGCCTTTCGACAAGGTAACCGCCTATTCTAGCAAGCTGCCCATTCCCCTGTCGCGGGGGCATGGTGATCGGCTGGCGCGCGTGCGGCGCGATTGATTGATCCCCGGCCAGGATCGCGACGCGCCGGGGTGCAGTTAACATATCGGTCAACCTTTTGACCGGAGAGACCTGCATGAGTGACCTGACAGCGGTATTCGACACCGACCGCGGCCCGATCCGTGTGAAGCTCACCCCGCGTGACACGCCGAAGACCGTGGCGAATTTTGTCAATCTGACGCAGCGGGGCTATTACAACGGGCTGGAATTCCATCGGGTGATTCCCGATTTCATGGTCCAGGGCGGCTGCCCCGAGGGCTCGGGTCGCGGCGGTCCGGGTTATCGTTTCGACGATGAGATCACCGCGGGACTCAAGCACGACCAGGGCGGAGTGCTGTCGATGGCCAATGCCGGCCCCGGCACCAATGGTTCGCAGTTTTTCATCACGCACACCGCGACGCCGTGGCTGGATGGCAAGCACACGGTTTTTGGAAAAATCGTTGATGCGTCGGATCAGAAGGTTGTTGATGCCATCCGGCAGGGCGACAAGATCAAGTCCGTGACCATCGAGGGCGACGCCGACGCCGTATTGTCCGCGCAGTCCGACGCCGTCGCCGAGTGGAACAAGGCGCTGGGCTCAAAGGGTCTCTAGGACCCCTGGGTTCCTGGCCGGCTACGCCGCGCGGGCGTCCCTGCGAAAACAGCGGGACGCCCGATCAGGGGCATGCGCGGTACGCACCTGTCACCACGACGCGTGCCGCCGCTCCATGGATCGCTTCAACGGCCGAGCGGTTGCAGCGAGTCGAGGATGCTTTCGACCCGCGCGCGGTCCTGCTCGAAATAGTGCTCGGCCGGTGCCAGGAACAGCACCACGTTGAGCCGGTCGCCGTGCACCGATGCCTGGGCCAGGCCGCGATAGTCCAGACCGTCCTGGTTGGTGGTGGCAAGACCGAAACGAACACTTTCGCCATCACCGAACGGCGCCGGGCGCAGATCGGAGGCCACGGGTCTGACTGCGCCGAGCTCGGTAAGGCCGTCCAGCACCAGCGCCTGCAATTCCACGCCGTTCATGCCGCTGCGGAAGTACGCGCCATCGGGTCGTTTGCGCGACTCCCGGCGCGTACGGAAGACGTGCTGGCCGGGCTCGACTCCGCCGACAAACTGCAGCTGATTGAGCAGGGTGCCGTCGCGGGTCCAGAGCTCGATGTGGGCATCGCCAAAGCGCGACCATTCCACCGGCGTCTGCAGTGCGAACGTACCTGCCGCCGTGGCCGGGCCCGCGCGCACCAGCGGCGAGGGCCCGCACCCGCCTGCGAGCAGGGAGAAAACGGCGAGCATCACAGCGGTACAGAAGCGCGTCCGGATCATGCGCGCACCTCATCGATGTAGTGCTGGATCAGGGCCCGGTCCGGCGGGTCGGCGGCGAGCTCAAGATAACGGGTGAGTTCACGCGCGGCAGCGGCGCGTTGATTGCGCGAGCGCAGCAGGAGGCCAAGCTCGCGATGCGCTGCGGCCGGCGCCCCGGGCGCAGCGATGGCCTCCCGATACCAGCGCTCGGCTGCGCCCGGAGGCTCGGATGCGGGATCCAATCGCGCTACTTCTCCCCGAAAATAGTTGAGCTCTGCCTTCTGCGAGGGCGCGGCGCGGCGCAGCAGCGCGTCGATCAGCACGCGGCTGGGCCCCACTTGCCGGCGTGACAGATCGGCCTCGATCCACTCGCGGCGATGCGCTGCGACGGCACGGACGTAGCGGTCTTCGAAACGCTCGCCGCGCGTGGCTGCGTGCAGGCCGGAAGCGCTCGCCGCAGCACGCATGTCTGCCAGGCGTTCGGCGGTCGGCGGGTGGCTCGCGAACACCACGCTGCGCCAGCGCGGCGGCAGTGCGGCTTCCTCGGCGGCGAGTTGTTCGTACAGCCCCGTGGCCGCATTGGGATCGTAGCCTTCGGCCACCAGCGACTGGAAGCCGAAGCGGTCGGCTTCCCGCTCATGCGCGCGCGAAAACTGGCTGAGCGCCGCATTGCCGCCGAGCGACAGGACACCGCCCACGAGGCCCGCGCCAACGCCTGCGGTCATTACCTGCAACGCGCCCAGCAGGGCCTGCGTGCGCTGCGCGCTCCGCCATTGCTGGATGACGTGCCGGTGGCGATAGTGACCCAGCTCGTGCCCGATAACGTAGGCGATCTCCGCCTCGTCGTGGGCGCGCAGCAGCAGCCCTGCCCAGATCTGCAACACGCCGTTGGGTGCCATGGATGCGTTGGCGTAGGGCAGATCGATGAGATAGACGCGGATTTCCGGGCAGAAATCTCCGGCAAGTCGGCAAACGATGTCGCCGACGTAGGCTTCGAGTGCGGCATCACGAATCCGCAGCGGCGACTGGCGAAGTCGATCTTCGGCTTCGTCCATCGCGAATCGCAGTCCCGCCTCGTCGCTTTCAGGTGCATAGCGAGCGCCGGGCTCGGCTTGCTTGAGGGGCGCGCTCTGGCAGCCCGTGAGCACCAACAGGGCAATCACTATGGGCCAGTGACATCGCGGCGGAAACTTCACAGCGGCATGTCCTTGAGCAGCAGGCGCGCCGTGGTTGCGGCACCTTCCGCATCGCGCAGATCGCCGCTGTGATCCACCAGCCGATTGAACCAGACGACACGGCCGTCCCGAAGATCGACCAGTGACGCAAATCCAACCTGCACGCCACCGGACAGCCCGACGCCCACCAGAGCGCCGACCACCATCATGGCGGCGCGTCCACTGCTGGAGTAGCTGTCGCGGATGGTGACAAACAGTGCGTAGTCGGCGCCGGTCACGCGCTGGAGCTCGCGGGCGCCGGGCCCCAGCGTCCAGTCGAAGGCGCCGTGTTTGCTGGGCAGCGCGCCGACACCATAACCGTGCCGCAGGATCGAGATGCCGACGGCGCGCTGCAACTGCGTCAGTTGGCGCACGCGCGCAGTCGACGCATCGTCGTCGGGCAGATCAAAGGGCGCAATCGTGACTTCGGCGTGCGCCAGGTTTGCCCGCAAGGCCTCGGGCAGCAGCGAGCGTGCGGTCAGAGTCCAGTCTGCCCTGGGCTGTTGCGCGCCGCCGGCGTTCACTTCAGTCAGCTCGATGTCCGGCTCGATCAGGGCCAGAGTCCCGCGAATGACATCGACAGGAGCGCGCGCGCTGCCGGCGACGCGGCTGCCCGTGCTGGCACAGGCAGCCAGCAACAGGGCGAGAACCGCCAGCGCAAGGTGCCGTCTGTTCCGCATGCGGCAGGACTCCCGGATGCCATGAATTCCCGCTACGCGCCGAGCGACGGATGCATGCATGAGCATTGCTCAGAGGGTCGCTCAATACGACTTGCCGTACAAGTCCGGGGCAATGCCGCCGGTTGGTGACGGGCGCGGGCGCGCGCATGCCCTGTGATAATGTGAGCGGCTTGCAAAACGTCATCGAGGAAGGCGATGCCGACACTGGCAGCACGCGTTGGTCGGGCCAGACCGAGTGCCATCATGGTCATCGCGGAAAAGGCGATGCGCCTGAAGGCCGAAGGCCGCGACATCATCAGCTTTTCAATCGGTGTGCCCAACTTCCTGCCTGGCCCGCATGTGTACGAGGCGGCGCGCGCTGCCCTTGAGCACGACTCGGGACAGTACGGCAGCAACCGGGGCCCGGTGGGACTGCTCGACGCGTTCCTCGCGCACCTTGAGGCTCTGGGTTTCGAAGGCTATTCGCGCGCGAACCTCGCGACCGGGATCGGTGCCAAGCACGTCCTCTACACGTTGGCGGAAGTGCTGCTGGATGAGGGCGACACCATCGCCTTTGCAACGCCCTACTGGACCAGCTACCTCGACATCGCCGAGATCGTGAACGCCAGGGTCGACCTGCTGCCATGTCCCGCCGGGCAGGACTACAAGCTGATGCCTGCCCAGCTTGACGAGGCACTCGCCCGCCGACCACGCGTGCTGCTGTTCAACAATCCCTCGAATCCGACCGGCATGGTCTATTCGCGCGACGAGATCGCCGCGCTGGCCGATGTGCTGGTGAAGTACCCCGACACCTGGGTCATCACCGACGACATCTACAACCGCATGGTGTTCGACGGTGTCGGCTATCACAACTTCACGATGGCGCGGCCGCAGCTGCGCGAGAGGGTCATTTTCGTGGACTCGATCTCCAAGACCTACGGCATGCCGGGCTGGCGGGTCGGTCTGATGGCGGCGCCCGAAGCGGTTGCGAAGGCGGTCGTGACCATGAACTCCAATCACATCACCAGCCTGCCGGAGGTTGTCACGGCAGCGGCCCAGGCCGCCTTTGCCGGTCCGCAGGACGTGCCGCGGGAAAAATGTGCCGAGTTCCAGGCGCGCCGCGACGAGGTTATGGCAGCGCTCGATTCCATCCCCGGCGTGATCTGTCCCCGCGCGCAGGGTGCGTTCTATGTCTTTCCCGACATTGCCTGCGCATTCGGTCGCACGCACCGGCCGAGCGGCACTCTCATCGAGAACGATGTCGATTTCTGTTCCGCATTGCTCGAATCCAAGGGCGTGGCTTGCGTTCCCGGTTCGGCATTCGGCGAGCCGCGCGCGCTTCGCATCAGCTACACCTGTCCCGCGGCGCAACTGGCGCCCGGACTCGCGCGCTTCAAGGAGTTCTTTGACGAGCTTTCCTGAGTCCCGCGCGTTGCCCTGATGCGGGTGCCATCGCGTTCCGTCTTTCCCTCTCTTCTCATTGTTGGAGCCTGCCCATGAAATCCCCGGTTCGTGTTGCTGTCACCGGCGCCGCTGGCCAGATCGGCTATGCGCTCCTGTTCCGGATCGCCTCGGGCGAGATGCTCGGAAAGGATCAGCCCGTCATCCTGCAGATGCTGGAGCTGCCGATGGAAAAGGCGCAGGCCGCGCTGCGGGGCGTGATGATGGAGCTGGACGACTGCGCGTTTCCGCTGTTGGCGGGAATGATCGGTACGGACGATGCGAATGTCGCCTTCAAGGACGTCGATATCGCACTGCTGGTCGGCGCACGGCCGCGCGGCCCCGGCATGGAGCGGGCCGATCTGCTGCAGGAAAATGCCAAGATATTCACCGCGCAGGGCAAGGCACTCAACGCCGTCGCGAGCCGTGACGTCAAGGTGCTGGTGGTCGGCAACCCGGCCAACACGAACGCCTATATCGCCATGAAGTCCGCTCCGGATCTGCCGCCTGGGAATTTCACGGCCATGCTGCGTCTGGATCACAACCGCGCGCTGTCCCAGATCGCCAGCAAGACCGGAAAGCCGGTCGGTGATATCGAGGGACTGATCGTATGGGGCAATCACAGCCCCACCATGTATCCGGACTACCGCTTCGCCAGGATCGCAGGCAAGGACGTCGCGTCCCTCATTGACGACGCGGCGTGGAACGCGGACTCCTTCATTCCGCAGGTGGGCAAGCGTGGTGCCGCGATCATCGAGGCACGCGGTTCCTCGTCTGCCGCATCGGCGGCCAATGCGGCCATCGATCACGTGCATGACTGGATGCTCGGCAGCAACAACAAGTGGGTCACCATGGGCGTGCCGTCCGACGGCAGCTACGGCATTCCCGAGGGCATCATCTACGGCTTTCCCGTGACCACCGAGAAAGGCCAGTGGAAGCTGGTACGCGACCTTGCGATCGACGACTTCTCGCGTGCCCGCATGGACAAGACGCTCGCGGAACTCGAGGAAGAGCGCGCCGGTGTTGCGCATCTGCTGGCCTGACCGGATGCAGTGCGCTTGCCGCGCTCCGGCCCGTTACAGCCGCGCATGAGCCACGCTGCTGACGTGTCGCCTGGGGGCCGCTTCCGCGCGGCCGTTGCATCGGAGTCGCCGTTGCAGGTGGTCGGCACGATCACGGCGTATGCCGCGCGCATGGCCAAACGCGCGGGCTTTCGCTCCATCTACCTTTCCGGCGGCGGCGTGGCCGCGAATTCCCTCGGCGTTCCGGATCTCGGCATCTCCTCGCTCGAAGACGTGCTGACGGATGTCCGGCGCATTACGGACGCCTGCGACCTGCCTCTGCTGGTGGACGCCGACACGGGTTGGGGCGGCGCGTTCAACATCGCGAAAACGGTGCGCTCGCTGTCGAAGGCGGGTGCGGCGGCGATGCACATCGAGGACCAGGTCGCGACCAAGCGCTGCGGTCATCGGCCCGGAAAGGCCATCGTGCCTGCCAACGAGATGGTCGATCGCATCAAGGCAGCGGTCGATGCGCGGCCGGACGCCGGCTTCGTCATCATGGCGCGAACCGATGCGGTCGCGGTCGAGGGACTCGACGCCGCCATCGAGCGTGCCCAGGCCTGCGTCGAAGCCGGCGCCGACATGCTGTTTCCCGAGGCGATACGCACGCTCGCGGACTTCACGCGCTTCCGCGCGGCGGTGACGGTACCGGTGCTCGCCAATCTCACCGAGTTCGGCGATACGCCGCTCTTCACCACCGACGAACTCAGATCTGCCGGCATCGACATCGCGCTGTACTGCTGCGGTGCCTACCGCGCCATGAATCGCGCGGCGCAGGCGTTCTACGAGACCCTGCGGCGCGAAGGCACGCAGAAATCGGTGGTGCCCCACATGCAGACGCGGGCGGAGCTCTACGACGTGCTCGACTACCACAGCTTCGAGGACAAGCTCGACGCGCTTTTCGCAAGACAGGATTGAGGGAGAAAACATGAGCGATGCAAACGCGGAAAGCGTGCGGCCCAAGCCCAAGAAGTCGGTTGCCCTGAGCGGCACGCCTGCAGGCAACACCGCGCTGTGCACGGTGGGACGCACCGGCAACGATCTTGAGTATCGCGGCTACGACATCGCGGACCTCGCGAATCACGCGAGTTTCGAGGAAGTCGCGTTCCTGCTGGTGCACGGTTCGCTGCCGACGCCTGCCCAGCTTTCCGCGTACGCCACCCGCCTCAAGCGCGCGCGCGGCCTGCCGGCGCTGCTGCAGGACGCGCTGGAACTCCTGCCCGCCAATGCGCATCCGATGGACGTGTTGCGAACGGGCTGTTCGATGCTCGGGGCCGTGTTGCCGGAGCGCGATGATCATGCTGCCGCGGGTGCGCGCGAGATCACCGACCGTCTGGTCGCATCGTTCGGATCGATGCTGCTGTACTGGTGGCATTTCACGCGCAACGGTCGCCGCATCGAGACCGAGACCGACGACGATTCCGTGGCCGCACATTTTCTCCATCTGCTGCATGGGCACGAGCCCGACCCGGCGCACGCACGCGCGCTCGACCGCTCGCTCATCCTCTACGCGGAGCACGAGTTCAACGCCAGCACGTTCGCGGCGCGCGTGATCGCAGGCACCGGTGCGGACATGTACTCCGCGATCACCGGCGCGATCGGCGCGCTGCGCGGCCCCAAGCACGGGGGCGCCAACGAGGTCGCGATGGATATCATCGGGCGCTATGCCAGCGCCGACGAGGCGGAGGCCGACATCTCGGCGCGACTGGAACGCAAGGAGATCGTGATCGGATTCGGACACCCGGTCTACACGATCGGCGATCCGCGCAATCCCATCATCAAGGAAATCTCGCGCGAGCTGACCAGCAGTGGCGGCAATCCGGTGCTGTTCGATGTCTCCGAGCGCATCGAAAAGCTGATGTGGGACCGCAAGCGCATGTTCGCGAATCTCGACTGGTACTCAGCCTCGACCTATCACATGCTCGGTGTGCCGACCTCCCTGTTCACGCCGCTGTTCGTGGTTTCGCGCACCACCGGATGGGGTGCCCACGTTGTCGAACAGCGCGAAGACGGCAAGATCATCCGGCCCAGCGCGAACTACACCGGGCCCGACTCCCGGCCGTGGCTGCCAATCGAGCAGCGCGGCCGAGTCGCCAAGAGAACCTCCCACATCGCCGATTCCTGATCTTGTAGGAGCGCGCTAGCGCGCGATGGCGGCATCGCGATGCGGAGCGGGAGGCACGGGTCATGGCATGACGCCATCGCGCGCGAGCGCGCTCCTACAGGGGCGCGGCGGGGGTTGTGCAGTGCGATGCGCGTGCCATGTGTAGGAGCGCGCTAGCGCGCGATGGCGGCATCTCGATGCGGAGCGTGAGGCACGGTCATGCATGACGCCATCGCGCGCGAGCGCGCTCCTACAGGGGCGTGTCGGGGCGTTGTTGAGTGCGATGCGCGTGCCTTGTGTAGGAGCGCGCTAGCGCGCGATGGCGGCATCGCGATGCGGAGCGTGAGGCACGGGTCATGGCATGACGCCATCGCGCGCGAGCGCGCTCCTACAGGGGCGCGGCGGGGTGTTGTTGAGTGCGATGCGCGTGCCTTGTGTAGGAGCGCGCTAGCGCGCGATGGCGGCATCGCGATGCGGAGCGTGAGGCACGGTCATGGCATGACGCCATCGCGCGCGAGCGCGCTCCTACAGGGGCGCGTCGGCGAATGCCTGCGCGGATGTATGAGCGTGGTGTGGGAACGCCTTCGCGACGGGTGTCATTACTGCATCTGCATCGACGAGCTCAGTTCGCCAGCCGCAGGAATGAATGACCACCAATCTTGGCGACTTCATGGCCGCCGCTCCACGGTGGACGCACCAGATTGAATGCGTAGAAGTGATCGGCACCGGGAACGACCAGGGACCGGTCCTTGAGTGGCCGTTGCCATTCGGCGCGGGTGGACTCGGCCACCTGCCACGCGCGGTTCCACGCCGTCTGATTGCGCAGCCTGAAGTTCGGCGAGGTATAGGCCGGCGCGAACTGCTTGCGGTGGGTGACGACGGCACACACAGAGTTGCCCCAGCTGCCCTGCTCGACGCGTTGCAACACGACCTCGGCAACGGCCTGCTGGCCGCGGACCGGCTGGTCACGGGACTCGAGATAGACCGTAGTCGCAAGGCATACCTGGTCGGCGTGCGGTTGCGGCAATACGGAGGAAAGCCAGAGCAGCATCGAAAGTTTCAAGCGCGTACATCCATGCAACCGGCGTCGTCGTTGCGTACGCAAGGCGCGGGCCACACGGGCTCGCGGAATTCCTGGCGTTGGGCGCGGATCGCCGATCAGGGGTGAATCGATCTACCAGAGTCGGACCGCGCACTTGGACGCGGTTTCGGGCCTCGAGTTCCAACCGGCCGCGGGCGGCTCGGACGACGGGCCGACATGGCCCGGAAGCGTGTTCGCAGCGCCTGATTCAGGCTGCCGGCGAAAGGTCCGCGATTCAGCTTCAGAAACGGCTGCAGAGCGCGAGCGGCGCGCACCATATCAGGGGATTACTAGAGCCGCCATTCAAAACTGAATGGAAATTCAGAGAGTCGTCGCCAGTTCAGTTCCCTGGCGGATCGCCCGCTTGGCATCGAGTTCCACCGCCAGATCCGCCCCGCCGATGACGTGCACAGTGCCTGCGGTACGCATCCCGGCCTGTTGCAGCTCGTCGAACAGGGCACGGCGACTTTCCTGTCCGGCGCAGATGATCACATGGTCCACGGCCAGCAGCTCCGGCTTGCCGTCGATGCTGATGTGCAGCCCTGCATCGTCGATGCGCTCATAGGCGACGCCTCCCTGCAGACGCACGCCCTTGTGGCGCAGGGTGGCGCGGTGCACCCAGCCACTGGTCTTGCCGAGCGTTTTTCCAGGTGTCCCTGGGCTGCGCTGCAGCAGGGCGACCTGGCGCAACGGCGGCTCGGGCACCGGCCCGCCTGCGGCGAGACCACCGGCAAATTCGAGTGCGGGATCGACTCCCCACTCGGGCAGCCAGCGTTCCACGTCGAGAGTGGGCGAGGGCCTGGACTGCACCAGGAATTCCGCTACGTCGAAGCCGATCCCTCCCGCGCCGATGATCGCGACGCGCGGGCCCGGCTCAACGATGCCGTTCAATACGTCCAAGTAGCCGAGCACGCTTGCGTGCTCGATTCCCTCGATCCGAGGGTGGCGCGGCAGGACGCCGGTGGCGATCACCACGTGATCGAAGTCCGCATCACCCAGTTCCGTCGGCGTTGCCGTGGTTTCCAGTCGCACTTCGACACCGAGCGCTTGCAGTCGATGGGTGAAGTAGCGCAGCGTCTCGGCGAATTCCTCTTTCCCCGGAATGAGTTTCGCCAGATTGAACTGGCCACCGATCCGGTTGCCCGACTCGAACAGGGTGACGCGATGGCCGCGCTCCGCCAGCGTGCACGCGCAGGCGAGTCCGGCCGGACCCGCGCCCACCACCGCAACGCGAAGCGGTGTCGACGCCGGTGTGATAACCAGCTCGGTTTCGTGGCAGGCGCGCGGGTTGACCAGGCAGCTCGCGCGCTTCTTCACGAATACATGGTCGAGGCACGCCTGATTGCAGGCGATGCAGGTGTTGATGGTGTGTGCGGCCCCGCGCCGGGCCTTCGCGACCCAGTCCGGGTCGGCAAGAAAAGGCCGCGCCATCGACACCATGTCGGCCGTGCCCGCAGCCAGGATCGATTCGGCGGTTTCCGGCATATTGATGCGGTTGGTGGCGATCAGCGGCAGTTTCACTTCGGTACGCATGCGAGCCGTCACCCAGGCGAAGGCCGCACGCGGCACGCTGGTGACGATGGTGGGTACGCGCGCCTCGTGCCAGCCGATGCCCGTATTAAGTAGTGTGGTACCGGCCGCCTCGAGTTCGCGTGCGAGCTCGACCACATCGTTCCAGTCGGAACCTTCCGTCACGAGATCCAGCATCGACAGACGGAATACGATGATGAAATCGGCACCGACCGCCGCACGCGTCCGGCGCACGATTTCCACCGCGAATCGTCGACGGCGCTCGGCATCACCACCCCATTCGTCGTCGCGCCGATTGGTGCGGGGCGCGAGGAACTCGTTGATGAGATAGCCCTCCGATCCCATGATCTCGACACCGCGATACCCGGCCTCGCGCGCGAGCACCGCGGTGCGCACGAAATCGCGGATGGTGCGCTCGACCGCCCGGCTCGAAAGCGCCGACGGCGTGAAGGGCGAGATCGGTGACTTGATCGCACTCGGCGCCACCGAGAACGGGTGATAGCCGTAGCGACCGGCGTGCAGGATCTGCAGACATATCCGCCCACCTTCGGCAGCCACTGCCTGCGTCAGTTGCCGATGCCGCGGCACTTCGCTGCGCCACGAGAGCTTGCCCCCGAACGGTGCCAGCCAGCCGCGCATGGAAGGCGCGATACCGCCGGTCACCATGAGGGCCGCGCCGCCGCGCGCACGTTCGGCGAAGTAGGCGGCGAGCTTCGGAAAATCGCGGGCACGATCTTCAAGGCCGGTGTGCATCGAGCCCATCAATACCCGATTGGGCAGCACGTCGAAACCGAGATCGAGCGGTTGCATGAGATGTGGATAGCCTGCGGCGACCGGATCGGGCGGGTTCATGCGGGGCACTCGCGCAGGGGAGCGATTCACCATGCCGAGCCACGCCGGCGAGCGCAAGCGGGTTCGTGCATCGCACGGGAGCAAAGGTGCCCCACGCCCGGTCGACGCGGATCGATTGCGCACGCCTGTCTGTCAAACTGCGCGGCTTGATCTCAGGAAATCCCTCCATGTCCGGACCCGATATCCGCTCAGCCCTGCGTCCTGCACCGGATGCCTCGATGGTCGACATCGCGCGCTATGTGCTCGACTACCGTATTGATTCGGACGAGGCGTTCGACACCGCCCGCCACATGCTGCTCGACTCGATGGGGTGCGCGATGCTGGCGCTGCGCTTCCCTGAGTGCGTGAAGCACCTCGGTCCAGTCGTGCCAGGCGCCTCGCTGCAGGGCGGTACGCGTGTGCCGGGCACCGCGCACGTGCTCGACCCGGTGCAGGCAGCCTTCGCCATTGGCACCCAGATCCGCTGGCTGGATTTCAACGACACCTGGCTGGCGGCGGAATGGGGTCACCCTTCGGACAACCTCGGCACCGTTCTCGGCCTCGGCGACTGGATGGCGCGGCGGGCGCGGCTGCGTGGCGAGACTCCGCCGACCATGCGCGATGTACTGGGCTGGTCGATCAAGGCGCACGAGATACAGGGGTGCTATGCGCTCCGCAACAGTTTCAACCGTGTCGGGCTGGACCACGTCATCCTGGTGCGGCTGGCATCGACCGCGGTTGCCACCGCGATGCTCGGAGGCGGCGAGGAGGAGATCGTCGCCGCGGTCTCGCACAGCTGGATCGACGGCGGTGCGCTGCGCACCTATCGCCACGCGCCCAACACCGGGCCGCGCAAGAGCTGGGCCGCCGGTGATGCCTGCAGGCGCGCGGTGCAACACGCATTCAATGCCGTCGATCGTGGTGTGGTGGGCTATCCCTCGGCCCTGAGCGCGAAAACCTGGGGTTTTGCCGATGTGCTGTTCAAGGGCCGGGAGTTCGAATTCGAACGGCCATTCGGCAGTTACGTGATGGAGAACGTCCTCTTCAAGATCAGCTTCCCCGCCGAGTTCCACGCACAGACCGCGGTCGAGTGCGCGTTGAAGCTGCACCCGGAGGTCAAGGATCGTATTGGAGAGATTGAGCGTATTGTCATCGAAACCCAGGAGGCCGGGTCGCGCATCATCGACAAGACCGGCCCGCTCTCGAATTATGCCGACCGCGATCACTGCATCCAGTACATGGCGGCTGTCCCGCTGATCTTCGGTCGCCTGACCGCTGGCGACTATGCCGACGAGGTCGCGGCGGATCCGCGGATCGATGCCCTGCGCGCGCGGATGGAGGTGCGGGAGAACCCGGACTTCACCCGCGACTACTTCGATCCTGAAAAACGGTTCATCGGCAACGCCATGCAGGTATTCTTCACCGACGGTACTTCGTCCGACCGGATATCCATCGATTTCCCGATCGGACACCGGCGTCGTCGCGCCGAGGGCATCCCGGTGCTGCTGGAAAAGTTCGAGCGGGCCCTGCGCGAGCAGCTGCCGTCGCGCCGTGTGGACCAGATCCTCGACTTGACGTCGGATCCGGAACGGTTCGACAGCTTTGCGCTGGACGACTGGATGCGTCTCTTTGTTCAGTGAGACTGTACGGCTGTTAAATTTTTGCTAACGAAAGGCGAAAATTGCGCTGGCGCTCGTTAAAAAAAAGCTATACTCGCCCAGTCGCGACGTCGGATCCCATTCTCCGGTTCGCGCAGATAACCAACAAAGCTAAGGAGAACCCGATGAATCGCAAGAGCCTTTGTGTCCTGATCGCCCTCGGACTCGGTGCCGCGAGCGTGCAGGCGCAAGATTACGATGACCGTTTCTACTTCGCGCCCACGATGGGCGTTTCTTTCAACGATCAGGATCGTCTGACCGATCGTTCTTCGTTCCTTCTCGGTGCGGGCATCGGTCGCTTCATCAATCCGAATTCCGCCATTGACGTGTTCGTCGACCGTACCACCCGCGACAACCGTCCTGATGGCATCGGTGTTCCGAGCTCTGGCCAGTTCGCGAATACCGTCCTTGGCATTGCGCTTCGTCACCACTTCGGCAGCTGGGAAGCCTGGCGCCCGTACGTGATGATCGGTGGCGGCATGTCGTATCACAATCGTGACGGCTCGGAGAGTGACTACGATCCGTTCGTGCAGGCCGGTGTCGGCCTCTCGAAGTCGATCACCAATCGCGTTGGGTTCCGCGGTGAAGTCGCGTATCGCTACGACAGCGACAGCGACTCGCTCCGGTTCATCAACGGCGACGACAACTTCGGCGATCTGCTCGTGACCCTCGGCTTGACGGTCGCGCTCGGTGGTGCTGAAGAAGCCATGATCGTGGATGACAGCGTTCCGCCGCCTCCGCCGGCCGACTGCTCGACGCTCGACGACGACCGTGACGGCGTCAACAACTGCGACGACAAGTGCCCCGACAGCACCGCCGGTCAGGTGGTGGGTCCGGACGGTTGCGCGCAGGACGTGGTCATTGATCTGCGTGGCGTGAACTTCAAGTTCGATTATCCGAAGCGCGGCTTCGACGGCACCATCGGCAACGCCGGTCTGGTTGACGGATCGATGGAGATCCTGCAGCAGGCAGTCGACGTACTTCAGCGTTACCCGCAGCTCCGCGTTGCAGTCGACGGTCACACCGATGCGATCGGTACCGACGAGTACAACCAGAGCCTGTCCGAGCGTCGCTCGCGGGTGGTCTACGACTACCTGACGGCGAATGGCATTGATTCCAGCCGCCTCGTGGGTCCGAACGGTTACGGCGAAAGCCGCCCGATCGACACCAACGACACGGCCGAGGGTCGCGCCCGCAACCGTCGTACCGAGCTGCCTGTCCAGAAGTAATTCTGACGGCGACGTGGTGTGAAAAAGCCCGGCCTCGGCCGGGCTTTTTCTTGCCCGATCGAAAGCTGTGTTGAGCGGGCATCCGCGAGTTGGAATGCCTGATCTCCAGGCTCAGGCTGAATGCGTGCATCCGGTAAAGCTTGACGTCATGCCCGTCGCTGCCCCATTCTTCACAAATGTGAAGAGCTAGGGGAACACCGTGGCGCGAGAAGAAAGTGCAGGCTTGATTCTGCTGGTTGAGGACAATCGACAGATTGCCGAAATGGTGGGTGAATATCTGGAGCGGCGCGGTTATGCGCTTGATTTCGCCAGCGACGGTACGACCGGTTATCGACTGGCAAGCAGCAACAGCTACGACGTCATCGTGCTGGATCTCATGTTGCCCGGGATGGACGGCCTTGCGCTTTGCCGCCGTCTACGCGACGAAGCCAAGAAGTCGACTCCGGTGTTGATGCTGACCGCGCGCGACACGCTCAATGACAAACTGGTGGGTCTCGATGCGGGGGCAGACGATTACCTGGTCAAGCCATTCGAGATCCGTGAGCTCGAGGCTCGTATCCGAGCACTCATCCGCCGCGATCGCAAGCAGGTCAGCGCGCAGATCCTGAAGGTGGGAGGACTGGTGCTGGACACGGCCACCCTCCAGGTCACCCGCGAAGGACAGACGCTGAGCGTATCGCCGATTGGCCTGAAGCTGCTGGCGATATTGATGCGCGAGTCCCCACGCGTGATTTCAAGACGTGATATCGAGCGCGAGGTATGGGGCGACATGCTGCCCGACTCCGATACGCTGCGCAGTCATCTCTACAATCTGCGCAAGGTCATCGACAAGCCGTTTGCAAGGCCGCTGCTGCACACCATCCACAGCGCCGGCTACCGCCTTGCCGATCTCGACTCCGAAATGCCGAGCGCCGGCGCCGAGGACTGAGCGCTCCTGCTTCGCAATTTCGTGCAGGCTCTTGACCCTGGAGCACGCCACGCCTTGTGTCGGGGATTTCACAGCTCCCCGCGCATAGTCGCCGCATCGAATCGCTACCTTTTCCGGGAACCACAGGCTTGATGGCGAAGCGGCCACATCGACGGTATTGCTTGGCACAGGATTGGCTGGGGCGTGGGACGCGACGCCGGCGGATTGTGCAATTGATCATGGACCGGAGCGTAGGCCGGCTGTCGAAACGCGTCGCAAGCCCATCGGGAAGTACGGCCTTGAAACATCGCGCCACCGCCGCATGAGTGATTTGTCGACCGTCACAGGCAAAGCCGGCGGCGACCGGCGCAACGGGCGCGTCCGCGGATTGCGTGGTCGACTCTGGACCAACTTTCTGCTGCAAATCGGAGTCATCAGCGTCGCCATGCTGCTCTCGGTGCTGGGGGCCTGGGTAGTCCTGCGCGACGTGTTGATCAAGCGGGCCCTCATGGAGGAAGCCCAGTATTACCGCGAGCGTTTGTCCCGGGGCATCGACGCCGAGGTGCCGGACGTCTACAACATGCAAGGACACCTTGCACGAACCGATGGCAAGGGTCCGCCGTTGCCGGAGCATCTGCGCAAGCTCGGGCCCGGCTATCACGTCATCGACATGGGCATTGATGCGAATGACCTCATCTACGTCAGCGAAACGGAGGTCGGCCGGCTCTATCTGATCTTTGACCAGCGCCAGGTCGATCGCCTTGCATTATGGTTTGGATTCGTGCCGCTGATCGTGGTTCTCGGGGTCATCTACAGCGTGTCGTGGTTGAGCTTCAGGACATCGCGCCGCATGGTTTCACCCATCGTCCGGCTGGCCGAGATGGTGCAGCAATGGGACCCGTCGCGACCGGATCTTGCGCATGTCGCACCGGGTACTTTCAGCGAATCCGATGAGCACGAGGTCGAGGCGTTGGCCAAGGCCCTGCATCAGCTCGGCACCCGGGTGGAGAGACAACTCGAACGCGAACACAATTTCACGCGGGATGCGAGCCACGAGTTGCGCACGCCTCTGACGGTAATCAAGCTGGCGGCGGACACGCTGCTCGGCGAGGAGCCGATTGATCCCTTTGTACTGAAGTCGGCCCAGCGCATCCGTCGCGCCGCGCGCGACATCGAGGCGCTGATCGAGTCCTTCCTGATCCTTTCGCGGGAGTCCGACGTCGGCTTGCCGGACGAGGACTTCGTGGTAAACGACGTGGTGCGCGACGAGGCCGAACGCGCGCAGACCCTGGTGGCCGGCACGCCGGTGGAAATCATCGTGGTCGAGCATGCCCGCTTCGCACTGCACGCGCCCTCACGCGTGTTCGCGGTCATGCTCTCGAATCTGGTCCGCAACGCCTGCCTGTACACCCAGCAGGGCAGTGTGAGCATCGAGATCGCCGAGCAGAGCGTGGCGGTGGTGGATACCGGCAATGGCATGGATGCCGAAGAGATTGTGCGCGCCTGGGATGCGTTTCATCGCGGCGACAAGAATGGCAGCGAGGGCTACGGTCTCGGTCTCACCATCGTGCGCCAGCTGTCGGAACGATTCGGGTGGCCCGTCACGCTCGAAAGCACTCCGGGTGTGGGCACCCGCGCCGTCATCCACTTCCCCGAGCCGCAATCGGTCTAGGGAGCCTCTGATCAACCTCAGGTCGACGGCATGACGCCCAGAAGGCGTGAAGCTGATCAGAGGCTCCCCAGGTTCCCCAGGAATACCGGGACCGGAGTAGTTGCCACGGTAGCTGGACGGTGAAAGGCCAGGCGACGCACCCCACGTTGCGTCCCGGGGTTGGCGGGGAGGGGTGGCTATACTCGGACGAAGGCGGAGCGACCGCGATCCTGAGGGTGTCATGGGGAAACTTGCGGCGATTATCGTGTTGGGAGTCTTGTTTTCCATGCAGGTGAATTCGGCTCCGGCGGTCGAATACAGGTTGGTCATACACGGTGGCGCAGGCGCGATGCCACGTGCCGAGTTGACACTCGAGCGCGAAACGGAGATCCGGTCAGCACTTGATGCGGCGTTGCGAGCCGGCGCAAGCATTCTCGACGTCGGTGGCAGCAGCCTTGATGCGGTCACGGCGAGCATCGTCGTGCTGGAAGATGCTCCCTGGTTCAACGCGGGCAAGGGCGCCGTGTTCACGCATGACGGGCACAACGAACTCGACGCCTCAATCATGGACGGCCACAGCCTGAAGGCCGGCGCGGTGGCGGGTGTCCGTCATGTGCGCAATCCCGTGAAGCTCGCACGCGAAGTCATGCAATCCTCTTCCCACGTCATGCTGACGGGTGAGGGCGCCGAAGCGTTCGCCAGGACCCGGGGCATCGAGCCGGTGGATCCGGCTTATTTCCGGACCGAAGAGCGCTGGCAGCAACTCCAGAAATTCCTCGCTAATGAAAAGAAAACTGCCGAGGTCGATCGGTCCACGCCTTCCTACCTCGGCACGGTGGGCGCGGTCGCGCTCGATCGCAAGGGGCACCTCGCAGCCGGCACGTCGACCGGGGGCATGACCGGCAAGCGATGGGGCCGCGTCGGGGATGCGCCAATCATCGGAGCCGGTACTTATGCCAACGACCGCTGCGCCGTGTCGGCGACCGGCTGGGGCGAATTTTTCATCCGCGCAGTAGTCGCGCACGACATCTGCGCGCGCGTCGCGTATCGCGGCGACAGCATTGAGGCGGCGGCCAACGAGGTCGTGTTGCGCACGGTTCCAGGGCTTGGAGGCGACGGCGGCGTGATCGCGCTGGGGCGCGACGGCTCGTTCGCGACTCCGTTCAATACCGCCGGCATGTACCGCGGATGGATCGGTCCGGATGGCGAGGCGCATACGGAGATCTATCCCGTCGCGACGAAACCTTGATTTCGGCATCCGGTCCCGAGGCGCAGGATCCGAGCGCTGCCGCATTCACCGAGCGCGATCCCGCCGCCGAAAGCGAAACCCCAGCGGAGTCGCACACGCCACCACTCCTGCCGGCGTCTGCCGAGTCCCATCTCCCAGCGGCGACGCCATCCACTGAATCGCTCGACGACCAGCAGCCGCTTGAAGACTATGGCCTGCATCCGCAAGCCATCCGGCTGTGGTCCTGGGGGCACGCGATCGCCATCGTTGTTGTGATTTTGCCTCTGGCTATCGCCGGCTCCGTACTCGCTGGAGCGTGGGCGATCGCCGCGGCTGCGGCGCTGGCCGGGCCCGCTTGGTGGCTCGCCGCATGGCATCTCAGGCGCAGTGTTGCGTACTTCCGCTGCCAGCGGTTTGCCCAGGGTCTGCGCTATCGGCATGGGGTCTGGTGGCAGTCCGAAGTCTTTGTGCCCGCAGGGCGGATCCAGCACACCGAGGTCAACCAGGGCCCGCTTGCACGGCGCTATGGCATTGGCACGCTCAAGGTGTACACAGCCGCCGTGCAGCTCGGAACGCTCGACATCGGCGGCCTCGCCCATGCCGACGCAATGCAGCTGCGAGATCGGTTGCTGGGACGCACGCAGACTGTCGCAATTCAACCCCAATCGGAAACCGACGCGGTTGCATTGACGAATGACTGAGGGCAATCGCGAACCTTCGGATCCCGACCGCAAAGAGGACGCTTCGGAGGGCAGCGAAGTCGAGCGTCGACTGCACCCACTGTCGTGGTTGTTCGTGCTGATCACCCAGTTGCGCCCGTTGGCCCTGCCGGCGGTTGTGCTGTTGCTGTTCGGGCGCGGCGACAGCTGGGTTTTCTTCGGTGCGCTCGGCGCCGTTGGCTTGTCCCTCTATGCGCTGGTTTACAGCCTTTCCTTCCGGTACCGCCTGGCGGGCAACGAGCTGCTCGTGCGCGAGGGCATCTTCAGTCGAACCGAACGCCATGTACCGCTCGCGCGGATCCACAATGTGGTGCAGCGTCGCAACCCGCTGCATCGACTTTTCAATGTGACCGAACTCAGGCTCGAGTCGGCCGGGGGCAGAAAGCCCGAGGCAGTGATGAACGTGATCTCGCTCGCCGACGCCGATCGGCTGGAGCGGCTCTTGCGCGAGTCAGGCCGTCAACCGGGCGTGGCCCAGTCGACTCGCGAGACAGCGCAAGCCGAGGTGCTGCATCGTCTCGGATTCGGTGAAATCGTACGGCTCGGATTGGCATCCAACAGAGGCCTGGTCGTTGTGGCCGCAATCTGGGGTGCATCCTTTCAGCTCGATGTGGACTGGGAAGATCTGCCGCTGTTCGCGCAGGCGTCAACGCGACTGTCCGCGACAGCCTCGGAATTTGCCGGCCATCACGGCGTGCTCGAACTGGCCGCTTCCGCATTGCTCGCACTGCTGTTGCTGATCGTCATGCTGCGGCTGCTTTCGATTTTCATCGCGCTGGTCACCTTCCACGGCTTCCGGCTGGAACGGGTCGACGGTCGCATCGTCAGCGAGATGGGACTCCTCACGCGCACGCGCGCCGGTGCGACGCCGCGTCGCCTGCAGCGTGTGGCTGTTCGCCAGTCCTGGCTGCTGGCGCGCATGCGTCGCATCTCCATCGAGGTAGCACTGGCCGGCGCAATCGCCGAGCAGGACAAGTCGAACCGATTGCGCTGGGTCGCACCCATCGCCGATATCGACACCGGCCGGCGGCTGCTCGCTGAACTCCGGCCCGAAGCGGACTGGCTGCGCTCCGACTGGAAGCCGCTCGATCCGCGCACTCCGCGTCGCCTGTTCAAGTGGCCTGCAATCGCCGTCGTGATGGCCTGCATCGCCGCCGTCATCGTATGGAAATCCCCGTGGGCGCTGGCGTTGCTGCTGCTGCTGCCCTGGCTTTGGCTGGTCGCCCGCGGTCGTGCCCGCGGCGGCGGGTATGCGCTCGACGCGACGTCCTTCGCGGTTCGCCAGGGCTGGCTTTCGCGGCGTTGGGATTCGGTCCGTCTGGGCGATATCCAGGCCGTGCGAATACGCAGCACGCCTGCCGACCGTCGCCGAACAATGGCCCGCGTCGCGGTCTCGAGCGCCGGTAGCCAGGGCATGCTGGGAGGGGCGCTGGAAGTTGCCTATCTGCCGGCTGCTGAGGCCATGGCCCTGGCGGCGCAACTGCAACAGATCGTGACTCGCGCCAGTCCGGACGACCATCGCTTTGCCCTGCTCTGAGGGCCAGATGTGGCATCATGCCGCGGTCTTCCGCCGCATCCTGATCCATGCTGATTTTCGACGAAGCACAGCCCGGCCGCGTGTCTGGTGCGCAACTGCCCGCCGCCTGCGCGGTGCCCGACGACCTGCCCCAGGAATTGCGACGGCGTACGCCGCTGGGGCTGCCTGAGGTTTCCGAGCTGCAGGCCGTGCGTCACTACACGCGACTTTCGCGCAAGAATTTTTCCATCGACACGCACTTCTATCCGCTCGGATCGTGCACGATGAAATACAACCCGCGCGCGTGCAATACCCTCGCGATGCAGCTCGGGTTCCTGGCCCGGCACCCCTACGCGCCCGATTCGCTGTCGCAGGGATTTCTCGGGTGCATGTTCGAGTTGCAGGAAATACTCGCTGACGTGACGGGCATGCAGGGCGGAGTGTCGCTGTCGCCGATGGCCGGGGCGCAGGGCGAGTTCGCCGGCGTGGCGATGATCATGGCGTACCACCGCAGCCGCGGTGATACCGAGCGCACCGAGATCATCGTTCCGGACGCGGCGCACGGCACCAACCCTGCGACCGCCGTGATGTGCGGTTGCAGCGTTCGCGAGATCGCGACCGGCGCCGACGGCGATGTCGACATCGAGGCGCTGAAGAAAGTACTCGGGCCGCGCACGGCCGGCATCATGTTGACCAATCCCTCCACGCTCGGTGTGTTCGAACGCCGTATCGTCGAGATCGCGCGGCTCGTGCACGAGGCCGGCGGCCTGCTGTACTACGACGGCGCCAATCTCAATGCGATCCTCGGCAAGGTCCGACCCGGCGACATGGGTTTCGACGCCATCCACATGAATCTGCACAAGACTTTCTCGACACCGCACGGCGGCGGCGGGCCGGGTGCCGGAGCCGTGGGTGTTTCCGAACGACTGCGGCCGTTTCTGCCGGTGCCCATGGTGGAACGCGTGGCGCAGGCACCCGGTGCCGAAGGCGTCGGGACATCAGCGGCCCAGGCGCGTTATCGGCTGCTGCGCCAGAAGGACCGCCCGCAATCGATCGGCCGGCTGTCGACGTTCGCAGGCAACGCGGGCGTGCTGCTGCGCGCGTACATCTATGCGCGGATGCTCGGGCGCGAGGGCATGCGCCGGGTGGGAGAGTTCTCCACGCTCAACGCCAACTATCTTGCCGTCCGGCTGCGCGATGCGGGTTTCGATCTCGCACTGCCGAATCGCCGCGCGAGTCACGAATTCATCGTCACCGCCGCGCGCCAGAAGAAGGCCAACGGCATCACGGCGCTGGATTTTTCCAAGGCGCTGCTCGACTACGGCATCCACGCGCCGACCAACTATTTTCCGTTGCTGGTGCCCGAGTGTCTGTTGATCGAGCCGACCGAGACCGAGACGCCGGAAACGCTCGACCACTTCGTAGAAGTGATGACAGAGCTTCTGGGCAAGGCAGCGGACGAACCCGAATGGATGCAGGCCGCGCCCTACACCACGCCCGTGCGTCGTCTCGATGACGTCAAGGCGGTGCGCGAGCTCGACGTCGCCTATACCCCCAAAGCCTCGCATCCGCCGGCCCCGGAATCGATTGCGAGCGTCGAGGTCGCGACCATCTGATGGCGGACGGTCTCACCGGACTCACACCCCGCGGCCCGCTGGGTGTCTGGAACGCAACGCGATGGTCCCTGCAGGGACTGCGCGAAGCGTTCCGCACGGAAAGCTCGTTCCGGCTGGAGGTCTACCTCTTCTTGCTGGTCGCACCGCTCGCGCTCTGGCTTGGCAGGACAACCCTCGAGCGCGTGCTGCTGTTCGGTGTACTGCTGCCGGTGCTGGCGGCGGAGCTGCTCAACTCAAGCCTCGAATGCGTGATCGACAAACTCATTCCCGATTTCGACGAGCTGGCGGGTCGCGCCAAGGACATGGGCTCGGCGGCGGTGTTTGCCTGCATGCTGAATGTGATCGTCGTATGGACACTGATTCTGTGGCCGCGCCTGTGAGTCGAGAATTCCAGCTGACGACGGGCGTGGGCTGATCCGATGTTTGAATGGATGGCCACCAGTGAAGGCTGGATCGCGCTGCTGACGCTGAGCACGCTCGAGATCGTTCTCGGCGTCGACAATCTCGTGTTCATCTCCATCGCGGTGAGCCGCCTGCCCGTTGAGGATCGGCCTCGCGCCAGGCGTTTCGGTATCGCGCTTGCCTGTGTGACGCGCATCCTGTTGCTGATCACGCTGGCCTACCTCGCGCGGATGACGGCGCCCCTTTTCACTGTTGCGGGCCTGGGCATTTCCATACGCGATCTTGTGTTGATCATCGGCGGACTCTTTCTGCTGGTCAAATCGACCATGGAGATCCACGAGTCCGTGGAGGGCGGCGAAAACGATGGCACGCCGACTGCACGTGTGCAGTCGGCTTTCTCGATGGTGATCCTCCAGATTGCCATCATCGACATCGTGTTCTCGCTCGACTCGGTGATCACCGCGGTCGGCATGGTCAACGAAATTCCGATCATGGTGATCGCGATCCTGCTGGCAGTCGCCGTCATGCTGCTTGCGGCCAACGTGATCGGCAACTTCATCGACCGGCACCCCACCATCAAGATGCTGGCGCTCACGTTCCTGATCCTGGTCGGTGGCGCGCTGGTCGCGGAAGGCGTGCATCTGCACGTGCCGCGCGCGTACCTCTATTTTGCGATGGCGTTTTCTGGCGGCGTCGAAGCTCTGAACATGGTCATGCGGGGGCGCAGTCGCAAACGCAACCTCGCCCTGCGCGCCGTGCAGGGCGGACCGGGAATCGATCGACCGCCTTCCTCCGCGTGAGCCATTCAAGGCCGCCCGGTTTACGAACAGGAGCTTCCCGATGAGCGTTTTTCGTCTGCTGTCCGCGGGTCTGCTGGTGATGCTGCTTGCCGGCTGCGGCTACAACGATTTCCAGCGACGGGACGAATCCGTCAAGGCGGCATGGTCCGAAGTGGTGAACCAGTACCAGCGGCGGGCGGATCTCATCCCCAACCTGGTGGCAACGGTGAAAGGTTACGCGCAGCACGAACAGCAGGTGCTGGTGCGTGTGACCGAGGCGCGAGCCCGAGTCGGCGAGATCAAGGTCGACGCGGCCGATGCCGCGTCGCTGGCGCAATTCCAGGCTGCGCAGGGCGAGCTCTCGAGCGCGCTGTCGCGTCTGCTGGTGGTGACCGAGAACTATCCGAATCTCAAATCCGATCAGGGATTCCGCGATCTGCAGGCGCAACTCGAGGGCACCGAGAATCGCATTACGGTCGCGCGCAACCGCTACGTGCAGAGCGTGCAGGAATACAACACGCTGGTGCGTACTTTCCCCCAGAACCTCACGGCGAAGATTTTCAGTTACGAGACAAAGCCCAATTTCTCGGTTGCCAATGAGGCTGCGATCTCGACGGCCCCGACCGTCGACTTCGGTGCATCCGCGGCTTCTCCGCAGCCCCTGCCGCCGCCGCAACCGCTGCCAGCGCCGACAGCGGAGGAGACTCCGCCCGCGGCCGCAGGGTCCAGTGACGGGAGCTGACGACGCTCGCCGGATTCGCGCCGCACGCTGTCGCGCGTTCGCCTTGAGGATGCCAATCGGATCGCCCGCCTGTCTCGTGCGGCTGCTTGTGGTCGCGGCATTGGTGCTTGGCAGTGTTGGGCCATGCGGCGCGCAGTCTGCGCCCACGCTGACGCCCTCGAAGAGTCTTCCCCGCGAGGCGCAGGCAGGGGACCCGCGCGGAGAACGGGCGCCCGAGCCGGCGCGGCCCGTCGAGACCGCGCAAACGGCTCCCGCGCATCTCCCAGCGCAGCCGCGAAGTGCTGCCGCGCGCGACGACCAGGGGCGCGTCGGGATTCCGCCACTTCGCGGTCGC
The DNA here is from genome assembly GCA_038330365.1 of Lysobacterales bacterium. Lineage (GTDB taxonomy): Bacteria > Pseudomonadota > Gammaproteobacteria > Xanthomonadales > Ahniellaceae > JBBQNY01. The sequence continues at coordinate 2,974 of JBBQNY010000016.1, read as the reverse complement.
GTGGTGGATGACGCCGGATTGCTGGGTGCCTCAGCGAAGGCAGACTTCGAAGCGCGGATGGCCGCGCTGCAGGCGCGACGCGGCAGCCAGATCGTCCTACTGACCTTGCCCAGCACGGCCCCGGAGAGCATCGAGCAGTACGCCATCCGGGTCTTTGACGCGTGGCGACCCGGCCGCGCGGGCGTGGATGACGGAATCGTGTTGATCGTCGCGGTCCAGGACCGGAGCGCCCGCATCGAGGTCGGGCGCGGTCTCGAAGGCGCGGTGCCCGACGCCATCGCCCGTCGACTGATTGACGACTATCTCGTGCCCCATTTCCGGGTTGGCAATTATGCGGAAGGCATCGACGCGGTGCTCACCGGGCTGACCAGACTGATCGACGGCGAAGCGTTGCCTGCCCCTTCCGAGGGCACAACGGCGCGGCAGGGCATGTTCGGCGGCTTGCCGCTCGCCGTGATGCTTGCATTCGTATTCACGACACTGCTGGCGCCGTTCGTGGGCCGCTTGCGACCCGTGCTGGTGGCCGCGGCCAACGGCATCGCGGCTGTCCTGATGGCGAGCGCATCGGCGGTCCCTCTGTGGGCGGTGGTGGGATTGGTGGTGGCGCTGCTGGCCGGCGGCATGCGCGGCAGCGGGCGCGGCCGTACGGCGCGCAGCGGGGGTTGGGGCAGCTTCGGCGGCATGCCGTCGATCGGCTCCGGCGGTTTTGGAGGAGGACGCGGAGGCGGCGGCGGATTTTCCGGAGGTGGCGGCATGAGCGCGGGTGGCGGCGCCTCGGGCCGATGGTGACGCGCTGGTTGCGACATCAATTCGCCGCCCCCGTGCGCCGCGTTTTCGATGCGGCCGCCATGGAGCGGATCCGCAGTGCAATCCAGGCGAGCGAACAGCGGCATCGCGCCGAGGTCTGTTTCGCCGTGGAACGCGCGCTCTCCTGGAGCCAGCTTGTGGCGCGACAAACGCCCCGGGAGAGATCGGAGGAGGTCTTTGCCGAGCTCAAGGTATGGGACACGGCAGGCAACAACGGTGTGCTGCTGTACCTGCTGCGTGCCGACCGCGCGATGGAAATCGTGGCAGACCGAGCCGTCGTGCAACGAGTACCCGGGGACGGGTGGAGCGAGGTGTGCGCCCGACTGGCGGACGATTGCGCAGCCGGGCGCGAGGTCGACGGCGTCATCCACGCCATCGAGGCGCTGACCACCTTGCTCGAGCGGGCGTTTCCGTGCGCAGCGGATGATCCGCCGCCCGGAGAGTTGCGCGACGTTCCCACCGTGCTCTGAGCCAGCCGGGATGTGGCGCGGGATTGGTTGAGGACAAGTATCGGCTGCGCTCCGTCATAATCCACCGTCCCTCGCAGCTTCCAACGGCCCCGACACGCATGTCACTGCTGCACACGCTCGATCCGGTCGCAATCAAGCTCGGTCCACTGAGCATTCACTGGTACGGCATCACTTATCTCGTTGCCTTTGCCACGGGCTGGTGGCTGGGTCGCCGACGCGTCCGTCAAGGTCGCCTCGGCATCACCCAGGACGACTTCGCCGATCTGCTGTTCTACGGCATGCTCGGCGTGATTTTCGGGGGTCGAATCGGCTACATGCTGTTCTACGGTTGGGATACGTGGCTGCATGATCCGGTGGCTTTGCTGCGCATCTGGGAAGGCGGTATGAGCTTTCATGGCGGCCTGCTCGGCGTGCTCATCGCGTGTGCGTGGTGGTCGCGTCGTCGCGGCTTGCACATGTTCGACACCATCGATTTCGTGGCGCCGATCGTGCCGATCGGGCTCGGGTTGGGACGGCTCGGCAACTTCATCGGTGGCGAGCTCTGGGGACGGCTGACCACGGTGCCCTGGGCCTTCGTCTTTCCGAAGTCGCTGCCGTTCGATGCGCCACCCGCCGAGATCGCACGACTGCATGCAAGCGGCGCGCTTGAGCCTTTCGCGCGTCATCCCTCACAGCTCTATCAGTTCGGGCTGGAAGGCATCGCGTTGTTCGCGCTGGTGTGGACGTTTTCGCGGACCCGTCGACGCCGCTACGCGACTTCCGGCGTGTTCGCCATCGGCTATGGAGTGCAACGCATTGCCGTTGAGTTCGTGCGGCAGCCCGACGAGCAGATCGGTTTTCTCGCCTTCCACTGGCTGACCATGGGCATGCTTCTCTCCTTGCCGCTGATCGTGGTGGGAATCGCTCTGCTTGTCATTTCACGCCGCGCGCCGTATCCGCCCGAGGGACCCGCTGTGGTCAATGCGCCGAAGGGCAACCCGGTGGCGATGCCGCCCCCAGGCGCGGGCTGAATGCGAACGTATCTCGACCTGCTACGGCGGGTTCTGGACGAGGGCGCGATCAAGTCGGACCGGACCGGCACCGGCACGCGCAGCCTTTTCGGACATCAGCTGCGTTTTGACCTCACCGCGGGATTTCCGCTTCTGACCACCAAGCGCGTGCACTGGAAGTCGGTTGTGCACGAGCTGCTGTGGTTTCTGCGCGGCGACACCAACATTGCCTACCTCAAGCAGCACGGCGTCCGCATCTGGGATGAATGGGCCGATGCCGACGGCGAACTCGGTCCGGTCTACGGGCGGCAATGGCGCGCATGGCCGGCGCCGGACGGGCGCAGCATCGACCAGTTGCGCGGAGTGCTCGATGAGATCCGGCACAATCCCGACTCGCGCCGGTTGATCGTGAGTTCGTGGAACGTCGCGGCGCTGCCGGAAATGGCGTTGCAGCCGTGCCACGCTCTGTTCCAGTTCTACGTGGCGCCACCTGCCCACGACGGCATGCGGCGACGCCTGAGTTGCCAGCTTTACCAGCGCTCCGCCGATATTTTTCTGGGCGTGCCCTTCAACATCGCAAGCTACGCATTGCTGACCCATCTTGTCGCGCGTGCGTGCGAGCTGGACGTTGGCGATTTCGTGCACACGTTCGGCGACGTGCATCTCTACAGCAATCACGTGGAACAGGCGCAGTTGCAATTGAACCGC
>JBBQNY010000015.1:0-32375 GCA_038330365.1 Lysobacterales bacterium | reverse complement strand
GGCGCCCACACAAGTCACCTGCGCACACTGACAAAGAACCTGCAGCAACCGCCCGAAAGCGCATCACCGCATCACCCAAATGGGGCCCACAGCTCGTGGGAGCCGCGTAGTATATCGCCCACCAAAGACATGTCAACGATCAGGCGGTCGATCCGCGCCATGCCGCGCCCGCAACCGCAGACACACGCCAGATTCCCGCGCAAGTCGCGCGCCCCGACGGCAATCAGATCCGGCAAAGCAGCCGCAAAACCGCACGATCACACCCCACCGCCCATCCGACACGCTCAGCCGTCGTCCTCTAACGAAAGACGGTGCTCGAGCGGGGCGGTGAGCGGCAAGCTCGGCACGAACACCAGGGCCGAGCGGGATCGATCACTGCAGTCCGGGCCCGACCTGCCATGTGCGCCAGCCGGGCCCGGGAACCATTACTGCTTCATCTTCGCCAGAGCGTTGTCATATTCCGCCTTCGACATGAGGCCATTGGCGTCGGCATCGCCAGCATCGAAGTCGGCGTCCGACATACCCTGTGTCGCGGCCTCATCGCGACTCACCTGGCCGTCGAAATTGGTGTCGACTTCCGCTGCGGGCTTGCCGCCGGCGGCAGCTTCGCTGGGTGCCGTTTCCATGTTGCCGGACGCTGCAGCCGACATGTTGGCGTTGGGTTGGGCGTTGACCTTAGGGTCGGCGGTCGTGGGACCCGACTGGGCAAACGCACACGGCAGGGCCAGAAGGGCAGCGAGCGGGATCGCGAGCATCGTGCGTGAGTACTTGAACATGGAAACCTCCATTGGATTGGCAGGGTCGCCAGCCCGGGGCTTGCGACGAGTGTGCGCAGACTGGAGCGCCGACGCTGTACCGAGACTTAGCCGCCGTTCGATCGCTACAGGCGGCCGTGACGAGCGAAGGCCGAGGTGTGCGAAGCTGACCGCATCCCCGATTTGACCTTGGTCGAGTCACGCACCCGGGAGAATTGTGTCCCGCAACCGGAGTCCCGTATGAAGTCCATCGTCTTCGCTCTGCCAATCCTGGGCCTGTGCTGCCTGGCAAGTCCATCTGGCGTGCTGGCTCATGAGTCGGCAACACCGGATCCCGCACCGGCGCAGGCCGCGGTCGCGGCGGCGCCCTTTACAACCCGCGTGGTCGCGCAGTTCAACGAACCCTGGGCCATGAGCTTTCTGCAGGACGGACGCGCTCTGGTTACCGAAAAGCCGGGAAAGCTGCTCCTGCTGGCCGCTGACGGGTCGTCGAAGGCGGTCGAAGGCGGCCCGCGCGTCGACTACGGCGGACAGGGCGGACTCGGCGATGTAGTGCTGCACCCGGATTTTGCGAAGAATCACCTGATCTACCTCAGCTTCGTCGAAGCAGGCCCGGCAGATACCCGCGGTGCGGCGCTGGCGCGCGGAAAGCTCGATCTGACAGACGCGCAGCACCCTCGCATCAATGGGCTGAAGGTGATCTGGAGACAGGTACCGAAGTTCGAAGGCAGGGGGCACTACAGCCACCGCATCGCTTTCTCGCCAGATGGCAAGCTGTTTCTGAGCTCAGGTGAGCGCCAGCAATTCGACCCGGCGCAGGACATGAACTCGAACGCCGGCAAGATCCTGCGACTGAACGACGATGGCTCGTTGCCAGCCGACAATCCGTTCCACACGCAAGGCGGAGTTGCGGCGCAGATCTGGACGCTGGGTCATCGCAACGTGCTCGGACTCGCGTTTGACGCGAAGGGTCAGCTCTGGAACCACGAGATGGGCCCCAAAGGCGGCGATGAGCTCAACCGCGTCGAGCGCGGTTCCAACTATGGATATCCGATCGTTTCCAATGGCGATCACTACGACGATCGCGTTATTCCGGATCACCCGACGCGTCCCGAGTTTGCCGCACCCGTGGTGTTCTGGAACCCGGTCATCTCGCCGGCGGGACTGATCTTCTACAAGGGGCGCGGCTTTCCCGACTGGGAAGGCAATGCCCTGATCGGGGCGCTGTCTGGCAAGGCGCTGGTACGCGTGGCATTCGGTGGCGAGGGCGCGCGCGAGGCGGCACGATACGAAATGGGTGCCCGCATCCGCGAGGTCGAGCAGGGACCTGATGGCCGACTGTATGTACTGGAAGATGAGAAGGACGGCAGTGGCGGGCGGCTTCTGGAATTGCTGCCCACGGCCTCTGCTTCAGCGAACGTGAAATCCGAACGGAAAAGCAAGCGATGAAGAGCCGACGCGTCTATTGCGCTCCCGATCTGAGCGGCGCGCGCTCTGCCATGGACGCCGCACGCAACGCGGGTATCACCGACGCCGACCTGCTGCTGGTTGCACGCAGCGACATCGAGCTGGACGTCATCCCTGACGCGCGCAAGGAAGCCGACACGGACTTCATGCAGGGCGCGGCGCGCGGCGCGGGCGTCGGCGGAGTGGTGGGAGCGCTCGGAGGCCTGATCGCAGTGGTCACGCCACTCGGAGTGACACTCGCCGGGGCCGCAGCGATTGCCGCAGCCGGCGCGCTGGTCGGCAGCTGGGCCGGTTCGCTGGCAGGTGCGTCTCTACCCGATCCCATCCGGCGCGAGTTTGAATCGGAAATCGAGTCCGGCCGGATTCTGCTGGTCATCGATGCGGAGGAAGAAGCGCTCGAACGGGCGGAAGCCGCAATCGCCGGTACCGGGGCGCGGCGGTTGCCGTTTGAGGCGCCTTCGGCGCTTTCCTGAGCCGGTAGATCCTGTGCACGCCATGCGATTGCTTCAATCGGCGGCGCGGTCGGTCTCTACGTCTGCACCAGCGACTTTGACGTCAGCGCCGCTTGTCGAGACATTTTCACTCGCAGGCGATTCCGCCCTGCGTGCCGCCTCCTGTCTTTTCCACTTTGCGAGTCGGTCGTCGTAGGCAGTCACGGCATCGTCGTAGACATCGAAGACACAGCGGGGACAGCCTTCACCGCAACAGTCGGCGTCGTCCGGCCGCGTGGGCGGCCTGGGTCTGGATGGATGATTGTGATCAGGCGTCACGCGCGCAGTCTGGGTGAGTACACCGCGCAATGAGGCTCCGGCAATCGGTCGGGCACCCTTGAGAGTGAATCATTCCTGCCGCCTGGTTGGACCCGGGCATCAAGGCGTAGCGCCCGCATAGTCATTGCGCGCTCCAAGTGAACCGGCGCGGCTGCTCGAGCCGAGTCAATGGATCGACTCAGGCGGCGAACCGATCAAGCCCGACGCGCGCCTGGGCCATCAGCCGCATTTGGAATAGCCACAGGAGAGACAGGTGGCGCAACCATCCATCAGGATGACCGCGGTGGTGTTGCACTTCTGGCAGAACGTCGAGCCTGCGGGAAAGCCCGAGCCTTCGCTGTTCTCGCCGACAATGGCCGGAATCGCGACCGTGGCGCTGGCCGCGCCGACCGCGCGCGCGGCGGTGGCGATTGTCGACGCCGGGGGGCGAGCCGCCGTTGCCTTGCGGCTGCCGTCACTGTTTTTTTTGGTGCGCGATTCGTAGGCGGCGCGCTTCTCCGCAATCAGCCGGCGCTGCTCTTCGCTCAGTTCCGGGTCGTGGATGAGCCCGATCAGCTTCATGTGCTGCTCGATCACCGCGCCGATTTCCGCCACGATCGACGGCATGTAGACCCCGCCCGACTTGAAGTAGCCACCGCGGGGATCGAAAACCGCCTTGAGTTCTTCCACCAGAAACGTCACGTCACCACCCTTGCGGAACACGGCGGACATGATCCGGGTCAGCGCGACGATCCACTGGAAGTGATCCATGTTCTTCGAGTTGATGAAAATCTCGAAGGGCCTGCGCAACTCGTACTCGGTGCCGGGATTGAGCACGATGTCGTTGATGGTCACGTAGAGCGCGTGTTCGAACAGTGGTGACTTCACCTTGTAGGTCGCACCCACCAGCGTGTCGGGACGCTCGAGCGCCTCGTTCATCTGGATCACATCGGCCAGCGCGAAGGCGACCGGCGGCGACTTCGGCGAGCGATTCTCGTCCGATCGCTCTCCACTCTCGTCCACGCCGAAACCCGTGATCTTGCTGTTGATCTTGATCGCCATCGTTGTCCTTGCCGCTCCTCATTCTTGTTGCTATGTGTTGCCCCGCGTCACGCGGCTGACCGCCACGTCTTGATCCCCACCGCTTGCCAGCAGGGCTCCGAAGCAGCGTCGGGCGATCTCGCCCGACGCGCCCAGAAGGCCCCGATCAGGACGCCTTGCGGCGTGCCCGTGTCACTGCGGCCTTCTTCGCCGCGGTCTTGCGCACTGCCGTCTTGCGCGCAACGGTCGCCCGCCGCTTCGCGTTCGCAACAACCTGCTTGGCTTCCTTCTTGACCGCGACCGCGCTGCGCGATGCGGCACGCTTGGTGGCTGCAACTTTTTTGGTGGCGGACTTCTTCGCCACCGTGACCTTGCGCTTGACGTTCGCCTTGGTCTGCTTGGCATCCTTCTTCGCGATTGTGATCTTGCGCTTGACGTTGGCCTTGGTCTGCTTCGCGTCCTTCTTGGCGACCGTGATCTTGCGCTTGATGTTGGCCTTGGTCTGCTTGGCGTCCTTCTTCGCGACGGTCGCCTTGCGCTTGACGTTGGCCTTGGTCTGCTTGGCATTTTTCTTGGCCGCGGTTGCCTTTCGCTTTACATCCGCCACAGCCTTGTCGACCGCCTTGCGGGCGACGCCGGCCTGCTTGGCCACCGCCTTGCCGACCTTGCGCGCGCCCTTCTGCGCGGCAACGGCAGCCTGCGAGGCCGTCGTCGCAACCGCGTGACCCAGATCCTGGGCCTTGTGCACCACCACATCGGCGGCGTGTCCTATGTTTTCGATCAGGGTTGAATCTTTCTTCTTGCGAGCTGCCATTTTCTGTCTCCGGAGTCGATGATGCTGCCTGTTTGCGGTTACCGGGATTTTTACAGCAGGGTCTGGACCGGTCTTGCCGATTCAGAACTTGCCGTAGTAACCCTCTTTGAGCGCGTCGAAGAGGTTGGCTGCGCTATGGGTTTCCCCGTCGTACTCGATCTCTTCGTTGCCCCGCGCCTCCACCACAGTGCCATCTTCCAGCGTGAAACGGTAGACGGTATTTGCAAGGTCCGATTCCTTGACCAGCACCCCCTGGAAAGCCGCCGGATTGAAGCGGAAGGTGGTGCAGCCCTTGAGCCCCTGCGCATGGGCGTAGGTGTAGATGTCCTTGAACTCCAGGAAGGGGTAGTCGGTAGGTACATTGGCCGTCTTGGAAATGGAGGAATCGATCCATTTCTGGGCCGCCGCCTGGATGTCGACGTGGGCCTTCGGACCGATGTCGTCGGCGCTGACGAAATAATCCGGCAGCTTCTTCGAGGGATCGACCGTGTTCGCTTCGGCCTTGTCGTTGACCAGATGGCGGTAAGCCAGCAGCTCGAAGCTCAGCACCTCGATCTTCTCCTTGGATTTCTTGCCTTCACGGATCACGTTGCGCGAATAGCTGTGGGCGAACGACGGCTCGATGCCGTTGGACGCGTTGTTGGCGAGACTGAGAGAGATGGTTCCGGTGGGTGCGATTGAGCTGTGATGCGTGAAGCGCGCGCCGACCGAGGCAAGCTCGTCGACCAGCTCGGGTGCCACCGAAGCGATGCGCTGCATGTAACGGGAATAGCGCGAATGCAGGATTCGCCCCTTGATGCTGTCACCCACGCGGAAGCCGTCCTCTGCCATCTCGGGTCGCAGTCGCAACATCTCGGTTGTGACTTCGAACTCCTCGTCCATGATCGGCGCCGGTCCCTTCTCGCGGGCCAGCTCGAGGCCTTCCTGCCATCCGGCGAGCGCCATCTCGCGCGACACCTGCTCCGTGAAGGCGCACGATTCCGGCGATCCGTAGGCAATCCTGAGCATGGTCAGCGTCGAGCCGAGGCCGAGGTATCCCATGCCGTGGCGGCGCTTGCGCAGGATTTCCGCGCGCTGCTTGTCGAGGGGAAGCCCGTTCACTTCAACCACGTTGTCGAGCATGCGCGTGAATACCTTCACCACCTCCCGGTACTCCTCCCAGTCGAACGAGGCCCGTGAGGTGAAGGCGTCGCGCACAAACTTGGTGAGATTCACGGAGCCGAGCAGGCAGGCGCCGTAGGGGGGCAGGGGCTGCTCGCCGCAGGGATTGGTCGCGCGGATGGACTCGCACCACCAGTTGTTGTTGAGCTCGTTGACGCGGTCGATGAGGATGAAACCGGGTTCGGCGAAGTCGTACGTGGACGACATGATCATGTCCCACAGTCCACGGGCGCGGACGCGGCTATACACGCGACACGCCACCAGACCGTCCTCCCGCGAGACGTAGTGCTCGCGCGTCGGCCATTCGCGCCAGATGACGTTTTCGGCGTCGTCCAGATCGACTTCGTGTTTTTCCTTGACGTGCACGGGAAACACCAGCGGCCAGTCGGCGTCATTCGCCACCGCCTGCATGAAATCGTCGGTGATGAGCAGGCTCAGGTTGAACTGACGCAGTCGTCCGTCCTCGCGCTTGGCGCGGATGAACTCCTTCACGTCGGGATGCGAGACATCGAAGGTGCCCATCTGCGCCCCACGACGGCCGCCCGCGGACGAAACCGTGAAGCACATCTTGTCGTAGATATCCATGAAGCTCAGCGGCCCCGAGGTGTACGCACCCGCGCCGGAGACGTAGGCGCCGCGCGGCCGCAACGTCGAGAACTCGTAGCCGATGCCGCAGCCTGCCTTGAGCGTCAGGCCGGCCTCGTGCACCCGGTCGAGAATGCCGTCCATGGAGTCGGGAATGACGCCAGAGACCGTGCAGTTGATCGTGCTGGTGGCGGGCTTGTGCGCCAAGGCCCCAGCGTTCGAGGTGATGCGGCCGGCGGGGATCGCGCCCCGGCGCAACGCCCACAGGAATCGCTCGTACCAGCGGTTGCGGATTTCCGGTGTCGCTTCGGCTTCGGCGAGCGCGCGCGCAATGCGCTGGTAGCTGTCGTCGATGGTGCTGTCGACCGGATCGCCGTTCTTGGCCTTGAGGCGATATTTCTTGTCCCAGATGTCGTAGGAGGCCGGCTGCAGCGGTATGTCCGACTTGGTCCGTACAGCTTCCAGGCGCACCGTATTCGTCACTGTTTTCTCTCCCTTGCGACCGCCCTTGGCTGCTGGCGGCATTCTTCTAGTCATGATTATCACCGGCGCCGAGCGCCGCAACGCTGTCCCGTTCACGCGACTGTCACACACCCAAAACCGTATCCTTTGGGGTCGGATGGGCGTTTGAACCCAACATCTTGTGGCGGAGGGGTACCGTACGCGCTCGCGGGCACCTCGTCAATCTTGCATTGCATCAACCGTTTGGAGCGCATTTCTAAGCCGTGAATCAGGAGTGTTGACAATTTCTGAATTGTCCCTTTCCCGCCGCCCACCCCCAGATTCCGGCCGGCTTGGCGATGGCAACCCTTGTCGGAAGCGCGAAACTCCGCGGAAGACTCGTGGTCTAGTCGAACCGGGCTCGGTTCGAAATCCGGATGCGTCGGTTTTCAGGGTCAGCCGCCGCTCCGAAGGGGCCGACGACCGGACCCTCGGTCCGGCGAGCGCACGCGGACACCCGTGTCGAAATCGGTCCGTCTTGAACCCGTTGTGTGCTCAATTAGAAGGAATCTGCTCCATGCGTCCAGTCCTCTTGCGTTTCGTCGGCCTGCTCGCGCTTGGCCTGCCACTGGCTGGCCATGCCACGCTTCCCGTGGCTGTGGACGGTGAGGCGCTCCCCACGCTTGCCCCCATGATCGAGCGGGTGACGCCTGCGGTCGTCAACGTCAACTCGAAAACGCGCGTGCGGATACAGAATCCGTTTGCGAACGATCCCTTCTACCGGCAGTTCTTCGGGATCCCGGATGTGCCCCGCGAGCGCATGCAGCAGTCGCTGGGCTCGGGGGTGGTGGTGGATGCCGAACGTGGCTTCGTGCTCACCAACAATCATGTGATCGACGGCGCAGACGAGATTTCGGTCACGCTCGCCGACGGTCGCACGCTGCCTGCGCAGCGCGTGGGTGCAGACGCCGCCACCGATGTCGCCGTCATCCGCGTTGCACCCGATCGGCTGACGGCATTGCCCCTGGCCCGTTCGCGGGATCTTCGGGTCGGCGACTTCGTGGTCGCAGTCGGCAATCCCTTCGGTCTCGGCCAGACGGTGACCTCAGGCATCGTTTCCGGGTTGGGCCGGACAGGGCTCTCGGGGGTCGGCGTGCAGAACTTCATCCAGACCGACGCCGCGATCAACATGGGCAATTCCGGCGGCGCGCTGGTCAACCTGCGCGGCGAGCTGGTGGGTATCAATACTCTGATCTACTCGCCCTCGGGCGGCAGTGTCGGCATCGGCTTCTCGATCCCGAGCGATCTGGCGGCGGACGTGATGCAGCAACTGGTCGCGGTCGGGCAGGTGCGCCGCGGATCGCTGGGTGTGGAGGCGCAGGACATCGATGAAGAACTTGCCGGGCTGGTCGGCGTGCTGTCCGGCAGCGGCGCGGTGGTTACGCGCGTGCAGTCTTCCTCGCCCGCCGCGCGCGCGGGAGTAAGGCCGGGCGACGCCATCGTCAGTCTCAATGGCAGCAAGGTGACGGGCGCGCGGGATCTGGCGAATCAGGAAGGCCTGCTGCCGGTGGGGGCGAAGATTGCCGTGGGCATGGTGCGCGAGGGCAAGCCGACAGTGGTCTCGACGGTGCTCGAGGCGGATCCGCGCCGGCGGATTGACGGGGGCACACTCGATCCGAGGCTCAACGGTGCGAGCTTCATCGACCTGGATCCCGAGGTTCGAGACCGCGGGATCACGGGTGTGCAGGTTTCCCGCGTCGCCAACGGCAGCCGTGCTGCTCAGAACGGATTGCGCACGGACGACGTCGTGCTGTCTCTCAACGGCGCTGGACTGGTCGATGTGGGTGCGCTTGATCGCGCCTTGGCGAAACCCCCCGCGCAGCTGGTGCTCGGCGTAGTCCGTGGGCGACGCAGCGGCGAGCTGGCCATGAAATAGGAGCGCGCACGGGACGGGCGCTTCCGCCACTGGCGGCAATGGCGTAAGATTCTGTTAAGTTACATTCACAATGTGGATCAACGCCATGAATTTCAACAGATTCTCTGTCCGAATCCTCCGCAATACGGGGGTCGCATTGCTGCTGTGTTCCGGCGTGGTCCTGAGCACCAGCGCGCTGGCGGCCGTGGCCTGCAAGAGCGATCACGTCACGGCACGCGCTTTCGGCGACGACGGCGGCAAGGCCTGGGCGGCGCTCGCCAATGATCAGGTGAATCTCAATCCGTTCGGCACGGTAAGCGCGCTGGACGATCTTGGCCAGGGACGCGTCGACATCGCGCTCAGCGCGCGTGGCGCGGCGACACCCGCCGAGGAAGCGCTTCGCTATACCCCGATCGCCTGGGATGCCGTTGTGCTGATCGTGCATCCCTCGAGTCCGGTGACGGCGCTCAGCATGGTCCAGCTGCGCGACATCTATGCCGGTCGGGTCCGCAACTGGGTGGATGTTGGCGGCGCCGACAAGCCGATCAACCTCTATGCAGTGGCAGGTCCGCTCGATGGTGTCGAGTACGAGCTTCGCCGGGTCCTGTTCGGCAACGGCGCGCTCAATGTCGCCGCCGGGCGCTGGTATCTCAACACCACGCAACTCGAGGATGCGATTGCGATCGATCCGGCCGCGATGGGCGTGACGACGCTGTCCGCCGTGCACGCGAATCCAAAGCTCCGCATGCTGCGTATCGAAGGCGTCGACCCCAGCATGGCAGCGCTGGAAAACGGCACCTACCTGCTGGCCACTCCCCTATATGCCGTGAATCGCGCGGATCAGCTCGAAACCGCGCCAGCCTCCCGGTTTGCCGCCTACCTGGCAGGTCCCGAGATGGTGCCGAGGCTGCGTGCCAAGCAGCTGGTTCCGGCGTCGGAGGCAGCTGCGATCGTGGCTGCCCTGCCCGAACGCGATCTCCGCATCGCCACACTCGTCGGCCGCAAGCCGCCCGTGCCGCCGCCGCCGCCGATCGCCCGTACCGCGGTGAATCCGCTGCCGGTGAAGGCTGCGGAGAGCACGCGCGTCGCCGTTGCGGCCAAGCGTCCGGCGACAGCGGGCACCCGGCGCAACGCGGTCCAGGTTGCGCAGCAGACGCGTGTGCAGGGCAAGCAGCAATTCCGTTGATCCGCGGGATCAGTCTGGATCTCGACGACACACTCTGGCCTATCGGGCCCTGCATCGACCGCGCCGAATCCGCACTCGACGACTGGTTGATGCACCACGCACCGGAAGTGGCAGCGCGCTATCCGCGGGCAGCGCTCCGCGCCGAGCGTGACCGCGTATGGCGCGCAAATCCCCATCTGGGGCACGACCTCTCCCGCTTGCGACGCCTGTCGCTGGGCGCCGTGTTCGCGAACTCCGGCATTGACCCGGACGCGATCGAACCGGCGATGGTGGCGTTCGATGCAGGGCGCAACCGGGTCGACTTCTACGACGATGCGCTGCCGGCACTGCACTGGCTCGCTGAGCGCTGGCCGCTGGTCAGCCTCAGCAACGGCAATGCGGACCTTGATGCCGTGGGCGTCGGCGAATATTTCCGCGCGCGGGTCTATTCCCGCGAGGTGGGCTGCGCCAAGCCCGAGCGACTCATGTTCGAACGCGCAGCGCAGGCGCTGGGAGTGGCGCCCGGCGAACTGCTGCACGTCGGCGATGATCCGGTGATGGACGTCGAAGGTGCAAGGGCCGCCGGTTGCATCGCCGTGTGGCTTGATCGGGGCGATCATGTGTGGCCTGCAACGCTCCAGCAGCCCGTACACCGCATCGCCTCGCTCGCGGGACTCGCGGCGTTGCTGCCAGACTTGAGCGGATCGACGCCAGGATGATCGCCGCATGAGCCGCACCGGGAATTCCTCCGCCATTTCCCTCACTGCAATCGCGTTCGACGGATTCGCCGCGTGGGAGGAGCGCGCTTCGCCGACACATGCCGCCTGGACCCGTGCCAACGCTTTCACGGCCGCCCCCGGCACGAGCTGTTTCATCCCCTCGGAATCGGGTGTGCTCGAGCGCGTGCTGGTCGGCGTCAATGTGGAGGACTGCCTCGCCGCATTTGCGGCGCTGCCCTACGTCCTGCCTCCGGGCGACTATCGCGTGGACGCTCTGCCGCAAGGCTGCGATGCGCACCTGCTGGCGCTCGGATTCGAACTCGGCTCGTATCGATTCACGCGCTATTGCGCGGCGCGGCGCGAGCCGGCACGTCTGCTGCCCGTGACGGGAGTGGACGCGGATAGATTGCGGCGCGAAGTCGACGCCTCGTGCCTCGTCCGCGATCTGGTCAACACGCCAACGGAAGACATGGGGCCCGATGAGCTTGAGGCCGTGGCGCGCGCCCTGGCGGATACCCACGGGGCGGAGTTCCGCGCGGTCGTCGGCGACGCTCTGCTGGAAGAGAACTTCCCGTCCATCCACGCCGTCGGCCGCGCCTCGCACCGCGCCCCGCGCCTGCTCGAAATCGAGTGGGGTGATCGAGCCCATCCCCGTCTTGCGATCGTCGGCAAAGGGGTCTGTTTCGACACCGGCGGGCTGGACCTCAAGGGCGCCAGTGGCATGCGCTGGATGAAGAAGGACATGGGCGGCGCGGCGCACGCGCTTGCTCTGGGCCAGATGATCATGGAGGCGCGGCTGCCGGTGCGCCTGCAGGTGTTGGTGCCGGCGGTTGAAAACGCTGTCGCGGGCAACGCGTTTCGCCCCGGCGACGTGCTCTCCACCCGCGCGGGCCTGACGATCGAGATCGACAATACAGACGCGGAAGGCCGCCTGGTGCTGGCTGACGCGCTCACTCTGGCCGCAGAATCCGAACCGGACCTCATTCTCGACTTCGCCACACTGACCGGTGCGGCGCGCGTGGCCCTCGGGCCTGATCTGCCCGCAATCTTCAGCAATCGCGCACGCCTGACCGCGACATTTGCCGCGATGGGAACGCGCCATTCGGATCCGGTATGGCCGCTGCCGCTCTGGGCCGGCTACCGCTCGATGCTGGACTCGCCCATTGCCGACATGGCCAACGGCTCCGGCAGCAAGCATGCGGGATCGATCGTGGCGGCGCTCTATCTCTCCCGGTTCGTGCCGGACTCCATCGACTGGTGCCACGTGGATGTCTACAGCTGGAACGACTCCGACCGCCCCGGGCGACCGCGCGGCGGCGAAGCGCAGAGCCTCAGGGCGGCTTTTGCCCTGGTCGAGGATCGCTACCGGCCCGCCTGAGGGCCAGAGCCGACTTGCCGCCGGGCTCCGGAGCCGCTATAAAGCCCGGCTCGCCGATGCCTTTGCATCCGACACCGCTGCGCGCTGTGGTGCCCCGGGCGATCCGTAATCTTTCTTCCAGCGCGCGCGACGTTCCGTCGCGGAGCCGAATCCGTCCGGGCCACGGGCGGTGCCATCCACAAGACGAGGTGCGCCATGTCGCGACAGTGTCAGGTTTCAGGAAAACGAACGATCAGCGGCAACAATGTGTCGCATGCCAACAACCGCACCAAGCGTCGCTGGATGGTGAACCTGCATGAGCGCCGTTTCTGGGTTGCGAGCGAGAAGCGCTGGGTAAAGCTCAGGATTTCCGCACATGCGCTGCGCACCATCGACAAGAAGGGCATCGACGCCGTGCTCGCCGATCTGCGCGCGCGCGGCGAGCGCGTCTGACCGACTTAGCTCTGATCGCACCATTAATTGAAGCCGGACCGGCCCGACCGGTCCCGAGGAGAACTCAGACATGCCATCAAAACGCGACAAGATCCGGCTCATCTCCACCGCCGGCACCGGCCATTTCTACACGACCGACAAGAACAAGAAGAACACCCCGGACAAGATGCTGATCAAGAAATACGATCCTGTCGTGCGCAAGCACGTGGATTACAAGGAAGGCAAGATCAAGTAATCCGGTTGTGGATCTGCACTTTGAAGAGCCCGCCCTCCGGCGGGCTTTTTGTTGCGGCGGACCCAGTTGTGGGTACGAAGCGGCGCCGGGTCAGGTAATCCTGCCCGCGATCAGTGCGTCCACCACGGCGGGATCGGCGAGTGTCGAGATGTCGCCCAGGGCTTCGGCGGCGACAGGACCATCGTCCGCTTCGGCGAGCTTGCGCAGGATCCGGCGCATGATCTTGCCCGAACGCGTCTTGGGCAAGGCGGGGGCCCACTGCACCCGATCGGGCGCGGCGAAGGGTCCAATTTCCCGGCGCACGGCCAGGACCAGTGCAGCCCGCAGGTTTTCGCCGGGTTCAGCGCCTGTGATCAGCGTGACGAAGGCATGCAGGCCTTGTCCCTTGATGTCGTGCGGGAATCCGACCACGGCCGCTTCCGCGACCAGGGGATGGGCAACCAGTGCGCTTTCCACCTCCGCCGTGCCGATGCGGTGGCCGCTGACGTTGATGACATCGTCGACGCGACCCGTGATCCAGTAGTCGCCGTCGGCGTCCCGGCGGCAGCCGTCACCCGTGAAGTAGCAACCTGGAAAGCTTCTGAAATAGGTATCGAAAAAGCGCTGGGGCTCGCCATAGACCCCGCGCATCTGACCGGGCCAGGACGCGGTCAGCACGAGATTTCCAGTCGCTTCACCCTGGAGCGCAATGCCCTCGGAGTCGAGCAGGGCAGGCTCGATACCTGCAAGCGGCCGCATCGCCGCGCCCGGCTTGAAGCTACGGGTTCCGGGCAGCGGCGAGATCAGCACTCCGCCGGTCTCGGTCTGCCACCAGGTATCCACGATGGGACACCGCCCTTCCCCTACCACGTCGAAGTACCAGCGCCAGGCTTCCGGATTGATCGGTTCGCCCACCGTGCCCAGCAGCCGCAGCGACTTGCGCGAGGTGCGGCGCACCGGCGCATCGCCCTCGCGCATCAGTGCGCGCAGCGCGGTCGGTGCGGTATAGAAGATCGTGACGCGGTGTCGGTCGATGATCTCCCAGAAGCGGGACACTGTCGGCCAGGTCGGCACGCCCTCGAAAATCACCGTGCGTGCACCGTTGGCGAGCGGACCGTAGGCGATGTAACTGTGACCCGTGATCCAGCCGACGTCGGCCGTGCACCAGTAGACGTCGTCCTCGCCGAGGTCGAATACGCGCGCGTGGCTCCACGCGGCATACACGAGATAGCCCCCCGTGCTGTGCAGTACGCCCTTGGGCTTTCCTGTGGAGCCGGAGGTGTAGAGGATGAAGAGCGGATCCTCGGCCTGCATTGCCTCGGGTTCGCACTCTCGCGACGCTGCCTCGATGAGTGGTGCCAGCCAGTGATCCCGTCCGCGCCGCATCGGAACATTCCTATCGGGGGCGATGACACTCCCGTGTCGTGCAGAGGATCCCCCACCCGCCGCGTCCGCGTGCCGTACCACCAGTACGGTTTCGACACAGCGGGTTTCCGGCATTTCGAGTGCCGCATCGACGTTGGCCTTGAGCGGGATGGGCTTGCCGCCGCGCATGCCGATGTCGGCGGTGATGATGAGTCGGGATCCGCAGTCCGCGATTCGATCGGCGATCGAACGCGGCGCAAAGCCGCCGAACACGACGGAGTGCACCGCGCCGATGCGCGCGCAGGCGAGCATGGCTGCGACGGCGGCCGGAATCATCGGCAGATAAATCGTGACGCGATCACCCTTGCCCACGCCCTGCGCGCGCAGCACGTTGGCGAGCTGGCAGACGCGCGCATGCAGTTCGCGGTAGCTGACGATCTGCGGCGCCAGCGCGGGATCGTCTTTCTCGAAAATGAGCGCCGGCTGCGTGCCCCGCTGCTCAAGATGCCGGTCCAGGCAATTCACGCTGACATTGAGCAGGCCATCCTCGAACCAGCGGATGTGGAAATCTGCTGCGTGGAAACTGAAATCCCCCGCACGGGTTGGCGGACGCATCCAGTCGATGCGGCGCGCAACGTGCTGCCAGAACGCATCGGGATCGGCCGTGGCCGCGGCATGTTCGCGCTCCGCGCGACGCTGGTTGGCGGCGCGCGCTCGCGCCGCCGGATTGTCAACGCCCCTGGTCATCGCGCTCTCCGGACAGCACTGGTGTCCGCAGTGTCCCAGACACGGACAGCGCCCGCGAACCGACACGCGCCTGCCGCCTTCGCGAGTGGCATCGAGACTGCAAGCGTTTTCAACTTCCGCCGAAGCGGTGGCCGCAGCGCCATCCCATCCGGACCTGCCGACTACTTGCTTTCGCCACTCCTGCGACAGCGCGCTGCAGTCCGGAACAATCCCGGCGCAACGCAGTGAACCTTCTCGCAGTTCCTCCCCTCGCCATTCCCACGCAATCGGGAATCCATCTGCGATAGCGCTGGTTCCAGAACAAGGCTTGTTCTTCGCAATTGCGAGACTTTCCGTCGACTCGGCGCTCCACGGACTTTGGGCCATGGATTCCCGCTTTCGCGGGAATGACGAGGGTGGGGGTGGGGCGTGAAGATCTCAACGCAACGCGCCATGAACATGTTCCGGACAACAGTGCGCTGGCGCGGGAATAACGTGGGTGGGAGTAGTGCGCGAGTCCCATTGCGCTGCGCCGAAAAGGTTTCGGACAGCAGTGCGCAAAAGCGGGAATCCACGCAGGTGTTACGCCAGCGCCTCAATCGCGCGGGCAGCACCAGCGGCGGGAAAGTCGATTGCTTTGGCCGCGCTCATTGAACCGAACCCTGGATTCCCGCTTGCGCGGGAATCACGAGGAGGCCTGTGCAGTGCTGCGGATTGCGACCCCGCCCGCTGGCCGCTGGGTGCGGCGTCGGTCCGTCGCAATCGGCTGCAAGGATCAGGCGGTCGCGTTGATCAGCTGGTAGCCGCGCAGGCGGGCGGCGAAACTCTGCAGTGCGTGGATACCCGAGGCTTCCGCAGCGGTGCACCACTCGGCGATGGCCGCAAGGCGCGCTTCGGCCGAACGACCGGAACGTTCGATGGCCACCTGCAGACGCTGGCGGTATTCCACCACCAGCGCGACGTGTGGACGCTCGGCAAGCCAGTGCCGCAGGCGCTCGCGCGCGGAGCCATCGAGCCAGCGACCGTCGTCCAGGAGCGCTTTGCGCAACGGGCGTCGCAGACTCTTGCGGGCCGCACTCGACTTCTCGAACTCCGCCTTGAGAACGGGCTTGATGACCTCGCGAAAATAGCCGGTCATGACGCCGACGCGATGGCCGACCACGGCCTTGAGTGTCTCGGCATCCGGCAGCGAGACGTTCGGGCGGATGGCAAGCACGGGTGCTTCGCGCAGCACCGCGGCCAAACCGAGTGCGCGGAAGATGCGGATCGCCTGCCAGCCGATGTCGAACTCCCAGCGCCGCAGCGCGAACCGGGCGGAGCTGGGAAACGCGTGGTGATTGTTGTGCAGCTCCTCTCCGCCCAGGATCATCGCGACCGGGGTCAGGTTGGTCGCGGTATCGGGTGTCTCGAAGTTGCGGTAGCCCCACCAGTGGCCAAGCCCATTGATGAAGCCGGCGGCACCGACGGGAATGACGAGCATCAACACCGCCCACATGGCGACGCCGACGAATCCGAACGCGATTGCAAGCGCGAACAGGAGCACCGTCGGCCCCAGAGCCGGCAGCGGCGTGTAGAGATTGCGCTCGATCCAGTCCTCGGGCGTACCGCGACCGTACTGCTCGATCATGGCGCGATCCTTGCAGGCTTCCTGGTACAGCACGACGCCGTGGAAGAACACCTTGCGGATGCCGTGAAAGCGCGGACTGTGCGGATCGTCTTCGGTCTCGCAACGCGCGTGATGCTTGCGGTGGATCGCCACCCACTCCTTGGTCACCATCGCGGTCGTCAGCCACAGCCAGAAGCGCATGGGGTGGGAAAGCACCGGATGAAAATCGACGCCGCGGTGGGTCGCGCTGCGGTGCAGATAGAGCGTGACGGACAGGATGGTCAACTGCGCGATCACGACGAACGTGAGTACGACGAGCCACCAGGACGAGCCGGACAGGCCATATGCGGCCAGATCGGCCAGGGAATTGTTCATGGGGGATCTGCGGACGAGAGTGGATCCATTGTAGTCGGCCCGGGACTCAGCGCATCCCGGATCGTGCCGGGCGGACCCTGGCGGGCGATGCGCGGCAACTTCGAGCCCCGGCGGTCGCCTGTCATGCCAGTCCCGGCGATGCGTCTGGGACGTCCCGGCCGCCGTCATTGCCCGGCAATCGGGCTTCCGCCGCATGCCACAATCCGGGCGCATGCCGGACTCCACTGACCCCCTCTACCTGCTCGAGGCCCGGCATCTCGCCAGACGTTTCGATCGCACCGATGCGGTGCGCGACGTGAGCCTCACGCTTGCGCGCGGCCGCGTGCTCGGACTACTCGGCATCAACGGCGCCGGCAAGACCACGACGCTGCGGCTGCTGGCGGGCATCCTCGAACCGGACCGGGGCACGGTCCATGTGATGGGCGAGGAGGTGAGCCGGCGCGCCGGCGCGCGTCGACGGCGCGTGGCCTACGCACCGGAGCGGCCGGCGCTGGATCCCGCGGCCACGCCCCGCGAGTCGCTGGATTTCGCCGCACGCTTGCGAGGCGTTGCGGCTGCGCAGCGTCGGTCCTCGATTGCCGAGGCGATTGGGCGCTGCGAGCTTGAGAGTTTCGCCGACCGCCTCAACGGCCGCCTGTCGCGCGGCCAGCAGCAGCGCACCGGGCTCGCCATGGCGCTGGTGCACGGGCCCGCACTGATTTTGCTCGACGAGCCGACGGCGGGCCTCGATCCCGTGCAGGCGGCAGCCACGCGCAGCTGGATCGGAAAACTGCGGGACGATGCCGCCGTGATCGTGTCAACCCACTTGCTGGCGGACGTCACCGCCTGCTGCGACGAGGTTGCCGTCCTGCACGAAGGCACCATCGCGCACGTCGGCAGCCTCGATGCGTGGATCGGGGATGACGCTTTCGAAGTCCGGGTGGACCGGGATGTGGACGCCGGCTTCTGGACATCGCTCGAAAGTAGCCGGATCGAAGCGATGGACGACTCGGGCCGCGCCTGGCTCATCGCAGTTCCGGCCGGCGGCAGCGCTGCAATATCCCGCCATGCCGGTGCGCGCGATGTCGG
The DNA here is from genome assembly GCA_038330365.1 of Lysobacterales bacterium. Classification (GTDB taxonomy): domain Bacteria; phylum Pseudomonadota; class Gammaproteobacteria; order Xanthomonadales; family Ahniellaceae; genus JBBQNY01. The sequence continues at coordinate 14,399 of JBBQNY010000015.1, read as the reverse complement.
TGTAGCCCTGTTGCAACCGCGGGGCGATGCGCTTGAGCGGCGCTTTGCGGCGCTGGTCGCGGGAGCTCCAGCGGCGACGGTCCGGGTTGCGGACCCGACTGCATCGGCATGACTGCGCTCACTGCCATTGCCGCCGGCGAATTCCGCAATGCGTGGCGCAACGGCTCGGCTTGGCTGCTGCTTGCTTTCGCCACCGGCCTGCTCGCCTGGGGAATGCTGCACGGCATTGACGCCTTCACCGACGCCGCGTCGCAGCGGGCTGCTTTGCCGGATGCACCGGGAGTCGGGGAAGCCATCATCGCCCCGCATCTGGCGAACAGCGCGTGGATCCTGCTGCTGCTGGCGCCACTTCTGAGCCTGCGCAGCATTGGCACCGAACAGCGCCGCGGCACGCTCGACCTGCTGTATGCCGCAGGGGCCAGCCCGCTGGCCGTGGTCGCTGGCAAGTGGCTCGCGATCTGGGCGCAGCTCATCCTGATCGCCACGATCTCGGTGGCGATGGCAGCGTCGCTGGCGCTCGGCAGCACGCCGGATCCGGGAAGGCTGCTTGCAGGACTCGCAGGACTCGCCCTGCTCTCGGGCGCGCTCGCAGCAATCGGCGTCGCCGCCTCGGCCCTGTTCGGACAGCCTGCGCTCGCGGCCGCAGGCGCGTTCGCCATCGAGCTGGCCTTGTGGCTGGTCGATGCACCGGCGCGGGCGCGGGGCGTGACCGACGGGCTCATCAATTTCCTCGCGCTGCCCACGCACGTATCGCCTTTCCTGCGCGGCATGGTCAGTGCCGGCGACGCGCTCTGGCTGGTGGCACTGGCACTCGGCTTCGTGCTGATCGCGTGGCGACGGCTGGCCTGGTTGCGGGCACGCGGCTGATGCGCATGTTGCGATCCGTGGTGTTCGCGCTGCTGCTGGCCTCGCTCGTGGTCGGCCTCTTCGTGATCGCGTATCGCGTCGATGCCCGCCGCGACCTGACCCTGGGTTCGCGATCCGAGCTCTCGTCCCAGAGCCGCGCGGCATTGGCGGCCCTGCCCGACGGCGCGGAAGTGATCGTGCATCTACCCGAGGGCAGTCCGCTGCGGGAGCCGGTTTCCAAGTTCATAAGTCGCTACCGGCAGGAGCGCCCCGGCCTCGGACTCAGGTTTGACAGCGTGGACCTGAGCGGCGACATCGAGATCCGGCTTGGCGATCGCAGCCGACGCCTGACGCAGGTGGATGAACGCACCTTCACCGCTGCGCTGATCCAGCTCGCGCGCAGCGACATCCATCTCGTCGGGTTCGCGACCGGTCACGCTGAACGTCGCTTCGACGGCAAGGCGAATCATGATCTCGGCCTCTTCGGCGCGGCGTTAACCGAACGCGGCGAGCGGCTGGTCGCGGTGCCTTTGTCGCAACCGGTGCCACAGGGTCTGTCGCTGTTGGTGTTGGCGTCGCCCTCGACGCCCTGGCTGCCGGCAGAGCTCGAACACCTGACGGATTTCGTTGCAGGCGGAGGCGCCCTTCTGTGGTTGACCGACCCTGGCCCCGACGGCCTCGACTCATTGCTGGACACGCTGGGACTGCTGCGCATCCCGGGCACGGTCGCCGATGCGGCCGCGCGCGCGCTCAAGTTTCCGGACTTGAGATTCCTCCCGGTCGATGTGTATCCCGCGCATGCACTGACGCAGGACTTTGCTGCGGTGACGTTGCTGCCGCGCGCGAGCGCGCTCGCCGCGCGACCGGGAAGCGCATTCCTCGCGCATTCCCTGCTGCGATCGGGTGCGGAATCCTGGACGGAAACGGGTGCGGAGCCGGATCCTGCATTCGACGCATCCGCGGGAGAACTGCCGGGGCCGCTCGATCTCGGCTTCGCGCTGACGCGCCTCTCGCCGAGTCCCGACCATCAGCAGCAGCGCGTCGTGGTGCTGGGCGACGGCGACTTTATTTCCAACCAGTTCCTGGGCAACGGCGGCAATCGCGAACTTGGCCTGCGCGTGTGCGACTGGCTGCTCGACGACGACACCACGCTTGGGCTCGATCTGCCGCGCGCACCCGACGCGACGCTCAAGCTCACGCCACGGGCTGCAGCATGGATCAGTATTGGCTGGCTGATTGCGCTGCCCGTGCTGCTGCTGCTGGGCGGCGCGATCACACTGGCTCGCCGCCGACGTCGCTGAGCGCGCGATGCCCGAACTGCCTGAAGTTGAGACCACGCGCCGCGGCATCGCCCCGCGACTCGTCGGTGCGCGTGTCGAAGCCGTTCACATCCGGCAGTCAAAGCTGCGCTGGCCCGTCGCGGATGAAATCGCGTCGACGTTGCCGGGGCAGCGGGTCGAGCGGGTGGAACGGCGCGCCAAGTACCTGCTGATCGGAACGCGCGCGGGCGATGCAATCGTGCACCTCGGCATGTCGGGATCGCTGCGCATCGTGGATCCGACCACGGTGATCGGGCCGCACGATCATGTGGATCTCGCGCTCGACAGCGGCGAGCGGCTGCGCTTTCATGATCCGCGACGGTTTGGCAGCTGGCTCTGGCAGGCATCCGGGACGATTCATCCACTCCTCGCTGCGCTCGGTCCCGAGCCGCTCGGCCCGGAATTCAATGGTGACACTCTGTGGCGCCGCAGCCGGGGTCGCCGGGCACCCGTCAAGTCGTTTCTCATGGATCAGCGCATCGTGGTCGGTGTCGGCAACATCTACGCCGCCGAAGCGCTGTTTGCAGCCGGCATTCATCCCTTGCGGGCGACAGGCCGCGTTTCGCGGGAGCGCTACGATCTCTTGGCCGCGTGCGTCCGCAACGTGCTCACGCACGCGATCAAACTGGGCGGGACCACGCTCAGGGATTACGTCAACGCCAGTGGCGATCCCGGGTACTTCGAACTGGAACTTGCAGCCTACGGCCGGGCGGGCGCACCTTGCCGCAACTGCGGCGGCGCGCTTCGCCACGCGGTCATCGGTCAGCGCGCCAGCGTCTACTGCCCACGGTGTCAGCGCTGACGATGCGCTTCACAGCTGCCTTGGGTCCGGAGTACGGGACAGGCCGCGCACATCTGGCGTGGGGTCAGTCGTAACAGCGCGGGTCGCCGAGCCAGAGTCCCTCGTCATGATCGAGCATTACCACCCGCGCCGCGGTGGTGGCGACGCGATACACAGGCTTGGGATTGTTTGTTTCGGAGCGACCCGGATCGAAGCGGCTCGGAACATAGACGTTGCCTGGAAGCCGGGCCTTCAGGCGTGCAATCTGCTCGGTCTGGGTCAGGGAACCATCGAGCGGCATGAACATGTGCTCAAGCGGAGACTCCGGATCCTTGCCCGCGAACTCGAAGGTGACTCGATGCCCTTCGACGTCGCGGGTGCTGATGAAACTGCCGCAAAGATCATTTGCCTCCAGGGGATCGAATGGCTGACCAAGCGTGCGCTCCAGGGCGGCGCGCGGTGTGCCGATGCGAATGCCTGCCCACTCGATTTCGTCGTCCACGAGCGCGAGCGCCTCGACCGGAATCGCGATGGCGCTCTTTTTCTCCGCGCTACTCGGGCCCGCCGGTAGCAGTCCGTCGGCCTGCGCGGATTGGGCGCAGCCCGTCATCGCGAACGGGATCGCGAACAGGACCACGATAAGCCGCCCCAGCCTGTTCCAATTGCCTTGCATGCTGCCCCCGGACCAATGCGTTCAACTGACATCGGCGTTGTAGCAAGCCAATCGTGAACGACGACGGCGCGGGCGCGATCTGACGCAAGCCCGTGTTCATTTTCAGGCTGTCCAGCGAGTCCGGATTCGCTGCAGGGAAACCCCGGTCAGCGCGGCAGCGGCAGCTCCCCCTGTTTCAGATCGAAGCGTCCTCGGCCCTCGAAGATCTCCTTGAACTCGGCGCGACTCACCGAGACGTAGCGCTCGTTGCCACCGATCTCGACCTGGGCCCCCTGCGTGAGTGCCCGGCCTTCGTCGTCCACGCGCACCACCATGGTGGCCTTGCGACCCGTATGGCAGATGGTCCGGATCTCGGTGAGCTCGTCCGCCCATGCCAGCAGGTACTGGCTGCCGGTGAAGAGTTCGCCCTGGAAGTCGGTGCGAAGACCGTAGGCAAGCACCGGTACTGCGAGTGAGTCGACCACGTCAGTGAGCTGCCAGACCTGGGCCTTGGACAGGAACTGCGCCTCGTCCACGAGCACGCAGTGGAGCGCGCCGAACGCCTCGATGTCGGCTCGCACAAGCTCGGAAAGTCGCGTGCTGCTGTCGAAAACAGTGGCGCTGGCCGAAAGTCCGATCCGCGAAGCCACCACCCCGGCTCCCGCGCGATCGTCCAGCCGCGGCGTCAGAATCAGTACCCGCATGCCGCGTTCGCGGTAGTTGTGGGCGCTTTGCAGCAGCGTCGTGGTCTTGCCCGCGTTCATGGCGGAATAGTAGAAATGGAGTTTGGCCATGGGTTGCGATGCGGGCAGGTCCGGAAGTGGCCCCTATCGTCGCATCGCGGCACCGGGCGGCGCGAGTGGAAGGCGGGGTTCGATAGAATCCAGCGCCCAGGCTCCCTGGTTCCGTCATGTCGCTCAATCCCGCCCAGGACGCTGCCGTCCGTTACACCGATGGACCGCTGCTGGTGCTGGCTGGTGCCGGATCGGGCAAGACCCGTGTCATTTCCGAGAAGATCGCGCACCTGGTGCGTTCGGGTCTCGCACCGCACCGCATCACCGCCATCACCTTCACCAACCGTGCCGCGCGGGAGATGCGCGAACGCGCGCTGCGGCAGTTGCCCAAGGCTGCCGATCCCGAGCGCCAGCCTGCCATTTCGACCTTTCACGCGCTCGGACTCCGGTTCCTGCAGATCGAGCGCGAGCGCGCGGGACTGCGCGCCGGGTTCACGATTTTCGGGGCCGATGACTCGCTGGCAGTGCTGCGCGAAATTGCGCCGGCGTCCACCCGCGCGGATGCACTGGAGGCGCTGCGCGGGTTGATCGGTCGCGCCAAGAACGATGCGCTGTCGCCCGATGAGGCGGCCGCAGCCGCCAACTCGCCGCGCGAGCGCGAAGCCGCCTCGCTGTACGGTCAATACCAGCGGCGTCTCGCCGCGTTCAACGCGGTGGACTTCGACGATCTGATCCGGCTGCCCGTGCGGTTGCTGGAAGAACACGAGGACGCGGCGCTGGCCTGGCGGGAACGGATCCGCTATCTGCTCATCGACGAATACCAGGACAGCAACCGGGCCCAGTACCGCCTCCTCAAGGCATTGACCGGAGCGCGCGGCGCCTTCACTGCCGTGGGCGACGACGATCAGAGCATCTACGGTTGGCGCGGCGCTGAGCCCGGCAATCTGGCCGAGCTGGGACGCGATTTCCCCGCACTGCGCGTGGTCAAGCTCGAGCAGAACTACCGCTGCAGCCGCCGCATCCTCAGAGCCGCCAATGCGCTCATTGCCCACAACCCCCATGAAGTGCCAAAGACACTGTGGAGCGAGCTCCCCGAGGGCTCACCCATCCGGGTGCTCTCCTGCGAGGATGCGGAGTCCGAGGCCGCCCGCGTCGCCGGTGATGTATGGCAACGCGGAGGTACGGACTCCGGTGGCTCGTGGAGCGACTGCGCGATCCTCTATCGCGGCAACCACCAGTCGCGGGTGCTGGAAAAGGCGCTGCGGGCGGGCGGGATCCCGTATCACCTGAGCGGCGGACAGTCCTTCTTCGAGCGCACCGAGGTGCGTGATCTGCTGGCGTGGCTCCGTCTGCTGGTCAATCCGCGCGATGACGCGGCGTTCCTGCGAGCGGTGTCGGCACCGCGACGCGAGGTCGGCGCGCAGACCCTCGAGAAGCTCGGACACCTCGCGGGGAGCCGCGGCACCTCCCTGGCGCTGGCATCCGCCCAGTTGCCGGTGCTCGCCGAACTTCCGGCGCGCGCGGCTGCGGCACTCGCAGGCTTCGGCGACGTCGTGCGCGACCTGCGCTCGGTCCTCGAACGCGACGGGCTCGTGGCCCTGGCGGGCGCGCTCGCCAACCGTACCGGTTACCGCGCTGCGCTCGAACAGGCGAGCGACAAGCGCATGCGCACGCGCCGCATCGCCAATGTCGAGGAGTTCGTGGAGTGGCTTGTCGCGCAGGGCCAACGCGGTCGAGGCGACGGACTCGCACAGCTCATGTCCCAGCTCGCACTGCTCGATTTCGGGGAACGCGAGGACGCCGGCAATCGCGTGCGACTCATGACACTGCACGGCGCCAAGGGACTCGAGTTCCGTCACGTCTTCATCGTCGGTCTGGAAGACGGCTTGCTGCCGCACGATGCCGCGATCGACGCCGGATCGCTGGAGGAAGAGCGACGCCTTTTCTATGTCGGTCTCACCCGGGCACGCGAAACGCTCACCCTTTCGCACGCACGCTTCCGCTCGCGTTTCGGCGAGCGCTACCGTGCCCGGCCGAGTCGCTTCCTGGACGAGCTGCCCGCAAGCGAACTCCGGCGCGACGGAGAAGATCCCGCGCGCGATGCAAGCGAGAAGCGGGAGCGCAATCGCGACCGCTTCGCGGAGCTCAACGCGCTGCTGGCCGGAAGCGGCAATGCCCGTACCTGAAGCACCCGGGTCGCCCAGCGCCCGCCGCGTGCAGTGAGGCGGCTTGTAGACTTTCGCGTCTCCATGACGACGCGGGGCGCAGTGATGAGATTCCGGATGTTGGGCCTGACCTCGCTGTTGCTGCTGGTCGCGTGCAGAAGCGCCGAAGTGCGGGACGAGGTCGTGGCGCCGGTACCAACCGGACCTGCCGCGCACGACAAGCTCGATGCGGTGGCGTGGACGCAGGGTTCGGCGGAATTCCAGGCGCTGAGCCTGCAGGCGTTCGGCGCCGCCCGTCGCGCCGTCGAGTCTGCGCTCGACGATCCCGCCTGGGACGCGCTGCCGCCGGATGAGCGCAACGCTCTCGGCAATCGCGCCACGCTCGCATCCCTGCCTCTGGCGGTGATCGCGGACGTCGACGAGACGCTGCTCGACAACACGCCATTCAATGTCCGGCTGATTCGCGATCCGATTCCCGGCGATCTCGATGTGTCCGATTCGCGCGCGGCGTTCGACCGTCGCTGGGAGGAGTGGGTATCAGACGAGCGCGCCGTCGCGCTCCCCGGGTCCGCGGCGTTCGCGCGGCACCTTCTTGCCGGGGGCATCGCGCTCGTCTACGTCACCAATCGCGAGGACGGACAGCGCGAGGCCACCTGCCGCAATCTGGTGGCCGAGGGGTTTCCGGTACCGGACTGCGAAACTTTCGTGCTGACGAAAAACGACGATGCCGGCCGGCCGAGCGCCAAGGGCTCACGGCGCGCGGTCGTGGGCCAGCGCTACCGGATTCTGGCCCTGATCGGGGATAACCTCGGCGACTTCGAGGAGGGCGTGGAAACCGACCTCGCATCGCGGCGCCGGATGGTGGACGAGCACCAGGGCTGGTGGGGCGAACGCTGGGTGGTGCTGCCCAACCCGATCTACGGGTCCTGGGAGAAAGTTGCAGGGAAGCTGCCCCCGGATGCGGAGCCCCGCACGCTGCGCGAGCGCGAGTCGGCGATCCGAACGGCGAAAGAGGCGGCACTTGATGACCGCGTCCAAGAATAGTCATTCTTGACAGATACTTGCACCTGAATACTAAGGTATTGCATCAGCTATGACCTGCAGGCTACTATCCGTCCTGCCGATTCGTCGGCGATTGCCGTTCAAGCCCTGCATCATTCAATCGATCCGGGCTCACCGGACCTGAAAGACTTCCAATGGCCCTGCGGGGCCATTTTTTTGGGCCGCCCAGAGCGACGAGCCCGCGATCGCCACTTGCCCCGGACCGGGGAGACCCCTAGTCTCACGCGCTCTTCATCTTGCCGGACCCGCTCATGGCCGCTTCCCTTACGCACCGCATCGGTGCCCTGCTGATCGTGGCGCTGCTGGCGGTCGCAACCGTTTCCTGCAAGCGCGACGAAGCCGCCAAGACCATGACCCCCGAGGGATCCGTCAAGGCGGGCGCCCAGGCGCTCAAGAGCGGCGACTTGCGTGCCTTCGTGACCTCGCAGGTACCGCCTGCTGAACTCGAGAAGCTCCGGCGCGACTGGAAGGCGAAGGCCGCGCAGCCGATCGATCCGGCCGAAGCGAAACGGTTCGACGAGCGCATGGTGAAGTTCTCGGCCGACGGCGCCACCGAGGCAATGATGAAAGAGTTCGAGCCCAAGATCGCCGAGTTCGAGCGCGAGGGAGCTGCGCAAATGCCCATGCTGGTTGGCATGATCACCGGCATGGCGCAGGCTTCCATTCAGCAGAACAAGGATCTGGACGAGGCAGACAAGACCCAGGCCATGCAGATGGTGAACGTGCTCACGCGCTGGTTCTCCTCCGCGCAGTTCACCGACCGCGCCAAAGTGCGGGCCGCGCTCGATGCCCTGACTTCGGCAGCGCGATCCTCGAAGGTGCGCACGCTGGCGCAGTTCCGCGCACTTTCCTTCGACGACGCGCTCGACGAGATGAGCCGCGGCTTCCGCGCCTCCAAGGAAGTGCTCGCGATCTACGGCCTGCCGCTCGATCCCATGTTCGACAGCGTCAACACCAAGGTCCTGTCAAAGGACGACGCCACCGCGAAAGTCGAGGTCGGCTTCAAACTTCTGGACACCCAGTTCGCCCACGCCATGGAGCTGGTGAAGCAGGACAAGCGCTGGTACGGCCGCAAGACTGCCGCCCAGGTCGACGAAATGCTGGCTGATGGCAAGGACGACGCGGTGGTGCCGTCGAACTGACGCGGGCCAAACCGACGCGACCGCAAGCGATTCCATCGTGCGCGCGCGCTTGCACTGCGGGCGCCGCAGCGCGACTGTAGTCGGCCCATGAGCCAAGAACCGGAACATCTGACGGTCGCCACCGAAACGGGCGGCGCAAGTACCGCTCACGCTCCGGAATCCCGGGGCGCGGCGCGGTCCGCGCGCAGCAAGGGCGCGCGCGCGCCCTTGCGCTGGCGTGCGCTGGGTGCGCTGCTGCGACCGTTCCTGCGTGTCCGCACCGAACCGCCGCAGCCCGACGAGCTGCTGGAGCCCGCTTCGGGTCCCTTGATCTACATCCTCGAGCGGCCGGGTCTTTCGAACCTCCTGATCCTCGAAGAAGCCTGCCGCGCGTCGGGTTTGCCACCCCCCTTGCGTCGCATCGAGGAGCTTTCCCTCGCGGCGCTGCCGCGCGCGGTGATCGTGCTGCATCCTCCGATCCGGCGGTTTTCGCGCGCACGGCCCAGCAGCTACCCGCCTGAGCTCCGGCAGTTGCTCAGAATGGTGGAAGACAACTCCGAGCTCGACATCCGCATGTTGCCGGTGTCGATCTTCGTGGGCCGCGCACCGGGACGCGACGGCGAATGGCTGCGGGTGCTGTTCTCCGAAAACTGGGTGATGGTGGGCGGCTTCCGCCGCCTGCTTGCGCTGTTGCTCAATGGCCGCGACACGCTGGTGCATTTTTCGCGCCCGGTCAGCCTGCGCGAAGTCGCGGCGGAAGGGCTGCCGACCGAACGTGCTGCGCGCAAATCCGCGCGCGTGCTGCGCACGCACTTCCGCCGCATCCGCTCGGCCATCATCGGCCCGGATCTCTCGCATCGCCGCACGGTCATCGACGCGATCGTGAATGCGCCGCCGGTGCGCGAAGCCATCGCTGGCGTCGCGCAACGCGAGCGCCAGCCACTGGAAAAAGTGCAGGCGCGGGCGCGCGACCTGGCCTGGGAGATCGCCGCGGATTACTCGCATCCGGTTGTCCGGGCGCTGTGGATCCTGCTCAAACCCCTGTGGAACCGACTCTACGACGGCGTGCAGTTGCGACACCTCGACTCGCTCAAGCAGATCGCGCCGGGGCACGAAGTGATCTACGTGCCCTGCCACCGCAGCCACATGGACTATCTGCTCCTTTCCTACCTGTTGTTCGACAATCACATCGTGCCGCCGCACATCGCTGCCGGCATCAATCTCAACATGCCGCTGGTCGGCCCCATCCTGCGGCGCGGCGGTGCCTTCTTCCTGCGCCGCAGTTTCCGCGCCAACGCTCTGTATGCGTCGGTCTTCACCGAATACGTGCAGCAGCTGATCCGGCGCGGAACTTCGATCGAATACTTCATCGAGGGCGGTCGCAGCCGCACCGGTCGCCTGCTGCCGGCCAAGGTGGGCATGCTGGGCATGACCGTCCGCGGCTTCCTCAGGGATCGCTCGCGACCCGTTGTGTTCCAGCCGGTCTACATCGGCTACGAGAAATTGCTCGAAGGACGCAGCTATATCGGCGAGCTCTCGGGCGCGAAGAAGAAGCAGGAATCGCTGTTCGGCGCACTGCGTGGCCTGCGCAAGCTGCGCGATCACTATGGCCGGGTGGCGGTGAGCTTCGGCGAACCGGTATTTCTGCAACAGCATCTCGACGACTCGGCGCCCGACTGGCAGATCGACGCCGACGAAGAGCGGCCGCCCTGGTTCAACAAGACCGTCGACAGCCTCGGTGACCGGATCCTGGTCAACATCAATCGCAGCGCGGACGTCAATCCGGTGAATCTGCTGGGGGCGGCGCTCCTCTCGACCCCGCGCCATGCGATGGCGGAATCGGATCTGCTGCGCCAGCTCGCGCTGTTCAAGATCCTGCTCGAACGGGTGCCGTACTCGGACCGCGTCACGGTCACCGAGCTTGATCCGGCAGCGATCATCGCCTACGGCGAACGCATGGGTATCGTGTTGCGCACGCGCCATCCACTCGGCGACGTGCTCTCGAGTGCGCCCGATCAATCCGCACTCCTCTCCTATTTCCGCAACAACGTGCTGCACCTGCTGACCACGGCAGCCTGGTGTGCGGCGCCGTTCCTCAACAACCGGCAGCTGCGCAGCTCGACCATCATCCGGCTGGGGCGCTTCATCTATCCGTTCATCCAGAACGAGCTGTTCCTGCCCTGGACGGCGGAGGAGTTCGGCCTGCAGATCGATCGCACGCTCGATGTCTACGTCGACGAGAAACTGCTCGCGCGCGTGGGTGAGGGCGGCATGCTGCGTCGGCCGGTCGGCCAGACGGACGCGGCTTTCCATCTGCGTGTCATCGCACAGACGGTGACGCAGGCTTTCGAGCGCTACTACATCGCCGTCGCGGTACTGGTGAAAAACGGTCGGCGTTCGCTCACCACGGCAGAGCTCGAGAACCTCGGACACCTCATCGCGCAGCGGCTCTCGCTGCTGTATGCGAATGCGGCACCGGAATTCTTTGACAAGACCCTGTTCCGCAATTTCATCGCACTGCTCAAGGAACGGCGCGTGATCTGGCTCGATGACGCCGGTCGCCTCGACTTTGCCGATGAGCTCGAAGGAATCGCGCGCGATGCGCGATTCGTGCTTTCACGTGAGCTGCGCCACTCCATCCTCAAGCTCACGGATCAGGAGCGTGAACTGGTGCCGGTGCTCGCGGCCGAAGCGGAAAGCCAGCCAGACTGAAGGTGGCGACCTGCCGGCGCCCGAGTGCCGGCCACGGACGCCTGGAGCTGTGCCACACGGGCGGCATCAGCCGTTCTCTTGACGTCCGTCCAATGGGCGCTGGCGTCGCGTTATTCAGCAGATCCGTGACGGTCGAAGGCGACGACCTCGATGTTGCGTTCGTCGGGATCGAGCGCGTAGGCCGCGTAGTAGTCCAGCCCGTACTCCGGGCGCAGTGCCGGAGGACCGTTGTCCTGGCCCCCTGCGGCAAGTGCCGCCGCATGGAAATCCTCGACGGCGCGGCGCGAAGAGGCCCGCAGGCAGATATGCAGTGAGCGCGTGACGGCCGAACCCGAATGCAACCAGAGGTCCGGCTGGTCGCCGTGGCCGAAGCCGGCCCAGCCGTCGGACTCCACCTTCAGCGTATAGCCGAGCGGCGCGAGCGCCGCCGCGTAGAATCGCTTGCCGCGCTCGTAGTCGCCGACGACCAGGCTCAGGTGGTGGATCATTTTCGCTTCCTATGCAGGTTGGTCGGGTATCAGCTCGTCCTCGATCCGGTTCATCAGATCCCTGATCCGGAGCTTGCGTTTCTTCAGCCGCCGGATCTGCAGATCGTCGACATCCGGCGTCGCCCCGAGCCGCGCGATCACCTCGTCGAGATCGCGGTGCTCGATGCGCAACTCCAGCAGATGGCGGGCCAGTGCGGCGCGGTCTTCGCTCATGCTCTCGGGTCGCGACTTTCGCGGCGAGTGTAGCGAAGTGGGCTGCAAGGCGCGGATACAATGCCCCGCGTCTGCCACCGCGCAAACATTTTCCCGGACGGGGTGACCCGTCATTCGGCACCACCGCCGGCACGTCGCAGGCTGCGCGACGCTCCGACCCACAATTCCATGGCCCGGGCGCCCATCTTTTGACGCCCTCTTGCTGGAGTGCCTGTTCCGCATGCTGTTCCGCAATCTGACCCTGTTCCGTTTCGTACCCGACGCCACGCTCGCCGAATCCCTGGACGGCGCGCTCGACGGGCATTCGCTCAAGCCCGTCGCGCCGCTTGCGATGTTCTCGCGCGGCTGGGTATCGCCGTACGGCCGCGGCTCCGAAGCCCTCGCCCTCGCGCAGGGCCCCTACCTCATGCTGGTGCTCGGCGGTGAAGACCGCATCCTGCCGCCCGCGGTCGTCAACGAGGTTCTGGCGGAAAAGATCGCAGCGATGACGGACGAACGCGGTCGCCCCCCGGGCGGTCGCGAGCGCAAGCGCATGCGCGAGGAAGTTCTGACCGATCTCATCCCGCGTGCTTTCGTCCGTCCATCCCGGCTCGGCGGCTATCTCGATCTCGAACGCGGCTGGCTGGCGATCGATACCGCGTCCCGCAAGGCGGCCGAGTCCTTCGTGGCGGTATTGCGCGAAACCCTCGGCAGCTTCGCGGCGATTCCTCCGGATCCCGCGGAAGCACCGCGTTCACGGTTGACCGCCTGGCTGCGCGATGCGGCGCCGCCCTCGCCGTGGCGCCTCGGCGAGGAGTGCGAGATGAAGGATCCAGTCGAGCGTGGCGCCATCGCACGCTGCCGGCGCCAGGATCTGACCGCCGACGAAGTGCGCGAGCATCTCAAGAGCGGCAAGCAGGCGAGCATGCTCGAGCTCGCCTACGACGAACGCGTGAGCTTTGTGCTGGACGAACAACTGGTGATGCGCAAACTGAAGTTCCTGGAGAGCGCGACCACGGAGCTCGAGGGCAGCGATCGCGATTCGGCTGCGGCCGAAATGGACGCCCGCTTTGCGGTGATGTCGCTGACGCTCGCGCCCTTGCTCGAAGCGCTCGCGTCGGAGTTCAAACTTGCAGCGCCTGGAGCTCGTCCGGCCTGATGCCGCATGCAAGCGCCCCGTTTCGCGCCGAGCTCGAGGCCGACATCGCGCTCGCAGGGCAGGCCGGCGTCGAGCTGCAGGTCGCATTGCGGCGACACCCCCGTTCGCGCCGGTTGCGCCTGATTGTCGACGAGCGGGGCGCGCGCGTGACCGCACCGCCTCGAGCCAGCCGCCGCAGCATCGAGCGCTTCGTCGCGGATCATCGAATGTGGATCGAGCGCGAAGTCAGCCGACACGCCCTGACCGCGCTGCCGCCGCCACAGGTGGGAGTCGACGACACATTGACCTTGCGTGGTGAGCGCGTCGACGTGCGCTGGCTCGACCGACCCATGCCGAACGTGCTGGCGAGCAGCCCGGGACTCCTGCACATCGGCACGCCGATGGGGCGGGCGGATGCGCTCGCGCGTGGTCTGCGTGCGCTGCGTGGCTGGATGGTCGCGGAAGCCACGCGCAATGTCGCCGAGTGCAACGATGCGGCATGGCTGCGCGTCGGTGCGCGTGCGTCGCGCGTCCGCCTGCGATGCATGCGCACGCTGTGGGGTTCGTTGAGTGTGGATGGCAGCATGCGCATCGATCTGGCACTGCTGCTGGCACCGCCGGAAATACTGGACTACGTGGTGGTGCACGAGGTCTGTCACTGCCACGAGCGCAATCATTCGGCGCGTTTCTGGGCGCATGTGGCGCGCGCGCATCCCGACTACGCGCACCATCGGCGCTGGCTGCGCGCACACGGATCGGAGATCAAGTCCGAGCTCGCGCGCTGGAGTTGGGTGCCGTAGCAGCGCCGAGAGGCGACATGGCTGACGGTGCGCATGCAGGAGCGTGCTTGCGCGCGATGGCGTCATGCAAGATCGTGCGTTGGGTTGCCGTCCACCACGACGCCATCGCGCGCGAGCGCGCTCCTACAAAAGCCTGGTGATCGGCTTGTGTGCAGTGGCCTCGGGCTGTCGACACAACGGCTTCGCTCCCGCACATCCCCGACGCGGGCTTCGAGGCGGGTTACGGTTTCCGGCTACGGACACGGAACGCGGCGATGGCGTCCGCCACGGGCTGCGGCTCGTCGAGATGCAGATGGTGTCCGCCGGGGATGCGCACCAGATGCAGGTCGCGCATCACCGCCACACGTTCGGCGATCGCTGCGGCGGGCAAAAACGTGGCGGCGGGCTCC
>JBBQNY010000014.1:0-32475 GCA_038330365.1 Lysobacterales bacterium | reverse complement strand
ACGCGATGAATCAGATTGAACGGGAGGATGCATTCGATCTGGATCCCGCAGCCGTGCCCGGGCGCCAGCAGGCAGGTGCGCGATTGATTGACGTGCGTGAAGCCGCGGAATTCGATCTCTGCTCCGCAGCGGAAAGCGTGTTACTCCCGCTGGCTGCACTCGAAGACGCGGTCGCGCAGGGAGCAATCGGACGCGGGACGGAGTTGCTGATGATCTGTGAGAGCGGCCGCCGCTCTGCGACTGCCGCAACACGTCTGCGAGAGAAGGGCTTCGAACGTGTATTCACGGTAGTCGGCGGCATGACTGCGTGGCGCGCGCGCGGGTTGCCGCTGCGCAGATCCGAGTTGAGCGACGGCGATCTGGAGCGCTATGCGCGGCAGATGATCCTGCCCGATGTCGGGGCAAGTGGTCAGATCCGGCTGCGGGAGTCGAGCGTACTCATCATCGGGGCTGGCGGACTGGGTTCTCCGCTGGCGCTGTATCTGGCCGCGGCCGGGGTAGGACGACTCCGGGTTGTCGATCCCGATCGCGTGGAGCGCAGCAATCTCCATCGCCAGATCGTGCATCGCGACGACGGCATCGGCGAGCTCAAGGTCGAATCGGCTGCCCGCACCCTGCGCGCACTCAATCCCGATCTTCGGATCGAGGCTCACGCTGTCGCTCTGGACGATTGCAATTCCGATGCGTTGGCGCAGGACATGGACGTGCTCGTCGACGGCGCCGACAACTTTGCCGCGCGACATCATGTAAACGACGCTGCCATTCGCACCGGCAAGCCACTGGTCTACGGTGCGGTGCACCGGTTCGAAGGACAGGCCAGCGTGTTCTGGCCGGGCAGGCCGGAAAATCCAGGGCCCTGCTACCGCTGCCTGTTCCCGGACGCTCCGCCACCCGAGCTTGCGCCCAACTGCGCGGCAGCGGGCGTGCTCGGCGTGGTACCCGGCATCATCGGGCTGGTTCAGGCCGCCGAGACCCTCAAACTCCTGCTGCGCCGTGGTTCATCACTCGTGGGTCGACTACTGACGGTCGACGTGCTGAGCATGCGCTTCCGGGAAATCGAGCTGCCACGTGATCCCGATTGCCGATCCTGCGGCCTCAGCCGCCCTTGAGCGCCTGCATGCGCGCCAACTGCTCCGGCGTCGCCGGCGGCTGCCGCGATTTCCAGTCCTGGTACGGCTCTCCGCAAACGTAGTGTCTGGCCTCATCGCGACTCATGGGCACGCCATGCACGTTCGAGGCCTCGCACAGCCAGTCCGCCAGGCAGTTGCGGCAGAATCCGGCAAGATTCATGAGTTCGATATTGGCAGCGTCCTCGCGCTCGCGAAGATGGGCGAGCAGGCGTCGGAACGCCGCGGCATCGCGCGCATTGTCTTCAGGAGAGCCGTTCATTCCGAGCCCAGCGCATCAACTTGTGCGGCGCAGATGAAGTCGTTGCGCGACAAGCCACCTACGTCATGCGTGGAATAGCGCAAGCGGCAGCGGTCGTAGCCGACCTCGAAGTCGGGATGGTGATCCTCCCGATGGGCCAGGAACGCGACTGCGTTGACGAACGCCATGCACCGGTGGAAATCCTTGAAGCGGAATTCCCGGCTGATCGCGTGGCGGTCATCCGCCAGTTTCCAGTGCGAAACACGCTGCACAAGCGCGTCGATTTCCCCGGGGCTTAGCGCGTGTTCGGCGCCGCGGCGGGGGACGCACTGTTCCGCAGCCAGGGAGGTGGATTGCGGATTCATGCCGGCGGTCCTGTCGGTTGATGGATTGGAGTATAGGCCCCATGTTGTGTTTCCGGAGCCACTGCGACCGCGCAGCGACCCAGTCACCTTTTCCGCCGTCCGCACCGGAGTTGCAATGATCCAGATTCTCGAAGGCGCGCAGCGCCACTTCCGCCGCTTGATCGAAGACCAGGATCTTCCGGGGCTCGGGGTGCGCATCGCCGCTGATTCTCCCGGCACGGCGCGCGCGGACTGCCGCCTGGAGTTCTGCGAGCCCGCCGACTTGACGGGTGACGAGTGGGCCATCGATTGTGATGGCTTCACGATGTTCGTCGACGCGGCCAGCGTCGAATGGCTGGACGGCGCCGAAATTGACTATCTGACGGACGCCACGGGCGGACAACTGGCGATCAAGGCACCCCGGCTCAAGGCGAGCGACCCGGGTCCCGACGCCGCGTTGCCGAAGCGGCTTCAGTTCGTGATTGAAAACGAAGTGAACCCGATGCTGGCCTCGCATGGCGGCCGTGTCGCTATCGAGGAAATTCGCGCGGACGGAGCGCTTGTGCTGCGCTTCGGCGGCGGCTGTCAGGGCTGCGGCATGGTTGGCACCACACTACGGGAAGGCATCGAACGCACGCTGCGCGAGCGGTTTCCCGAAATCACCCAGGTGCTCGACGCCACCGATCACGCCAGCGGCACTGCACCCTATTACAAACCCTGAGTCGCTCCGCTGGCGGCGATCCCCTTCGCGGGAGCGTGCAGTCAGGCTATGTGCGAGCGGGTTCCCGCTCGCAATCGACTTCGATTACTTGAGGTGGCTCAGGTCTTCCAACGCGCCCTTCTGGCTCGCGTAGAACGCGGCCAGGTCGGCGAGATCCTGATCCGTCAGATCCTTGACGAAGCCCGCCATGATCGCGTTCTCGCGTCGACCGTTGCGGTATTCCTGCATGGCGCGCAGGAGGTAGTCCGGATACTGTCCCGCGAGCCGTGGATACTGCGGATCCAGCGTTTCGTTGCCATCCACGCCGTGGCAGGAGGCGCAAGGTTTCGACTTCGTGGCGCCCGATTTCGGATCGCCTTTCCCGGCAGCGGTTGCGGTCGCGCAGGCGCCCAGCATCAGCAGGGTGGCGACAGCGTGGGTGATTCGGATCATGGTCGGGATTCCAGTCGGATCAGTGCTTTGCCGCGGAAGACAGATAGGCCGCGATGTCGGCAATGTCCTGGTCACTCAGGCTTTCACCCTGCGCGCGCATGGTGGGATGTTTGCGTTTGCCACTGCGGTATTCAGACAGCGCGGCCACCAGATACGGGGCGCTCTGTCCGTGGATCTTGGGCACGCGATAGGAAGGATAGACATTGCGATAGCCGGGAATGCCGTGGCAACCGGTGCACGTGTAGACACGTTGCCGCCCCTCTTCGACGTTGCCTGCCAGCGGCGGCGCAGGGGCGGCCTGGGCGACATTCGGTGATGCAGGCTCCTGGGCGATCGCAGGCAGCGCCAGCGCGAAAACAAACGCAGCGGTGATCAGCACGGGCAAGAAGGTACGGGCACCCACGATCAAGGACATTCCAGGCTTTCCCCAGGCGATGTGGCAAATGCCACATGCGACGCGGAAGTATAACGAGCGACAGCGCGACTCGAAACCTTGGCGACTGGGCACGCCGATCTGCGGTGTGATGCCCATCCCGTTCGCAATCATCCATGGCCATGGCACGAACTCCTGTAATCCGGCCCATTGCAGTCGGGGCGGCGAGTGCCGGCGTCACCGAAGTCGTCGTCGCGCAGAGGGTGTCCGACCCGGCGCCTGTCCGCGTCATCGGATACGTCCGTTCGACACAGTGACTTGCGGCTCACGACGGCGTCGCCGCGGTCGCGGATACTTGTCGGGCGGACAGTTATACTGATATAGTTCGCTACAACACCAACCAACAGGGCAAACCATGTCGATTCAGCGGAAATGGCGGACTGCACTCGTCGCCTCGGCACTTCTTGCGCTGGGTCTGGCCACAGGCTGCGGCAGCGGCGGGAAGGATGGAGGCGAAGGCGAGGGCAATTCCGAGCAGGACACGGCGGTACCCGTCGAGGCCGCACTGACGCGGCGTGACAAGGTGGTCGCCAGCTACACCGGCACCGCGAGCCTCGAGCCTGAAAGTCAGGCCCAGGTCGTCGCGAAGGCGAGTGGAGTCGTGCAGCGGATCATGGTCGAGGAAGGCGATCATGTGACGGCCGGCAAGGTGCTCGCCACGCTCGACCCGGATCGCGCCCAGCTTTCACTCCGACAATCGGCAGCCAATCTCAAACGTCTGGAAAACGATGCCCGCCGCGCCAGTGAAATGTACGGGCGCAAGCTGCTTTCGGCGGAGGCCAACGATCGCGCGCGATTTGAACTCGAGAACCAGAAAGCCGCGTACGACATGGCCCGGCTTGAACTGTCGTACACGCGCATCGTCGCGCCCATCTCGGGCGTCGTCAGCCTGCGCATGGTCAAGCCCGGCAATCTGCTGCAGATCAACCAGGCCGCTTTCATGATCGACGACTTCGATCCTCTGCTGGCAGTGCTGAGCGTCCCGGAGCGCGAACTCCGCCTGCTGCAAGCCGGCATGCCGGTGTCGATGCAGGTCGACGCATTGCCGGGGCGGAGTTTCGACGGAGAAGTGGCGCGCATCAGTCCTGTCGTCGATGCACAGACCGGAACTTTCCGCGTCACCGCCGAATTCCACGACAAGACCGGCACGCTCAAGTCCGGGATGTTCGGGCGCCTGACGGTTGTCTACGACACGCGGCGCGATGCCCTGGTCGTGCCCCGTGAGGCACTCGCGGACGAGGATGGAGAGACCTTTGTCTATGTGGTCGAGATGGATCCGAATCCGCCCAAGGCCAAGGAGCCGGAAAAGAAGAAGGGTCTGTTCGGCTTCGGTTCGGCGCAAGCCAAGGATGCCGACGACGCAAAAGGAAAGGACAGCAAGTCCATCAAGCCCACCAAGCCCAAGGGGCCTTCCCTGATTGCCAAGCGCAAGCTGGTCAAGACCGGTTACATGAGCGGAAATGTCGTGGAAATCGAGAGCGGCATCGGGGAGGGCGCTCGCGTGGTCACGGTGGGCCGCGCCGCCGTGCGTGATGGCACCCGGATCCTGGTGATCGAGGGCCTCAAGTGACTCTGGTCGAACTCTCGATCCGGCGACGCGTGACCATTGCGATGTTCACCGTCACGCTCGTGCTGTTCGGCCTCATCGCACTCAAGGACCTCAAGGTAAATCTGCTGCCGGATCTCACGTATCCGACCCTGACAGTGCGCACCGAATATCCGGGCGCCGCTCCGGCCGAGGTCGAGACCCTGATCTCGCAACCGGTGGAGGAGGGTGTCGGCGTCGTCAAGAACGTCCGCAAGATCCGCTCGATCTCGAGAACCGGCCAGTCGGATGTAGTGCTCGAATTCGCCTGGGGTACCGACATGGAGCGCGCCAGCCTCGAGGTGCGCGACAAGCTTGAGGTGCTGCAGCTGCCGCTGCAGGCCAAGCAGCCCGTCCTGCTGCGGTTCAATCCGTCGACCGATCCCATCATCCGCCTCGGCCTTGCCAGCGCCTCGAGCGGGAAGAACTTCAACGAGGCCGAACTCAAGCTGCTGCGTCGATTCGCCGACGAAGAACTCAAGAAGCGACTGGACCCGGTGGACGGTGTTGCTGCGGTCAAGATCGGCGGCGGTCTCGAGGATGAAATCCAGGTGTCGATCGATCAGCGCCGGTTGGCGATGCTCAATCTGCCCATCAGCGAGGTGACCGCCAGACTCTCTGCCGAGAACGTCAATGTTTCCGCAGGGCGCATCGAGGAGGGCAGCCAGCGCTATCTCGTCCGGACCGTCAACCAGTTCGCCAGCGTCGCCGAGATCGCCAACATGGTCGTGCGCGTCGATCCGGATTCCGGCAGCCCGGTGCGACTGCGGGACGTCGCGGAAGTGGGCCAGGGCTACCGCGAACGCGAAGCGATCATCCGTATCGACGGCAATGAAGCCGTGGAGCTCGCGATCTACAAGGAAGGCGATGCCAACACCGTGACCGTGGCCGATGCGGTTCACGAAGCGCTGGAGCAGCTCAAACCGCTGGTGCCCGAAAGCATCAAGTTGAGTGTGGTGGACGATCAGTCGATCTTCATCCGCAATGCACTGAAAGAGGTACGCAACGCCGCGCTTGAGGGCGGTCTGCTGGCCATCCTCGTCATCTTCTTCTTCCTCAAGGACGGCTGGAGCACGTTCGTCGTCGGACTGTCGCTGCCGGTATCCCTGATCGCGACTTTTTTCTTCATGGGTCAGGCGGGCCTGAGCCTCAACGTCATGTCGCTCGGGGGACTCGCGCTCGCCACGGGCATGGTGGTCGACGATTCCATCGTCGTGCTCGAAAACATCGCGCGCATGCGGGAACGCGGCTTCGGAATTCTCGAGTCCGCACGGCGCGGCACCATGGAAGTGGGACTCGCCGTCACGGCGTCCACCCTGACGACCTGTGCGGTGTTCTTTCCGCTCGTGTTCGTCGAGGGCGTAGCCGGTCAGCTGTTCCGCGATCAGGCGTTGACAGTCACGATTGCCATGCTGATCTCGCTGTTGATCGCCATGACGCTCATTCCGATGCTGGCGTCGTTGAAGTCGAAGGCGCCGGCTGCCTTTCACGAGGAGGAGATCCCCGAAAAGCCTCCGGCGCGTACGCGGGTAGGATCGATCTGGCGCCGCTCATCGGGTTTCATCTTTGGGGCCGTGCCGAGTGCGATCGTCGGCGTGATCTGGCAGCTGGTCGCTTTCATCGGACGCGGTGTGGGCCGTGCGCTCACATGGCTCGGCGACATCCTGCTCAAGCCCTACGACTGGGCCGCTGCGGCTTACGCGAAGCATCTGCCTGGCCTGCTGCAGCGACCGGTGCTGGTGCTGGGCGGCTCCGCTGTGGCATTCGCGATTTCCGTGGGACTGCTTTCGACCCTCGGCATGGATCTGATACCGCAGCTGCAACAGGGCCGCTTCGACATGACGGTCACGCTGCCACCCGGAACGCCGCTGGCGCAAACCGATGCGCTGGTGCGCGACATCCAGCGGCGAAATCAGGGCAACAGCACGATCAAGGGTCTGTTCGGCGTTTCCGGCACGGGTACCCGCCTCGATGCGAACCCGACGGAGTCGGGCGAGAATATCGGCCGGCTGCTGGTGACCATGGTTCCTGGCTCGGACGATGAGGACGAAGCGGCGGCGATGGAGAAGTTGCGCGAGGGCGTGGCCGGAAGGCCGGGCCTGCAGCAGAAGTTCTCGCGTCCGCAGCTCTTCAGTTTTGCGACACCGCTGGAAGTCGAGATCCGCGGGCTCGATCTTGATCGTCTGAGTGCGGCCGGCAACGAGATGGCAAAGCGCCTCTCTGGATCCGACCGCTTCACCGATGTGAAGAGCACTGTGGAACAGGGCTATCCCGAGGTGCAGATCCGTTTCGACCAGGATCGCGCAGCAGCCCTTGGACTCACCACGCGGCAGATCGCCGATCAGGTTGTGAGCAAGGTGCGTGGCGAAGTGGCGACTCGATACAGCTTCCTCGATCGCAAGATTGACGTGCTCGTGCGTGCCGTGGAACGCGATCGCTCTTCACTGGACGACATACGCAATCTGGTCGTGAATCCCGAGAGCGCGCGACCGGTCACGCTCTCGGCCGTGGCCGACGTCATCTCCACCGAAGGGCCGAGCGAGATCCATCGCCTGGATCAGGAGCGCGTCGCGCTCGTATCGGCAAATCTGGCTTACGGCGATCTTGGGACCGCCGTCGCGGAAGTCGAATCCATGCTCGCAGAGTCGCCTCTGGGCGCCGGCGTGGACGTGCGCATTGGCGGGCAGAGCGAGGAACTTGACGCTTCGGTGGACTCGCTGATTTTCGCGCTTTCGCTGGCGATCTTCCTGGTCTATCTGGTGATGGCTTCGCAGTTCGAGTCGCTGCTGCATCCGTTCGTAATCCTGTTCACCATTCCGCTCGCCCTGGTCGGAGCGGTGCTCGCCCTCAAGTTGACCGGAACTCCGTTGTCGATCGTGGTCTTCATCGGCTTCATTCTGCTGGTGGGCATCGTGGTCAAGAACGCCATCGTGCTGATCGACCGGGTCAACCAGCTTCGTGGCACCGGCATGACCAAGCGCGAAGCCATCGTTGCCGGCGCCAACGCGCGCTTGCGGCCGATCGCGATGACAACGCTGTGCACCTTGTTCGGCTTTCTGCCGCTGGCGCTCAGCGGCGGCGATGGCGCGGAAGTACGGGCGCCGATGGCGATCTGCGTGATCGGTGGCCTGCTGGTTTCCACCCTCCTTACGCTGGTGGTGATTCCCGTGATGTACGACCTGCTTGATCGCAAACCCGATTCGGCCTACCGCGAGTACGCGCGACGTGCGGGCGAGACGGTCGATGGCGAGGATGAAGACGCGGCGCTGCGTTCTGCTGGATCGACGGCGCCGTCGCATGGGTAGGGGCTCACACCGATGATCGACCTGCCGTCCCTGAGCCTGCGCCGCCCCATCAGCATGCTCATGCTGTACGTGTCGCTGCTGGTGATCGGGTCGATCGCGATGCTGCGCCTGCCGCTCGAGATGTTTCCCGCGCTCGATGCGCCCTTTGTTCTCGTGCAGGCTCCGTATCCCGGGGCGTCGCCGGTCGAGATCGAGCGCACCATAACGCGGCCGATCGAGGAAGCGCTGGCGACGCTCTCTGGCATCAAGCGCATGAACAGCCAGAGCAACACCGACGGTGCCACGGTGTTCATGGAGTTCAGCTGGGACAACGATGTATCCATCAAGGCGTCGGAAACACGCGAACGCGTGGATGCCATTCGAGACAGTCTGCCCGACGACCTGCAACGTTATTTCGTGCGCAAGTTTTCCACCTCCGACGAAGCAATCCTGAAAGTACGGCTGTCGAGCGAGCAGGATCTGTCGGGCACTTACGGGCTGCTCGAGCGCAAGTTCAAGCGGCCGCTGGAGCGGCTGCCCGGTGTGGCCAAAGTGGAGATATCCGGGGTTGCGCCGAAGGAACTTGAGATCGAGCTGATCGCGGATCGGCTCACGGCCCACGACATCAGTCTCAACGATCTCGCCGCTCGCCTTGCCGCGGCCAATTTTTCCGTTTCGGCCGGTCGTATCGATGATGGCGGTCGTCGTTTCCGGGTCCAGCCTGTCGGCGAAGTCCATACCGTCGAGCAGATGCGCGATCTCGTCGTTGGCGCCAACGGCCTGCGCCTGCGGGATATCGCCAATGTCGAACTCAAGCCTGGGCGGCTCGACTATCGTCGGCGCCTGAACCAGCGCCCCGCCGTTGGCATCGATATCTTCAAGGAGCGCAGCGCCAATCTTGTCGAAGTCGGCCACAGTGCGCTCGACGAGATCGATCGCATTCGCAAGGATCGGGAACTCTCTGGAATCGAGCTTCTGACCATCAGCGACCAGGCGGAAGGCGTGATCTCGTCGCTGCTCGAACTCGCCGAAGCGGGCCTGATTGGTTCATTCCTTTCGCTCATCGTGCTGTACTTTTTTCTGCGGCATTGGCCTTCAACGCTCATGGTGTCGGCCGCAGTGCCGCTCTGTTTCGTCATCACGCTCGGTCTCATGTACTTCCTCGGTGTGTCGCTCAACATCCTGTCGATGATGGGGCTGCTGCTCGGCGTAGGCATGGTCGTCGACAACGCGGTAGTCGCCGTGGAAAGCATCTATCAGCAGCGCGAGAAGCTTCCGGGTGAGCCCGCCAAGGCCTCGATTATCGGTGTGCGCAACGTGGCGATCGCGCTGTCGGCAGGCACGCTCTGTCACTGCATCGTGTTTCTGCCCAACATCTTCGGTGAGAAGAGTTTTGTCACGATCTACCTCTCGCAGGTTGCGATCACCATCACCATTTCACTGCTGGCTTCCTGGCTGGTGGCGATCACGCTGGTGCCGATGCTGGCCGCGCGCATGTCGACGCCACACTTCGTGCGACAGGACAGCATGATCTCGCGCCTGATGAAGCGCTATGAGCGCACGATCCGCTGGACGCTGGCGCATCGGGGCCTGACGTTGCTTGCCATAGCGCTCCTGATCGGGGTCAGCATCATCCCTGCGATGAAGACCAAGTTCGACATGTTCCCGAATGATTCCGGACGCGAGCTGAATCTGGTTTACCGCATGAGCGGCAATTATTCTCTGCCGGAAATCGAGCCCTCCGTCATTCGTGTCGAGAACTATCTGCTGTCGCGCAAATCCGAGTTCGAGATCGAGTCGGTGTACAGCTGGTACACCGAGAGCGGCGACGCCAGTACCCGCGTGATGCTGGTGCCGGTGAGCGACGGCAAGAAGAATCCCGACCAGATTCTCGAACTCATCCGCAAGGATTTGCCACGGATCCCGATTGGCAATCTGCAGTTCGGGTGGAACCAGGGTGGGCCCGGTGGCAATGGCGTCAGCGTGCGGCTGACCGGTGACTCCACCCAGCAGTTGGCGAAGATCGCCGAAGGCGTGATGCCCTTGCTCGAACGCTCGCCCTTGCTGCGCGACGTGCGTCTCGGCGACACATCGCCCAATCGCGAACTCGCGGTGCGCGTGGATCGCGAGCGCGCCGCGCAATACGGCTTCAGTGCACAGGATGTCTCGCGCTACATCTCGATTGCGCTGCGCGGCACGCCCCTCAGGGAGTTCCGGGGAGAGGGCCAACAGGATGAGGTGCCCGTCTGGCTCCGCTTCCAGGGGTCCGACTCGCAACGCGTTGACAGCCTTGCCCAGTTCAAGCTCCGCCGCGAGAACGGGGATCTGATTCCCCTGTCGACACTGGTGGACGTCAGTTTCGATCGTGCGGCATCCTCGATCAGCCGCGAAGACCGCCGGACTGGCCTGGATGTCCAGCTCAATCTGGTCGACGACGTCGCGCAGGACGATGCGCGCAAGGAGATCGACAGCATCATGAGTTCGGTGGCCTTGCCGCCGGGTTACGGCTTCGATTTTGGTGGTGGTTTCAACGATTCGGACGACGCCGGCAAGCAGATGGGATTCAACATGTTGATCGCGCTCGCGCTGATCTACATCGTGATGGCCGCGATCTTCGAGTCGCTGCTGTTGCCGATCACGATCCTGACTTCGGTGGTGTTTTCGATCTTCGGCGTGTTCTGGCTGTTCTGGCTCACCGGGACGACATTCTCGATCATGGCGTCGATCGGCATCCTGATCCTGATGGGCGTGGTGGTGAACAACGGCATCGTCATGATCGAGCACATCAATCAACTCCGGCACGCCGGAATGAGCCGCAACGAGGCGCTCGCCATCGGCAGCCGGGACCGTCTGCGGCCGGTTCTCATGACCATGGGTACCGCGATCCTGGGAATGGTGCCGATCGCTCTGTCGACAACTCAGATGGGCGGCAACGGTCCGCCCTACTATCCGATGGCGAGGGCCATTGCCGGAGGGCTGGCTTTTTCGACCGTGATCACCCTGCTGGCGTTGCCGACCTTCTACGCGATCCTCGACGATCGCAGTCTCGCGCTCAGCCGGTTCGCCCGCCGCATGCGCCAGCGCAGGGCCACCGCGACGCCGGACGCCGATCCCGCCAGCGTGGCCTGACCGCGTTCCGCCTCCCGGCGCAGGTTCAGCCCTTCAATATCTGGGCACCTTCCATTGCGACTGCAAGGGGCGGGAGCGGAGGAAGGGCGATTGCCTACCGCAGGACTGAAAACGAAAAGAGTTGCGAACTCAGCCAGAAAAAAGGCCCGCAGTTGCGGGCCTTTTCATTTTCTGTGGTGCGAGTCCGTGACTACCAGCGACCGCGATGGCCACGGCCATGGTGGTGACGTGGCGCGGAACGGTAACCGTGCCCGTAACGACCATGGTTGCCGTACCGGTTGTAGGAACCATGGCCGTACGACGAATAGCCAATACTGATGTACGGGCCGGACCCGTAGGAACTGTAGCCGTAGGAGCCGTAGCCAACGGGATAAGCGCCGTAGGCGTAGGGACGATAGCCGCCGTAGTTGTAGGGGCGGGAGTAGTAGCCAGAGGTATAGACGGTAGATGCATAAGGCCGGTAGCTGTCGTAAGAGCCGTATGAGGAGCGCCCGTCGCGGTAGTAGCGGTCTTCGGAGTCGCGCGTCAGGGAATAGCCCAGCGCGGCGCCGGCGAGTGTAGCCGCAGCCCGGCCGTCTCCATGACCGAACTGGTTGCCGATCACGCCACCCACGATCGCGCCGAGAACCGGCGCTGCCGAATTGCGCCGGTCATAGCCACGATCACGATTGTCGTAACGGTAGGAGCTTTCATAGCGGTCATAGCCATTGCGCTCGTAGCGGTCATAGCCATCCCGCTCGTAACGGTCGTATGACCCGTCACGGCTGTAGTTGTCGTCGCTGACGTAATACTCCTCCGAGGCGACGGCGCCGCAGGCAAGAGCGAGCACCAGCGAACCGGCCGTTGCGATCAATACATTCATGAGCAATCCTCCGCGCCGCGAGTGGCGCATGGACTCATTGTGGCGTCCCGTTCCCGAATTACGAGCGGGATGGCCCCAGAGCCGACCCTGTCGTTTAGCCGGGGGACAGCAGTCATTCAGTGTTGCGTCGAATGTTGACGAATCCGATCGATCCAATGCACGGCGCCCAGCCCTGCGGCGTGGCCACTCGCGAGGCTGGCTGTCAGCAGGTAACCGCCCGTTGGCGCCTCCCAGTCCACCATCTCGCCAGCGCAGAACACCGAGGGGCGGGAACGCAACATCTGCTGCGGGTCCAGGGCATCGAATCGCACGCCGCCCGCCGTGCTGATCGCTTCCGCAATGGGACGTGTCCGTTCGAGCCGAAGTGGCAGGCACTTGATCGTGTCGACGATGTCGAGCGCACCGCCGCGACTCCCGCGAAGGAGGATTTCGTGCACCAGCCCGGCTTTGGCGCCCGTGATTCCAGCGAGGGTGCGCAGACGGTTGGCCAGACTGCGCTTGCCCGGAGGCTCGGAGAAATCTGTCAGCAGGCGCTCGCGGGTCCGGTCAGGTGCGAGATCGAGGCGGAGAATGGCATGACCATTCCGCTCTATCTCCGCCCTGAGTTGGGCGGACAGCGCGTATATGAGACTCCCTTCGACCCCGGTGCGTGTGATCAGGAACTCGCCGCGAACGCCATCTGTGCCGGCTGCATCGTCTGCCGCGTGCGGTCCGATGCCCAGGGCATGCACCGGCTTGATCGGCGCACCGGCATGACGCTCTGAGAAATGCTCTGTCCAATTGACTTCGAAGCCGCAGTTGGCGGGGCGGAACGGGGCCAGAAGGACGTCCATCTGGCCCAGCACCCCGAACCATGATCCGTCCGAGCCGAGCTGTGGCCAGCTGGCGCCGCCGAGCGCAAGCACGGTCGCCGTCGCTCCCGCGGTGACATCACCGGCGGTGCTGCGGAAAATGGATGCGCCGGAATCGTCCAATCCGGTCCATTCGTGATTGACATGGAACGCGACCCCTTGCTCACGCAGGCGCCGGACCCACCCGCGCAGCAGTGGGGCCGCCTTGAAGTCCAGCGGAAAAACGCGGCCCGAACTTCCCACGTGTGTCTCGATGCCCAGGCCACGCGCCCACGCCCGCACGGCCTGCGCATCGAATCCGTCGAGCCACGCCGAAACTTCAAGCGTTCGATTGCCGTAGCGGGAACGGAACGCGTCGACGGGCTCCGAGTGAGTGAGATTCAAGCCGCCCTTGCCGGCAATCAGGAACTTGCGCCCAACCGAACCCATGCGTTCGTAGACGTGAACCGAGAGTCCTGCCGCGCGCGCGACTTCTGCCGCCATGAGTCCGGCAGGTCCACCGCCAATCACGGCGACATCAACCGGCCGCACAGTGGCAGCGGCGTTCGTCGCCGTCATCGCAACAGTGCTGCGATCCGGAAGCCTGCCAGGTACACCGCGAGTGCGGTGCCGAGGTTGGTCAGGAAGAACACGAGAAACGTGCGGGAAACCCGGTTTCGAAACCAGCCCTGCCAGGTCGAGATGTCTTCACGCAGCGCCTGGAAATCGCCGACCACCGGCTTGCGGACCCAGAGCTCGACCGCGGCGCTGACCATGCCGGACGCGAGGGCAGGGTGCAGCGGCGTAATGGGCGAGGCGACGAAGGCGGCCAGGATGCTGAGGGGATGCCCTCGCGCCAGCAGGCAACCGAGCGCGCCGCCGATGCCCGTGCTCAATACCCATATCAGCACCGCCTCGACACCGACCTGCTGTCCTTTCGAGAAGGCCCAGACGAATCCACCCAGGATGAGTGCGATGAAGGCGTAACCGATCCAGCGGCCCCACTGCGAGGCCGGTGGCTCTGCCGAGAGCAACGCCAGTTCGTCCGCTGGAGCTCTCTGAAAGGTTTCTGGATCCGCGGACACAGCGCCCGCGCCGGAGGGACCCGCGTCCTCACCGCGCAACTGCCGGGCAAGACCCTCCAGGTGTCCTGCCCCGACGATGACCAGGACGCGCTGGGGCAGTGCTGCACTCGCCGCGGCATGCTGTCTGAGGCTCGCGGCCATGTACCGGTCGCGTTCGCGGATCAGGGCCTCGTACAGCGCATCGGACTGGCGCGCGAATTCGGCGAATGTACTGGTCAGCACGTCGCCCTGCTTCAGCGCTTCAATGTCGGCCTCTTCAATCGGATCGGCGCTGACGAGCGACATCATCAGACCGGCGCTGAGCCTGGCGCGATCCCACCAGCCGAGGCTCGCCCGCGCGCGCCGCAATGTCACTCCCACATCACGGTCCACGAGCCACGCCGGAATCCCGCGCGCTTCCGCCTCTTCGAGACCGACCCGCATTTCCGCACCGGGCTCGATGCCGAACTGCTCGGCCAGTCTCCTCTGGTAGGCACCCAGCGCGAGTCCTGCGGCGACCACACCGACGCGACCATCGCGGATTACGCGCCAGAGGTCGAGTTGCGATACCGCATCGGGACTGCGCAGTTGCTGCGCGCGATGAGCACAGAGCTCAACCGCGACCGCGTCGAACGGCTCCGCCACCAGCAGGGCGGCGACTGCTTCGGCACTGGCGCGCGAAACATGCGCCGTGCCGAGCAGCCAGTAGTCGGTGCCATCGCGCGTGATGCGTGTCAGTGGTTGTCCGTTCCACTGTGCCGTCGAATTCAATGACGGGGCGTTCGGCGCAGTAGACGACAGCGTTTCGGATTCGGTCATTGAAACTTGTCCAGTGGAGCGGAGCGACGACATGGCCGATCGCCGAGGGTAGCCCAGAAAATTTGCAACGCACGCATCAGCGCGCTCCGCTCAGTCGCGATAGCGACGCAGCAGATCGCCGTAGGCATCGATGCGCCGGTCGCGCAGGAACGGCCAGATTCGGCGAACATTCTCGCTGCGGGCGAGATCCAGATCGGCAAACAGGATTTCCGGAGCATCGCTGCCTGCCATCGCGAGAAACTCACCCTGGGGTCCGAGCACGTGACTGGATCCCCAGAATGCGATGCCATCGCCATCGAGCGGCGACGCCTCGAGGCCAGTGCGATTGCAGGAAAGTACCGGCAATCCATTCGCGACCGCATGGCCGCGATGACTCGTGATCCAGGCGTCGCGCTGGCGCTCCCGCTCGGCTTCGTCGTCGGCAGGATCCCAGCCGATCGCAGTGGGATAGAGCAGCAACTCTGCGCCGGCGAGGGCCATGAGGCGGGCCGCTTCGGGATACCACTGGTCCCAGCACACCAGTACGCCCAGCCGTCCGACCGAGGTATCGATGGGTTCGAAGCCGAGATCCCCGGGCGTGAAATAGAATTTTTCGAGAAACCCGGGATCGTCGGGGATGTGCATCTTTCGATAGCGCCCGGCCATGCGCCCATCGCTGTCGAAGACCACGGCGGTGTTGTGATACAGGCCCGCGGCACGCCGTTCGAACAGGGAACACACCAGCACTACGCCACTTGACGCTGCGAGCGCGGACAGTCGCTCGGAACTCGGACCGGGGATCGGTTCCGCACGATCGAACTCGGCGACCGACTCGTGCTGGCAGAAGTAGGGCCCGTTGTGCAGTTCCTGCAACAGCACAAGTTGCGCGCCGCCGCCGGCAGCGGTCCGCACGCGGTCCTCGATGTGCGTGAGGTTGTCGTCGCGCGTGCCCCGATCCCGATCCTGGACCAGAGCGACGCGAAGCGAATCGGGACGGGCGCTAGCGCTCACCCAGCACTCCCTGTGGCAGTTGCATGGTCAAGCAGTGCAGGCTGCCGTTCTGCTCGATCAAGGGTCGGCAGGGGACGCGGCGGATGCGCCGGTCCGGCATTGCCGCCGCCATGACCGCCTGCGCCAGTTCATCGGCAGGATCTCCGTACGCGGGCATGAGGACCGCTCCGTTGATGATGAGGAAGTTGGCATAGGAAGCAGCCAGTCTGCGGCCGTCCGCGCCGCGCACAGGCGCCGCCCAGGGCAGCCGCACGAGGCGATAGGGCAGTCCTTCGCGTGTACGCAGATCGCCGAGTTCAGCGGCCATTCTGGCGAGCGGCTCGAAATGGGGATCTTCCGGATCGTCGCATCCCTGGTAGGCGATGGCGTCGACGGCGATGAAGCGCGCGAGGGTGTCGATATGACCGTCAGTGTCGTCGCCTTCCAGCTCGCCATGATCGAGCAGGATCACGCGCTCGCACGGAACTTCATCGAGCAGCGCCTGCGCCAGTTCCATTCCGGTCCTGCCCGGATGGCGCTGCGCGAGACAAATCCGGGTTGTGAGCAGCGTTCCGGTGCCATCGGACTCGATTGCACCGCCTTCCAGTGCAAAATCGCGCGGATCGAGCGCGTGCTCGCCAAACAATCCCGACCGGTGCAAGGACGACGTCAATGCGTCGTCACGGCCACCGCCGAACTTCCCGCCCCACCCGGTGAAGCGGAAATCGAGTAGCCGGAAACGCGTTCCATCGGTCACCGTGACGGGTCCGCTGTCGCGCAGCCACGTGTCGTCGTATTCCGCAAGCACGAAACGCACACCGGATAACGCGACGCCCGCCCCCGCAAGCAGACCCGACGCATGAGCTTCGATCTGTTCGTTTGCCGCGACGATGACCACGCGCTGGTGCGCCGTGATGGCCTCGCACAACGAAACGTAGCTCGCCTCGACATCGGCGAGATTGCGCACCCAGTCGGTGCCGGCGTGCGGCCAGGCGACAAGCACCGCATCCTGCGGCTCGAATTCCGCAGGCAAACGCCAAGGCATGGCAGTCAGCGGCGCAGCGGTGCCGGCCCGATTTCCTCGGGCGCACTCTGGTTCAATACGCTGTCGAGCACCCGCTCACGTTCGAAGTAGACCGTGAATCGCGGATACACCCAGCCGGTGATGCGGGGATGCTGCGGCTTGTTGCCGGCAACCGGTCCGACCTTGCGTTCCGGCTCACCAAGGCTGGCACGCACCGAGGCCATGGTGGTCCCGTTCTTCGGATGGGGGACCATTTCTCCCCGTTGTACGCGTTCGATCAACAGCGTGTCGGCGTGGGACAGACTCGGCAGGGCCAGTGCCGCAATCAGCACCGCCGCGGCCAGCGAGCCGCAAGAGAATACGGCGGAAATTCGGATCGGCATGGCGAGACTCCAGGCGGGACTGACTCGATTGTGGGACAGTTCGCTGCCCGGGGATAGGGGCGGGCGGTCATCCATTCGGCTGCCATTGCGTTGAGGCTATGGAGCGCACGCAACCAGCAGGGGCAAAGCATGGCAATGACTCGCCGGAAGTTCCTGGCCGAACGCGGTGTCCCGGAAGCGGTATCCGCCGATTACCCGCATCCGCTGGCGCAGAAAATCGGCGCCGCCTTGCCGGTGCCTGACCCGGTTTTCCTGCTGCAGTCGCGCACGTCTTTTGGCGTGCGCCAGGATCAGTTGGCGCGCGGACGCCTGATCGGCGCCACGGCGTGGCTGGAAGAACAGCTCGCGCCAGCCGCGATCAACGACAACGGACTTGAAGCCGCTCTGGTTGCTGCGCTGCCGAGCCTTGGCATGAGCTTGCCGCAGATCGTGGCTTACACCGCTCCACCCAATCCACGTTACCGCGCGGTTGCGGAAACCATCACGGCGACCTATGTGCGACAGATGGCGGGGCCGCGCCAGTTGCTCGAAGTGATGGTGGAATTCTGGACCAACCATTTCAACATCGACATCGGTGCGCCCGAACTCGCCGTCACCAAACCCTGGGACGACCGGGAAGTCGTGCGCCGGCACGCCATGGGCAATTTCCGCGCGATACTGCACGCCAGCGCGCGCAGTCCCGCGATGCTCTATTTCCTCGACAACTTCAGCAACGTCGCCAGCGGTCCGAACGAGAACTACGCGCGCGAGCTGATGGAGCTGCACACCCTTGGCATTACGGGCGGCTACACCGAAGCCGACGTCAAGGACGTGGCCCGATGCTTCACGGGCTGGACGGTTCCGCGCGTCGGAGCTGCAACGCTGACCGGTTTCATATTCCGGCCGGAACTGCATGACGACGGTCCCAAGCGGGTGCTGGGAATGGACATCGCGGCAGGCGGCGGCGAATCCGATGGCCTGCGTGTACTCGACCTGCTCGCCGCCCATCCTTCGACCGCCCGGTTCATTTGCACCAAGCTGGCGCGCAGATTTGTGACGGATTTTCCACCCGCCTCACTGGTCGACGCGCTGAGCGCGGAATTCACGCGCACGGGCGGAGATGTCATCTCGATACTGCGCATGCTGTTCCGCTCCGCCGAGTTTGCCGCTGCCGCCGACGCCAAGTTCAAGCGCCCCGTGGAATTCCTGATGTCAGCACTGCGTGCCACGCGCGCCGTCAACGCCCCGGCCCTGCTGCGTCAGATCAACGAGCAGCTGGCGACGTTTTCGCAGGGGATTTTTGGGTGGCCAGCGCCGAATGGGTATCCAGACGTACGCGACTACTGGCTGCACACGAATGGAACCCTGGCCCGCTGGAATCTCGCCAGCGCCATCGCGGAGCGTGGACTGACCGCGGATTCGCGCATCTCCGTTGCCGGGCTGATCGCACCTGCAGTCACGGTTCGAGAGGCTCTGGACCGGCTCGAGACCAATGTCCTGATGCGCCCGCTCGCGCAGTCGGATCGCGACCTGCTGCTCGCCTTCGCGAGCAGTGGGGGATCGCCAGACAAGCCCCTCAACGCGGGCGTCCTGTTGCAGATCAGTCGCGACCTGCTCGGGCTGTTGTTGTCGTCTGCGTATTTCATGGCCCGATGAGGAACGCATCATGACCTTCGACCGCCGCGATTTCCTCAAGCTTGGTGGCACCGCCATCGGTGCGGCAGCAGCTCCGCGATTCGCATACAGCCAAAGCGCGGGCACTGGACGCGACGCGCTCATCGTCGTTTTTCTGCGCGGCGGCATGGATGGCCTCAACGTGATCGTGCCGCACGCAGACCCGGACTATTACGCCATCCGTCCGCGAATCGGCATTCCGCGACCCGGCACCGGTACCGGGTCTGCCATCGATCTCGATGGCCGCTTTGGACTGCACCCGGCGTTGGCTCCGTTGCAACCCCTGTATGCGCAAGGACGACTCGCACTGGTGCAGGCGGTCGGACTGTTGCAGGCCAGTCGATCGCACTTCGAATGCCAGGACCGGATCGAGCGCGCGAGTCTTGAGAATCCGTCGTTGACAGACGGATGGCTCAATCGTCATCTGGCGCTGGTCGACAGCGGCAATCCATTCCAGGGCATGGCGGTGGGACGGGCAGTGCCGTCATCGTTCCGCGGGCTGCATCCGGTTATCGGAGTCGGCAGCGTGGCAAGTTTTGCCACCTCCACAACAACGCTCAGGCCAGACGCACGCAACGCCGCACTGGCGGGACTGTTTCTGGATTCATCCCCGATATCCAGGGCTGCGGGCACCACGCTCGACGCATTGGGAGAACTTCGCGATCGCGGTGTCGCCTCGCTGCCCGTCGAGAACGGCGCGGTTTATCCCGCGACGGCTTTTGGTGCACAGTTGGCGGACGTGGCACGGCTCCTCAAGGCAGATGTCGGGCTCGAGGTGGCAGCCGTCGATCTGGGTGGATGGGATCACCATGAAGGCGAGGCCGCCCGGATGCAGGCTCTGCTCGACGAGCTGGCACGCGCTCTGCTGGCGTTGCACACCGATCTTGGCGCCCGCATGGATCAGGTCAATTTGTTGACGATGACGGAATTCGGCCGGCGCGCCGCCGAAAACGGTTCGCTCGGTACTGACCATGGCGCTGCGTCAGCGATGTTCCTGCTTGGTGGCGGCGTCAACGGCAATCGCGTTTTCGGCGACTTCAGAGGACTGGCGGCCTCCCAGCTCGATCAGGGAGATCTTGCGGTCACACTGGATTACAGGACGGTGCTGTCAGAGGTCCTGA
Source organism: Lysobacterales bacterium (assembly GCA_038330365.1). Taxonomy (GTDB): domain Bacteria; phylum Pseudomonadota; class Gammaproteobacteria; order Xanthomonadales; family Ahniellaceae; genus JBBQNY01. The sequence continues at coordinate 12,454 of JBBQNY010000014.1, read as the reverse complement.
GCCTGCGCATGGGCAACAGCCAGACCACTCAGGTGTTTCCGGGTGCGCCGCTCGCAGCACCAATCGGAGCGTTTCGCCCGCGTTGAGTCCGCGCGCGGCGACCTGCTGCCGATGGGAGAAATCGTGGCGTGCGGATTGTCCCCCGGGGACCCTCGCAATCGCGATCAGCGATTGCGGATGTTGCAAACGGCGCCGACGACCGAGGCGCCGCCGGCCAACGCAATCAGCGCTGGCGCGCCTTGAACCGCGGGTTCGACTTGCAGATTACGAAGACCTTGCCACGACGGCGCACGATCTTGCAGTCGCGATGACGGGTTTTGGCGGACTTGAGAGACGAAAGCACTTTCATTTTGGATTCCTGACCGGCCAGAGGCCGCTCGACAAAGTCGATCAGTGTAAGCAATGCGCTGCCCAGCCGCAAGTCATGTGAGCATTCCGGGCGTGCTAAGTCGGGCGGGGTTGTTCGAGTTAAGCAACTCTAGATCCCGACGCAACGGGAATCTGCCTGACCCTCTGCGTTGCTCCGCAAACGACGGTTTTCCAGGTCCATGCGCCGCGGTTCGTTACACTGCGCGCCGGAGGCGCTGCCGGTCTGGCGCCGAGACAGAATCGATCGCATGAGTTCCAACTGGATGACGTGGGCAACGTTCGCCCCGCTGCTGGCGGCAGGCGTAGCCGCACTGTTATTGATTCTCGCCTTCATGCCCATCGGTCGCTGGCTGGGACTGGTGGACCGACCCGGCGGCCGCAAGCAACATCATGCCACCACGCCCGTGACCGGCGGTGTCGCCATGTGTGCGGCTGCCATTTCCATCGGCTTCCTGATGTTCGATGCGCCTCCGTCCTTTGTCGCCTTCGGCGTCGGCGCCGGCGTGGTGACGCTGGTCGGTCTGCTCGATGACCGCCTCGACCTGCCGTGGTGGTCGCGCATCGCGGCGCAGGTGTTCGCCGCGCTGGCGATGGTGCATATCGGCGATGTCCGCATCGTCAGTCTCGGTCCGCTGTTCGGCGGCGACGACATCATTCTGGGACCGCTTTCGGTGGCGTTTACCGTGTTTGCGACGGTGGGAATCATCAATGCGATCAACATGGTCGACGGTTCGGATGGCCTGGCCGGAGGGCTGACGCTGGTGTCGCTGCTGCTGCTGGCGCTGCTCTCGGCGTACTCCAATCACCAGGTGCTGCTGAGTCTGCTGATGCCGTTGATCGGCGTCGTCCTCGCCTTTCTGGCGTTCAACTTCCGCTTTCCCTGGCAGCGAAACGCACGCATCTTCATGGGTAATGCGGGCAGCGCGTTCCTGGGTTTCGCAGTCGCCTGGGCGGCGATCCGCGTGACACAGTCCGGCGACGGCGAGCCGGTGCCCGCGATACTCGCACCCTGGATCGTGGCTATTCCGCTTATGGATTGTCTCGCGTTGATCGCAAGGCGGTTGCTGCGTGGTGATTCGCCGTTCGCGGCGGATCGCCGACACCTGCATCACCTGATGGAGGAAGCCGGCTTCGCACCAGTTGCCATAGCCCTTTCGTTGATGGCTTCGGGTGCTCTGCTCGGTGTGGGTGCGATTGCCGCCAGTCGTGCTGGCGCCCCCGATTGGGTGTTGTTGATTATTTTTCTGGCGCTGCAGGTTCTCTATTTTGTGTTCACGCTCCAGAACGATCGCACCGCGCGGCGACTGCTGGCCCTGCGTCGCCGGCTCCACATTCCCGATGTCGTTCCCGCGCACGCGGAGCCACGTGTCGATATCTGAGTGGGCATGCAGCGTTCCTGGGGTGCACGTGGTCGGCTGGCTGTCGACCGGCAGGAGTTTTCGTCCCGCCTCCGGCGCGCTGTCGAGAAGCAACGCATGCGTGACGGGCGCACGGGATTCTGAACCACGCTTTGAGGCAGGCAGGCGTCCATGCGACGTACATCCGGCCCGGCCATTCCTGGTCGTGCTTTCAAGACAGCGCGCGGCAGTGCCGCGCAAGCGCTGTCTCTCACCCTCATCCGGCGCTGCGCGCCATCTGACGCACCACATCCTTGCGCTGCGCCCGGCGGGCCGCCTGCGGCATTCGCAGCAGTTCCTGCAGTTGCAGTCTCCCGTGGGGAGAAGGGACAGCGAGCATGCGTCCCGCTGCCGCAACGCACTCCCTCTCCAGTGGGAGAGGGGCTTGGGGGTGCGGGTGCGAGTCCCCGCGTCATGTTGGATGGCGAGTCTCAAACCGTACACGTCGACTGGGCCCCAAAAAAAAAGACGCACCACATCGATGTTTGGTTCGGGTTTGACGAGATCGGTTGGTGTCCCGCCGTTAGCAGCCAATGCAGACGAGGGCACCGTCTGACGGGTGCCCTCGGTGTGTTGTGGTATCAGGCCGGTTTGCTGGTCTCTTCGGGCTTGACCTTTTCGCTGTCCTGAGCAGAACGTGGAATCTCCGAAGCCGCATTGCGCGCAGGTTCCGTACTGGCACTCGCGGATTCGCCACCGTCCGTAGGGGGTGCCGTAGCGCGTGGACGCATGGCTTCGCGCGCCGCGCTCACTGCCGACACTGGAAAGGGCAGAGAGGGTACGGGGTCGGGAACCGGCGCCGGCGGGCGTATGGGAGCGGGATCGAGCAACTGCGCCTGGTGCGGAGGCTGGGTCGGCGACGACGCGGAAGTTACTGCTGCGCTGGCCGCTGCAGGGGCTGCCGCGCGTGTCGGCGGTGTCGCTGATCCGGCGCCGGGTGACGTCGGCGACGTCAGGTTCGAAACCGGGGCCGTCGCTGCCGGACGGGGAGCAGGCGGGCTCGCCGGCGCTGCACCTGCAGGCGCCTGAGTCGGTGTTGGACTGCGAACAGGCGCGTGCTCAGAAGGAGAAACTCGTTGAGCTGCTACTTCGGCAGGTTGCGTCGATGCGGGAGTCACAGCTTTCGGCGGGATGGCAGGAGCCGGGGCTGCAGGCCTGGCGGGGCTGTCTGCTGTTGGCGACGGCGCAGATGGTGCACGCGTCGCAACTTCACCGGCTGAGGCCGGAGGCGTGGCCGGGGCTCGTTGCGCACTGGTTGCAGACGGTGCAGACATCGAAGCTGACGGCGCGGCCACCCGATCAGCCTCGCGCGGAACGTTTCCGCCAGCTGCGGGCGATGCGGAATCGGAACCTGGTGCGTTGCCCGCCACGGCTGGCGCGCCAGCAGTGACCGATGACGACGGCTTGGCCGAAAGTGGGGCCACGCTGCTTTGCGGCGGTGGCGCAGACGCTGCAACGGACCGGACCTCCGGCAGCGGCGCTGCGGCGGCGGCATCACTCGATGCAGGTGGTCGGGCACGAGCGGGTGCCACTTCCCTTGCAGACTCTGCAGCGTCACTGACAGTGCCGGTTCCCATCCTGGCGGCACCGCCATCTGCAACCGCTGGCGGCGGTGCCGCAGGCGATTGAAGAGATGCGCTGACAGGGGTGGACTCATTGCGGCCCTTCAAGGCGGCGTCTGGCGCCTTATCGTCGTCGTCGCCCGACGCGTGGCTGGAAGATGGAGCATTCCCGTTTGTTCCTGCTGACTCGTTCGAGTCCGATTCCTGCCGGTCGCCATCGGCTGCAGGCCTGGCAGTGCGGCGAACAGGCGCCGGCCTGTTGTCCTGGGCTGCGTCGGAGGAAGGCTGCTGATCGTCGCTTGCTGCGACATCCGCACCGGCGCCCTCGCCCTCGCCAGTTTTCCGCCGCCGGCGTCCACCGCGACGACCACGGCGACGCGTGCGGGTGGTGCTGTCGGTTGCGGATGTCTCGTCACTGTGTGCCGCTCCCGCTGCATTGGCGCCGGATTTTTCCTGCGTTGCGGTCACGACTGCAGTCGTCTCGTCGAGCAACGCGTCCGGGCTCCCCGCTGCGTTGTCGCTGGATGCCACAGTTTTGCGCTGTGAATCCCGCCGCGTGCGCGGCTCGTCGCGAGTTTCGTTCTTGCCATTCTCAGCCCGACCCGCGCTGCGGTCCGGACGCGATCTCGAGCTACTGCGTTCTTCACGAGCAACGCGTCCACGACCGGGCGCATCGCCGCGCTCGCGATCACGATCACGTTTGCCCTCGCCACGAGATCGGCGACCGTCCCGTGCCTGCGAATCACGACGACCCGAGGTCGAGCGCCCGCGTCCGCGCCGCGCATCGCCTGCGTCGCTGGGCTCGGGACGTGCCTGGGATGTGTCAGCAGAATTCGCAACCCCGATGCCAAACAGTCGCTTCAGCCACGCCACAAATCCGGTGGTGGCAGGCGCGACAACAGCCATCGCGGGAGCTGCAGTTCCACTTTCGGCGGCAGCCGGTTCGGTCCACTGGGGGGCAGGACCGTGCGGCTCGATACGCGAAACCGCAGGTTCGTCGCCCGGCGCCGAGGTGCCCTGGGTGACGGGCGCCAGCACCGGCTGGACTTCGGTCGCACGCTGGTAACTGCGGCGCGCGTGCTCGGGAATTTCGGATGTACGCAGCCGCGTCACTTCGAAGTGCGGTGTCTCGAGGTTGCGGTCGGCGACCACGACCACCGGCGCTTCGTGGCGCAATTCGATTTCGCTGATGGCGCTGCGCTTCTCGTTCAACAAATAGTTGGCGACATCGGGCGGAGCCTGCACCAGCACCTCGCCCGTGTTGTCCTTCATCGCCTCTTCTTCCATCAAGCGGAGAATGGACAGCGACAGCGAGTCGATACTGCGGATATGGCCGTGGCCCTCGCAGCGTGGGCAAATGCCGTGTGTGGACTCGCCCAGCGAAGGCCGCAGCCGCTGGCGCGACATCTCGAGCAGGCCGAAGCGGGATATGCGACCGACCTGAACTCGCGCGCGATCCGCCTGCAATGCGTCCTTGAGCGTGTCCTCCACCTCCCGCTGATGACGGCTGCTTTCCATGTCGATGAAGTCGATCACCACCAGGCCGCCGAGATCGCGGATGCGCAGCTGGCGCGCGATCTCCACGGCCGCTTCGCGATTGGTATTGAAGGCAGTGTCCTCGATGTCGGAGCCCTTGGTCGCGCGCGCCGAGTTGATGTCGATGGCGGTCAGGGCTTCGCCGCGGTCGATCACCATCGAGCCGCCGGAAGGAAGGCGTACGGTGCGCTCATGCGCGTTCTCGATCTGCGATTCGATCTGGTAGCGCGAGAACAGCGGCACCGTGTCCTGGTACAGCTTCAGCTTGCGCAGGCTCTGCGGCATGACCTGCTGCATGAACTCCTGCGCTTCGTCATACAGTTCCTGCTGGTCGATAAGCACTTCGGAGACATCGGCGCGGAGGTAATCGCGCAGCGCGCGAATGATCAGGCGCGACTCCTGGTAGATCAGGAAGGGTGCGGGCTTGGACAGAGCCGCGTCCGCGATCGCCTTCCATACCTGAACCAGGTAATCCAGGTCCCACTGCAGCTCCTGGACGTTGAGTCCCAGACCTGCGGTGCGCACGATGATGCCCATGTCTTCCGGTACGTCGAGCTGATCGAGAGTCTCGCGCAGGTTCTGCCGTTCTTCGCCCTCGATCTTGCGCGATACGCCGCCCGCCTTGGGATTGTTCGGCATGAGCACGAGATAGCGGCCGGCCAGCGAGATGAAAGTCGTCAGCGCCGCGCCCTTGTTGCCGCGCTCTTCCTTGTCGACCTGCACCACGACCGATTGGCCTTCGCGGATCAGTTCGCGGATGCCGACCTTTCCAGGGTCTGCACCATCGGCAAAATATTCGGGGGCGATTTCCTTCAGCGGGAGGAAACCGTGGCGCTCGCCGCCGTACTCGATAAATGCGGCTTCCAGGCTGGGTTCGACGCGGGTGATGCGTCCCTTGTAGATATTTGCCTTTTTCTGCTCGCGCGCCGGAATTTCGATATCCAGGTCGAACAGGGACTGGCCATCGACTATGGCCACACGCAACTCTTCGCGTTGAGTCGCGTTGATCAACATACGCTTCATGGTGGTTTTTCCTTGCGCTCCGCCAGTCACTGAATGCCGCCGTTGCGCGTGTACCCGCGTGCCGCGCAGCCGCCTATTGCGACTGTCGCGCGCGCTCGCGTGCGCGCATCGGGGCACTCCGCAACCGCGGGAGCGCCGTGTTCTTCGCCGGGTTCAGCCCGGCCGGCCGGCAGACTCGCGTCCACCGAAAAACCTCGCGCCGCCTTGCGGCGACCCGAGGTACGAATCCCGATCCAACCCTGGGGAAATTCCCGCAACCCCGAGCCACGGCGCGATCGCGCCAGTGCCGGCAGGTCGCGCTGGCCGCCAGAGACGACGCAGCGCGGCGGAAACACCCTGTTAGCATTCGACCCCCATCTGCGCTGCAAAGCGGCGCGACAGTGGCCGGAAGAACGGGTGGTCAAGCGACTTTCAGCGGTTCAATAATCGTTGCAGAACCGCCGCTTGAGGCCTGCTTGCCCGCGTTCATCATAGCAATCGCGAGGCGGAGCCGGCAACGTGACCTTATCTGAACCCAAAGCCAGTCCAGTCCGCAGCGTCCGCATCGACGATGCGCACGCCGGTCAGCGCCTCGATAATTACCTCTTCCGCGAACTCAAGGGCGTACCCAAATCGCACGTTTACCGCCTGCTCCGCACGGGACAGGTGCGGATCAACGGCAAGCGGGTGAAGGCGGACACGCGCGTCGAGCCCGGTGATCTGCTGCGGATCCCGCCTGTCAGGACAGGGATCGATGGCGCCGCGCCTCCCCGGGCCGGGGAGCGCGAGTTGCGCACGCTGGCCGAGGCCATCGTGTTCGAGGACGCCCGATTTCTTGCAATCGACAAACCCGCCGGGCTGGCGGCTCATGGCGGCAGTGGCATCTCCCTGGGCGCGATCGAGCAGATGCGGCAATTACGCCCCGGGGCCCCGCTTGAACTCGTGCATCGACTCGATCGCGATACCAGCGGAGTCCTGCTGTTCGCTCGCAAGCGCAGCGCATTGCTCGCGGCGCAGGCGGCGCTGCGCGAAGGGCGAGCACGCAAACGCTATCTTGCCTTGCTCGTCTCGCCACTCGCCGAGCGCGATGTGCGCGTCGACGCACCCCTGCTCAAATCCGTGCTGCGCGGGGGCGAACGCATGGTGATGGTGGCCGAGGATGGCAAGCCCGCCCGCAGTCGCTTCCACGAAATCGAACGCGCCGGTGGCTGCAGCTACGTCGAAGTATTCATCGAGACCGGACGTACCCACCAGATCCGCGTGCACGCTGCCCACGCGGGTGCAGCGGTAGCCGGCGATACGCGCTACGGCGACGCCGACGAAAATCGTGGACTGCGGGACCGGTCGGGATTGCGGAGGATGTTCCTGCACGCGGCGGAACTCAGTTTCGATCTGGGAGAGCAGGGCAGCTACAGCTTCTCGGCGCCACTGCCCGGTGCGCTTGCCGCGGTGCTGGAACGTCTGCAGGACGATGCTTCGCGAAGTTCGTGAAGCAGCCGTGTCGACGGGCCGGAGCTTCCTTCAACTGGAAGCCACGCGCTTTTGAAACGAATCGCCCAGTGGCGCCAGCGCGGACTCGATCAGACGTGACCTACCGCACGTCGTAAGACATCACCTTCTCGGGTTCCTGCAGGAAATTGCCCTGCACGAGGCTGACGCCGTAGCCGAACAGCATCGCCATCGTGGCCGTGTCCTCGACCCACTCGGCGACGGTGATCTTGCCGAGTCGATGTGCCTGTTCGCATATCTCGCGCACGCGCTGCTGGTTGTCGCTGTTGCCGCTGAATCCTTCCATGAGCGCTCCATCGATCTTCACGTACTTGGGATCGATATTGCGCAGGGTCTGGAACGAATCGAGGCCGGAACCGAAACGCGCCAGCGCGAACGGGGAATGCAGCTGCTCAAGACCCTTGGTGAACGTGCGAACGGTCTTGAGGTTGGTCACCACCTGGCTTTCCGCCATCTGGAAGACCACGCGGTCGCCGCTCACCCGATGTTTCTTGAGGCACTGGAGGATGAACGGAAGTAGCGATGCATCCTCGATGCTCTGCGGCGACACGCGCAGGAACATGGTGACTGGCCCGTTGGCCTGGCGATCCGCGAGCGATGCGATGGCGTGCTCTATCACCCAGCGATCCATTCCCAGAACCAGGTTGAAGCGCTCCGCGGTTGGGAGGAAGTCGGCTCCCGCGAGTTCCCCGATCTCGGTTGCGAGCCTGACCGAAACGTCGAAGAACTCGCCTTCCTCTCCCTGGAGACTCACGATGGACTGGTAGAGCAGCACCATGCGTTGCTGCTCCAGCGCGTTGCGGACCGCTGCGGTGCGCCGGTTTTCTGCTTCGACCGCATCGCGGTCGCGCTCACCCGGGTCGTACAGCGCAATCCGGTTGCCGCCGGCCTCGCGCGCAGCCTGCAAGCTGGATGTGGCTTCCTGCAGGATTGCCGCCGGCGTTGCATTGAGTTCGCCGATCATGACGACGGCGATGCTGACGTGCAGGCCAACCGACTTGCCGCCGGCCTCGAATACCTCCCCGTCGAAGCACGCGCGGAGTGCCTCGGCCCTTGCGCGCAGGGTCTTGACGTCGACAGCGGGGGAAAGAATGGCAAAGCTGTGTTCGCCGATCCGCGCCGCTTCCTCGTCGCTCTGCAACTGCTCGCGGATCACCGCCGCCATATCGCCGAGGAGCAGGTCGGCATTGCCGAGTCCGACGCGATCGAGCAGCACCCGGAAGTGATCGGGCTCGATCATCCAGAACGCCGCCGCCGCGCCACCGCGCGCCACGGAGCCGCTCATGACTTCCAGGCGTGCAAGTGCAGTCTGGCGATTCAGCAGATCAGTGACCAGATCGTGGGAGCGCAGCTTCTCCAGTTCGGCCGAATCCGCGCCGCCAGGCAGCCGGATCACGATCTGGAGGCAGCGCTCGCTCTCGTAGGTTGCAGGCTGGAATTCCATGACCGCGTCGAATTCGCCGCTGTCCGAATGCAGTGCCCGCGTGCGGAACTGCTCGGGCGGAGCTTCACCCTTGCTCAGCGACTTGAGCAGGGTCTTGAAGGCGTCCGCGTGGTCGGACGCGATCAGATCCAGCAGCGACATGCCCTCGATGTCATCGAAGGAGTCGAAGCCGAAGATTTCGAGATAGGCGGCATTGGCCCGCAGGTGCATGCCTTCGTGCACATACGCAATCGGGTCGCGCGAGGATTCGAGCAGGGCATCGCAACGCCGTTCGCTTTCCCGCAACTCGCTCTCGGCAGTCCTCAGACCACGCCGGGCTTCCAGCTCTTCGAAAGCGCGCATCAGGGAACGTACGGTGTCGCCCGGCTGCGAGGCAATTGCGACGCCCGCCGCGCCATCACCCAAGGCGGCGAAGTACTCCTTCCGGTCAAAATCCTTGAGCACCACCACCACGGGCAGGATCTTGCCGGCAGCGGCAACGCTGGCGACGACCTGGGCCGGCGCGATATTGCCTGTCGCGGCATGCACCAGCGCCGCATCGAAGGTCTGTTCCCGGAGCAACTCGTCGAGCTGGTCGAGGCTGCCGGCACGCGTCGGTCGCACTGCAACACCGTCGTTGCGCAATTCACTCACGCGTTGTTCGGCGTCATCGAGGCTGGGCTCGACCAGAAGTAACCGCAGGAAATTGTCGCTTTTCACCATCGGTGAGCGTTCCGGGAGCATGGTCGACAGAGCGTGCAATGTACCGGACGCGCGCCGGCAATTGGACGGCAAACTAGTCCCGGTACGGCTGCAAGTCAGAAAGCGGCGTCTTGCTGCGCGCTCCAGGGACTTCGCGCACGAGCTTCGGTACGAGGTAGCCAGGCAAGCGCTCGCGCAGCCTCTCGACCAGTTGCAGGGCAACGCGATCAGCAACGGCAAAATGTGCGGCTCCGGCCACCGGATCGAGCGCGTGCAGGTAGTAGGGCAACACCTTGCACTCGAACAGGCGTTCGCTGAGCCGCGCCAGTGCGTCGGCGCAATCGTTGACCCCGCGCAGCAGCACGGACTGATTGAGCAGCACGCAGCCAGCGTCGCGCAGCCGTTCGAGTGAATCTGCCACTTCCCGATCAATTTCCTGCGCGTGATTGGCGTGGATCACCACCACGCGCTGCAGGCGCAGACTCGACAGCCAGTCCAGCAGCTCCGGGTCCACGCGCGCGGGCAGCACGACCGGCAGGCGTGTGTGGATGCGCAGAATCTGGACATGCGCAATGCCGTCCAGTCCCGCAGTCAGTTGCGCCAGCCGCGCGGTCGTGAGCGAGAGCGGATCGCCGCCCGAAAGAATGACCTCACGCAGGCTCGTGTCAGATCCAAGCGTCTCGAGGGTGTCGCTCCATGCGCCGCGCGCGGCCAACTCGTCACTGTAGGGAAAATGTCGACGGAAGCAGTAGCGGCAGTGCACCGCACAACTGCCGGTGGCGACGAGCAGCGCCCGCCCGGAGTATTTGTGCAGAACGCCCGCACCATCCGCGATACGGGAAGCGAGGTCAGCGACCGGGTCCATCACGAATCCTGCGGCCGGGTCGGACTCTTCCCGCAGCGGCAGTACCTGGCGCAGCAGGGGATCTGCCGGATCGCCGCGACGCATGCGCCCCACGAAGGCACGCGGCACGCGCAATCCGAAGCCGGGCTGGGTCTGCGCGGGCAGCGTGCCTGCCAGATGCGCCAGATCCAGAATCTGCAGCAGTTCGCGTGCGTCCACGATCGCGTCGCGCCATTCGGCGCGCCAGTCGCACACATGCGGGCGTTGCAGGCTTGCAGGTATCATGGGCCTCTTGCGTCGCCAGCACGGCGCTGAACTCAATTTCCCATTCTACCGGCCGCCTCGAGCGGCCGGCGCCACATCCGGAGCTTTGCATGGCCACTTACGGCTTGAACGACGTCAAAAACGGGCTGAAGATCATCGTCGACGGCGATCCCTATGCGATCGTGGACGCGGATTTCATCAAGCCGGGCAAGGGCCAGGCGTTCACGCGCATCCGCATCCGCAACCTGCGCAATGGACGCGTGATCGAGAAGACGCTCAAGGCCAGTGAGTCCTTCGAAGGCGCGGATGTCCTCGATACGGACATGCAGTACCTGTACTTCGATGGCGAGTTCTACCACTTCATGCAATCCGAATCATTCGAACAGCACCAGGCCGACAAGACGGCGATGGGCGAAGCTGCGAACTGGCTCAAGGGCGAAGAGACGTGCGTGGTCACGCTCTGGAATGGCGCGCCGCTGTCGGTGACGCCACCCAACTTTGTCGAGCTCTGCATTGTCGAGACCGATCCTGGACTCCGTGGCGATACTTCCTCGGGTGGTGGCAAGCCGGCCAAGCTCGAGACAGGCGCCACGGTGCGCGTGCCACTGTTCGTGGAGAACGGCGAGAAGGTCAAGGTCGACACGCGCGAAGGCACTTACGTGTCGCGCGTGAAGTAAAGCCCCGGATGCAGCGGCTCACCGGCACCAACCCGCGGCGATCCAAGGCACCCTCGTGATCGAATGCGACCTGCTGCTGCATGCGCGCTGGGTGATCCCGGTCGAGCCACGGGGCGTGGTGCTCGACCGGCACTCGGTGGCCGTCTCGAACGGCTGCATCGTGGCGCTTTTGCCCACCGCCGATGCACGCAGGCAATACCAGGCGCGCGAGGAAGTTGATCTTGCCGGACACGCCGTGCTCCCGGGACTCGTCAACGCACACGTCCACAATCCCATGACGCTGATGCGCGGCCTGGCAGACGACCTGCCGCTGATGATCTGGTTGCGCGAACACATCTGGCCGGCGGAATCGCGCTTCGTGGGGCCCGAATTCGTGCGCGACGGCATCGAGCTTGCCGTGGGCGAGATGGTGCGCGGCGGCACCACCTGCTGCAACGAGAACTATTTCTTCCCGGACACCGCGGCCGAGACCTATCTCAGCCTCGGCTTTCGCGCCATGGTCGGGCTGCCGGTCATTGATTTCCCCACTTCGTGGGCGGCGACCAGCGATGAATACTTCGACAAGGCAATGGCCGTCGCGGCAAGATTCTCGAACGAGTCGCTGGTGGGAACCTGTTTTGCTCCGCATGCGCCTTATACCGTCAACGATGCCAATTTTGAGCGTATCCGCGAGCTGTCATCCGAACATGGCATGCGGGTCCACTGCCACGTTCACGAAACGGCGCAGGAAGTGGAGGACTCCGTCCGTGAGCATGGCATGCGGCCACTTGCGCGGCTGGACCGGCTCGGCATCCACGACCAGCGCCTGATCGCAGTCCACATGACCCAGTTGACTGCGGACGAGATCGCGCATTGCGCGGCAACCGGCGTGCATGTGGCGCATTGCCCGGAGTCGAATCTCAAGCTCGCTTCGGGGTTCTGTCCGGTCGCGCAACTTCTGGAGGCGGGCGTGAACCTGGCCATCGGAACCGATGGCAGCGCCAGCAATAACGACCTGGACATGCTGGGGGAAATGCGCACGGCGGCGCTGCTCGCCAAAGCCGTGGCCGGCGATGCCGCGGCCGGGGACGCGGCCAGCATGCTCGAGGCCGCCACCCTCGGTGGCGCGCGCGCTCTGGGATGGGATGACCGTATCGGTTCGATTGTGCCCGGCAAGCGTGCCGATCTGG